>NZ_JBFRGF010000035.1:0-52161 GCF_052115205.1 Arthrobacter sp. 2RAF6 | reverse complement strand
TACTACGAACGACACCCAGGAAGATTCCGCCAACGACCCACCACACCGGCCCCCGCCACACACGCCGGGATCAACCTCCCCCAGACCAAAACACCCCAAAAACTAGCCCAGTGACTCCACACAGCTTGACAATTTCCGGGCGTCGGGGGAAAGAGCAACATATGTGAGCGAGCGTCGCAGGGGCGGGAGGACCGGGGTGCGGTATTCTCTTGACACCACGGCAGTCATTGGATTCACTATTACGTATGCTGAAATAACAGTTCCATGATGTGGAAGACTTGAAGTGCGGACGCACGCAGGTCCATCCGGCGGGAGTCGCCGGAGTTCCGCATAGCCAACACCATGGATGCCAGCACTCGCACGAGGAATGAACAAGCATGCAGCTTGAAGTATTCAACAGCGTGGACCGTGCGGACGCCATCGGCGTCCTCCGCCCATGCCTCGACATCCAGCGTTGGGTGGAGCACGTCGCAGATGCGCGCCCCTTCAGCGGCTTGGACTCCTTGCTCGATTTCGCCCGGGAAACCGCCGAGCCGTTCACGTCGGACGAAGTGGCGGCCGCGATGGCCCACCACCCGCGGATCGGCGAACGGCCCAAGGCCCAGACCACCGAAGCCGCGATGTCCCGCTCCGAACAGGCCGGCGTCGACCGCGGCGATGACGGCGTCGTCACCGCTTTGGCCGAAGGCAACCGTGAGTACGAGGCAAAGTTCGGCCGCGTCTTCCTGATCCGCGCCGCGGGCCGGACAGCCAAGGAAATCCTGGCCTCCCTCCAAGAGCGCCTGAGCCACACCGCGGCAGAAGAAGACGTCATCGTGGCGGGCCAGTTGCGCGAAATCGCGTTGCTGCGCCTCGCTGGCGTCATCAGCGAAACCAGCGCGAGCAACGAAGGAGTGTCCAACAAATGAGCGTTTCCCAGATTACGACCCACATCCTGGACACCGGATCCGGACGCCCGGCGGCCGGTGTCGCCGTCGTTCTCTCCGTGCGCGACGGCGACAACTGGAAGCGCGTCGCTAGCGGCACCACCGATGCGGACGGCCGGATCAAGGACCTGGGCCCTGAAAGGGTCGACGGCGGCAGTTACCGCCTCAACTTTGCGACCGGCCCCTATTACAAGGCTCAAGGCGTGGACACCTTTTTCCCGGAAGTGGACTTGAGCTTCACGGTGTCCGACGCCGGCGAGCACTACCACGTGCCGCTGCTGCTCAGCCCCTTCGCGTTCTCCACGTACCGGGGCAGCTAACCCTTCCGTCGATTGCCCCGCCGGCCAGGAACCGGCGGAGCAATCGATGGAAGTGGACTGCTCTACTAGTCGATCGGGGTGACGTAGGCTCCCGAGATGCCGCCGTCAACCATGAAGGTCGACGCGGTAATGAACGAGGCGTCGTCGCTCGCCAGGAAGGCGACCGCAGCGGCCAGTTCCTCAGGCTCGGCGAAACGTCCCAAGGGCACGTGGACCAGGCGGCGCGCTGCCCGCTCCGGATCGGAAGCGAAGAGTTCCTTCAGCAACGGAGTGTTGACCGGTCCGGGGCACAGTGCGTTGATTCGCACACCCTTGCGCGCGAATTCAACGCCGAGCTCGCGGGTCATGGCCAGCACGCCGCCCTTGGAAGCGCTGTAGGAGATCTGCGATGTCGCCGCACCCATCACGGCGACGAAGGACGCGGTGTTGATGATCGAGCCCTTGCCCTGTTCCAACATGTACGGCAGCGCGTATTTGCAGCAGTAATAGACGCTCGTCAGGTTTACCTCCTGGACCCGGCGCCAGGCCTCAATTCCGGTGTCGAGGATCGAAGCATCGTCCGGCGGCGAGATGCCGGCGTTGTTGAACGCGATATCCACGCTGCCATAGTGGCTCTTGGCGGCGGCGAAGAGGTCGATGACTTCCTGCTCGTCAGTGACATTGACCTTCACGAAGATGCCATCGACGGCGGCCGCGGCTGCCCCTCCGGCTGCCGGATCGATATCGGCGATGACCACATTGGCACCCTCCGAGGCGAAACGCTTTGCCGTGGCGAGGCCGATCCCGCTGCCGCCGCCGGTGATGACGGCAGTGCGGTCCTTGAGTCGGTTTGAAATGAATTCGGTCATGGTGTTCTCTCCTTGAATGATGGGGCTTCCAAAGTTTGGTGGGTTCAGTGTGCGATGAAGACGTTCTTTACTTCGCTGAAGGAATCGAGCGCGTCAGGACCCAGCTCGCGGCCCAGGCCCGACTGCTTGAAGCCGCCGAACGGCGTCGAATACCGGACTGAAGAGTGCGAGTTCACCGAGAGGTTTCCGGCGTCCACCCCGCGGGCCACGCGCAAGGCCCTGCCAATGTCTTGGGTCCAGATGGATCCGGAGAGGCCGTATTCGGTGTCATTGGCGATCCGCACAGCGTCCGCCTCGTCGTTGAAGGGTACGACGACGACGACAGGTCCGAAGATCTCCTCACGCACCGCCGGGTCGTCGAAGGAGTCGGGGGCCAGGACAGTGGGCGGGAACCAGAAGCCCGGCCCTTCGGGCACCTCGCCCTGGAAAGCTATGGGCGCTCCCGAGGGCACAAAGCCCGCGACGGTTTCCCTTTGCCGGGCGGAAATCAAGGGCCCCATCACGGTACTTTCGTCCGCCGGATCGCCAACTTTGACGGCCCGAACAGCGGGTCCCAAGAGCTCCAAGAAGCTATCGTAGGCGGATTTTTCCACCAAAATCCGGGACCGTGCACAGCAGTCCTGGCCCGCGTTGTCGAACCCACCACCGGGAGCTGCTGCAGCGGCGGCCTGAAGGTCGGCGTCGGCGAACACAATGTTTGCGCTCTTGCCTCCCAACTCGAGCGTCACCCGCTTCACTTGGTCAGCACAACCGGCCATGATCTGCTTGCCAACCACGGTAGACCCGGTAAAGACGACCTTTCGCACCGCGGGGTGGGTCACGAAGCGCGCCCCCACCACGGAGCCCTTCCCCGGGATGATGGTCAGCACGCCGTCGGGCAGGCCGGCCTCGCGCGCCAGCTCGCCCAGCCTCATCGCCGTCAGGGGCGTAAGTTCCGCAGGCTTGAGGACCACCGTGTTGCCTGCCGCGAGCGCCGGAGCGAAGCCCCACGCCGCGATCGGCATCGGAAAGTTCCACGGCACAATAATGCCAACGACACCCAGCGGCTCGTGGAACGTCACATCGAGGCCTCCAGCAACGGGGATCTGCCGCCCGAAGTGCCGCTCAGGAGCCGCCGAGTAGTAGCTAATGACGTCGCGCGCATTGCCCGCTTCCCAGCGGGCGTTGCCGATCGTGTGTCCCGCATTGCGGACTTCCAGTTGCGCGAGGTTCTCCAGATCGGCGTCGACGGCGGCCGCGAACCGGCGCAAGAGCAGTGCCCGGTCCGACGGCGAGACCTTCCGCCAGGATTCAAAGGCGGCAGCCGCGCGGGCGATCAGCGCGTCGGTCTCGGCGAGGGATGCCAGTTCGACGGTTTGAAGGAATTCCTCGGTGGCCGGATTGATGATGTCAAAAGTCGTGGCACTCACGTCCAGCTCTTTTCTGTCGGTTTGAAGTCCGTCGATGGGTCGAGGCGCTCAGCATAAAGTTCGCCGTCCCGGTACCTTCTGGCGGCCTCAACGAATCCTTCGAAGAGGCGCACGTCGGAACGATTTTGTTCAGGGTGGAACTGAACGCCCAACACCCAGCTTCCTTGGGTCGATTCGACGGCCTCGACCGTGCCGTCCGCCGCGTACGCCGTGACGCACAGGCCTTCGGCAACCCGGTCCAGAATCTGGTGGTGATAGACCGGTGCCGATGCCCGCTCGCCCAGTTGCTCCGCGATGATGCTCCCGGGCCGGGTACCGAACTCCACTTCGCCATAAACCCCGGAAGCGGGTTGGTAGTTGGCGTCGGGAAGCACATCCGGCACGTGCTGGATGAGGTTTCCGCCCAGGGCGACGTTCAGGATTTGCGCGCCGCGGCAGATGGCGAAGAGCGGAACACCCTTCTCCAACGCGGCCAGCGTCAAGGCGATGTCATGCTCGTCCCGCGCCGGCTGGCTGCGGGTGCTCGGGTGAGGCTCGGCGTCGTAATTTCCGGGGTCGACGTCGGCTCCTCCGACCACAATGAGCCCATCCACGAGGTCAAGGACGGAAGTATCCGTGCCGATAGGCGGCAGCAGCAGGGGGGTGCCGCCGGCCGCGACGACGGCTTCCAAATATGCTGCCGGCAGCACCGCTGCCCGCGCGTCCCAAACCCCCCATTTGGCGTCTTGCAGGTAGGTGGTCAGGGCGATCCGAGGCCGACGGACTGGATCCGGAACCGGGATCTGGGTCATCCCCTACAGCCTTTCAAACCCGCGGCGGAGCTCCCAGTCCGTGATGGCGGACTCAAAAGCTGCCAGCTCGACGTCGGCGTAGTTCACGTAGTGCCGAACCACTTCCTCACCGAAGACTTCCTTGGCGATCACGGAGTTGGCGAACAGGTCCCGCGCTTCCCGCATCGTCGTCGGCACGGTGGGAGCGCCCGACGTATAAGCGTTGCCGAGGGTTGCCGGTTCGAGTTGGAGCTCATTTTCGATTCCGTAAAGCCCCCCGGCAAGCATGGCCGACAGTGCCAAGTACGGGTTGACATCGCCACCCGGTAGCCTGTTTTCCAGCCGGGCGCTCTGGCCATGCCCCACGAGCCGCACCGAGCAGGTGCGGTTGTCGAGGCCCCAGGCCACCGCCGTCGGAGCGAAAGAGCCTTTGACGAACCGCTTGTACGAGTTGATGTTGGGAGCGTAAAAGAGCGTGAATTCCCGCATCGTGGCAAGCACTCCGGCTATGAAGTGATCGTAGGTTTTGGTGCGGGCGCCGGTGGCCTTGTCCCAGAAGACCAGCTCATCGTCGAGTCCGCGAAGGGACAGGTGGATGTGGCAGGAACTGCCCTCGCGCTCGTTGGGCTTGGCCATGAAGGTAATGGATTGGCCCATGTCATGGGCGATGTCCTTGGCCGCGGTCTTGTAGACGGAATGGTTGTCCGCCGTCGTGACCACCTCGTCGTACTTGAACGCGATCTCGTGTTGGCCGAAGTTGCATTCACCTTTGGCGGATTCCACGGTCATGCCGGCTGCGTACATCTCGTTCCGGATCCGGCGAAGCAGTGGTTCCACACGGCCGGATCCCAGGAGCGAGTAGTCCACGTTGTATTGGTTGGCAGGTGTGAGGTGCTTGTAGTCCAGGTCCCATGCCTGCTCGTAGGAGTCGTTGTAGACCACAAACTCAAGCTCGGTTCCGGCAAGTGCCTTCCAACCGTGCTCTGCCGCCTTGGCCGTCTGGCGCTTGAGCATGGCGCGGGGTGAAACGGAGACCGGAGTACCGTCGGTCATGGACAGGTCGCACTGGATCAGCGCACTCCCCTCACGATAGGGAAGGACGCGGATGGTGTCCAGATCCATGTCGAAGAGCATGTCTCCGTAGCCCTTTTCCCACGAGGAAATGTCATAGCCATCCACGGTGTTCATTTCGGTGTCAACGGCGAGGAGGTAATTGCAGCCTTCGGTGCCGTGCTCCAGGACGGAATCCAGGAAGAATTGCGCGTGGAGGAGCTTCCCCTGAAGCCTGCCCTGCATGTCGGTGAAGCCGAGAATCACGGTGTCTATGGCGCCCTCGTCAATCTGCGCTTTGAGTTGCTCAACGGTGAGCATACGGTCATTGCGAGGGTGAACGGTGTTCGAAATGTCGTTCATGGTGCTGCTCATTTCAGTAGTCCCTTGAGTAGTGCGGCGGTGGACTCGCAGTGCAATTCCATGACGCTTCGGGCCGCTGCAGGCTCGCCGTCGAGGATGGCCTGCACTATCAATCGATGTTCTTGGTTTGAATGTTCGATGTTCCGTTGCAGAAAGGGGATTTCCGCGAGGAATTCGTGGATCTTGGTCTGGATGGTGGTGCTTGCTTTGTTGAGTTCAGATGATCCCGCAACAGCGGAGAAAGCCAGGTGAAGGCGGGCGTCCGCTTGCCTGTATTCCACCGGTGAACCCGCGTTTTCAACCTCGGCCAGGGAATCTGTCAAAAGCCGGCGCTGATCCTCGCTGAGCCGCATCGAGGCTGCCCGCTGGCAGGCCCCGGGTTCAATGACCGAACGGAAGATGAGGATGTCGCTGATTTCCTCCTGCCGGTCTTTGTTGCCTAGACGCTCCGGCGGACGGGCGTTGCCGACCGGTTCCACGATGGTTCCGCCGCCCCTCCCCCGGACGGTCGTGACGAACCCGGCTGCGCGCAATGCGCTGATCGCTTCCCGGAGCGTCGCCCGGGAGACCTGCATGCGCTCGGCCAAGTCGCGCTCGGGTGGGAGGCGTTCCCCAGTCTTGAAGATCCCCAACTGAATTGCCGATCCCAAGTGCTCTACGCACGACTCGAAGGCCATGTGTCCACGCACGGGAAGCAATACCGTCTCGAGCAGGGGGGATTCAATCGGTTCAACGAGGAACATGGCGACCTTCCTGGCTGGGAGGCCGCCGGCGAAGAACCGCCGGCGGCCCATGGTTGTGCTAGTTGAGCAGCTTATCCGCGTCGATCGTCAGATGCTCCTGTTCAGCACTCGTCATGAACGTCCGACGCCCCGTGGTGTACCAAAGCACTGTGGCGAGGAGGAAGACGACCACGACGGCGATTGGCGCGTAGTTGAAGGTGTCGATGGTGATGTCTGCGACGGGCGGAAGAACGAAGAGAATCACGATGATGGCAACCCACACAATCGCTACCCAGTTGATGATGGGACTCCATTTCCCCAGGTGCCACGGGCCCGGTACGAAGTTCTTGTTGAGCCTGCGGAGCAACACCGGGGTGATGTACGCGATGTAGAGGCCAATGACGGCGACGCTCGTCACGGCAAAATACGCGGTTGTGTTGAACAGGGCGGGTGAGGCGAGCACAATCGCGCAGCCCACGCAGAGCCAGATGGAATTTGTGGGGGTGCCGCTCCGGGCGTTGACTTTGGCCCAGATGCGGGAGCCTGGCAATGCATTGTCGCGGGAGAACGCGTAGGTCATGCGTGAGTTGGCGGTCACTGACGCCATGCCGCAGAAGAACTGTGCGCCAACCACGATAGCGAGCAGGAACTTCGCTACGCCGGGGTTGCCCAGTGCATCCAGGAAAATCTGTGCCGGCGGCAAACCGGTTGATGTTGCAGCAAGGGCGGTCAGGCCGTCCTCTGAGCCATTCGGGATCGCGGCGACAAGTGAGTAGAGCAGAATCCAGCCGCCGATGATGGAGACCACGACGCTCATGACGATTCCCTTGGGGGCCGCGATGGCGGCGTTCTTGGTCTCTTCGGCAACGTGGGCCGAAGCATCGTAGCCGGTGTAGGTGTACTGCGACATGAGCAGGCCCATGAGGAAGACGTACGGCCCGAAGGTGAATCCGGTTTCGTTGTGCCACGCCGTCATCGTCCAGTCGAAGGACTGGTGGCTCGTAGGCATGATCCACAGCGCCGCGACGATGATCGCGACGCCCACAATGTGCCACCAGGCGGAGACGTTGGACAGGAAACTGACAATCTTGACGCCGAAACTGTTGAGCAGGGCGTGGATGATCATCAGGACGACGAACAGCACGAAAGTGCCGCCAGCGGTGGGCTCGACGCCGAAAGTCAGCGCCGCGAAAGCCATCATTGTTGTGGCGCAGCCAAAGTCGATTGCTGCCGTGACGGCCACTTCACCGAGGAAGTTGAACCAGCCGACGTACCAGGCCCAGGCCCGCTTGTTGCGTTTAGCGAGCCTGCCGGCCCAGAAATACAGGCCACCGGCTGTGGGGTATCGCGAACAAACTTCGGCCATGGAGAGGGCCACGCACAGGACCAAGAGGCCAACGATGGGCCAACCCACGTTGATGGCAGCCGGGCCGCCGGACTTGAGCGCAATGCTGAAGGAGGTAATGCAGCCAGCCAAGATTGAAATGATGGAAAACGAGACTGCGAAGTTGGAGAAGCCGGACATGCCGCGATGTAGCTCTTGCTTGTAGCCAAGCTCGGCGAGGGCCGCAGCATCTGCGTCTTGCACAGCCTGCACCTTCGCTGCCGTAGAACGATCACTCATGATTATTCTCTTTCTAAACGGAAGGGGGGAACGGGCCGACACCGCTCGCATCGATAGTGACCCACTTCACACCATTCTGTCAATGGTCTGACTTCAGACCACAAGCCAATCTCCTCGAAACGGTAGGCTGGAAGGCATGGTTTCTGAGGACTCGAACGTCGACGGCACGTCACAAAGCGGCACGGCACATAACAGCACGGCGCACAACGCCAGGTCAGCGGACGGCGCTCCCGAACGCCGCGGGATCATGGTCCGCCGTGCGCCGAAGTTCGTTCCATTCATGGGCCTGGGCGGGGTGCTCGGCATCATCGTTGCCGCGTTCGTGGCGTACGGGATCCCCGGCGACGAGAGTTTCGACACCGGCGCGGTCTTCGGTTTCTTCCTTGTGACCTTCGCCGCTGGCGGCGTGCTCCTCGGCGCCATCGCTGCCCTCATCCTGGACAAGGTCAGCGTGCGGCGCTCCCGGCGTGCCGTCGTCGAGTCCGTACCCAGCCCGACAGAGGACGACGCCGAGGCATAGGATCCCGGTCACAATGTCGCGTGAGGGAAAGTACCACGCCAACATCATGCGACAATTGACCAGTGGCACGTGGCGACGGAAAACTTTCTCATGATCTTCTCCCCGACGAAAAAGGACCTCAGGACGCTTGTGGCGTCTTCGGGGTCTGGGCGCCGGGCGAAGAAGTAGCAAAACTCACCTATTACGGGCTGTATGCGCTGCAGCACCGCGGACAAGAATCGGCTGGTATTGCTACCAGTGACGGCAAGCGCATCAATGTCTACAAGGACATGGGCCTCGTGTCCCAGGTCTTCGACGAGACAACCCTGAACACCCTCACAGGGCACCTTGCCGTCGGCCACTGCCGCTACTCCACCACCGGAGCAAGCCACTGGGCCAACGCACAGCCCACCCTGGGCGCAACCGCCACCGGCACCGTTGCCCTCGCGCACAACGGCAACCTGACCAACACTGCTGAGCTCCGGGAAATGATCCTCGAGCTCAACGGCGGTCAGTTGACCGGCGAAATGAAGCAGGGCAACACCTCGGATACCGCCCTGGTCACCGCGCTCCTCGAAGGCGAAGAGGGCAAGACCCTCGAACAGACCGCGCTTGAGCTGCTTCCCAAGATCCGAGGCGGCTTCTGCTTCGTGTTCATGGACGAAGGCACCCTCTACGCCGCCCGCGATACCTTCGGTATCCGCCCCCTCTGCCTTGGCCGCCTTGAGCGCGGCTGGGTTGTCGCCTCGGAGCAGTCCGCCCTGGCTACCGTCGGCGCGAGCTTCATCCGCGAGATCGAGCCCGGCGAATTCATCGCCATTGACGAGAGCGGCGTCCGTTCCCAGCGTTTCGCGGAAGCGACGCCGGCGGGTTGCGTTTTCGAGTACGTCTACCTTGCACGCCCCGACGCTTCGATTGCCGGACGCTCCGTGTACGAGTCCCGTGTGGAGATGGGCCGCCAGTTGGCCCGCGAAAACACCCAGGTAGCGGACATCGTCATCCCGGTTCCCGAATCCGGAACCCCGGCAGCAGTCGGCTACGCCGAGGAATCCGGCATCCCGTTCGCACACGGCTTCGTCAAGAACTCCTACGTGGGCCGTACGTTCATCCAGCCCTCGCAGACCCTGCGCCAACTCGGAATCCGGCTCAAGCTCAACGCGCTCGAATCCGTGATCCGCGGCAAGCGCGTGGTGGTAGTCGATGACTCGATCGTCCGCGGCAACACCCAGCGTGCCATCGTCCGGATGCTCCGCGAGGCCGGCGCCGCAGCCGTCCACATCAAGATCTCCTCCCCACCCGTCCAGTGGCCCTGCTTCTACGGCATCGACTTCGCGTCCCGCGCTGAACTGATCGCCAACGGTGCCACCATCGAGGAAATCTCCCAGGCCATTGGAGCAGATTCGCTGGCCTACATTTCCGAAGACGGCATGATCGGCGCCACCCAGCAGCCGCGCGAACGCCTCTGTACCGCCTGCTTCACCGGCCAGTACCCCATCGCACTTCCGGGTTCGGACAAACTGGGCAAGAACCTCCTGGAGCGCACCGACCTCGGCGGGCTGCCGACGTCGGGCATCTCCGCCGAAGCCGCGACCGCGGACTCGGACGACCCGGCCAACAAGCCCGGGGCCACGGGCTGCGATCCCGGACCCGACGCCGAGTTTGAGAACCTGCTGACCGACGCCGATAAGAAAGAGTCTGTATGACCTCCGCATCCTCCGCCGCTGAGAACTCAACCGGCATCACCTACGCGTCCGCCGGCGTCGACGTCGAAGCGGGCGACCGCGCCGTCGAACTCATGAAGGACGCCGTCAAGGCGACCCACAACAGCTCGGTCCTCGGCGGCGTCGGCGGTTTCGCCGGCCTGTACGATGTCTCCAAGCTGCTCACGTACAAGAGGCCGCTGCTGGCCACCTCCACGGATGGCGTCGGCACCAAGGTGGCCATCGCCCAGGCCATGGACATCCACGACACCATCGGCTTCGACCTCGTCGGCATGGTGGTGGACGACATCGTGGTGGTCGGCGCGGAGCCGCTCTTCATGACCGACTACATCGCGTGCGGCAAGGTTGTGCCCGAGCGCATCGCGGACATCGTCCGCGGCATCGCGGCCGCTTGCTCCGTGGCGGGCACCGCCCTGGTGGGTGGCGAAACCGCTGAGCACCCGGGCCTGCTGGGTGAGCACGAGTACGACGTCGCCGGTGCAGCTACCGGTGTTGTCGAAGCCGACGCCCTGCTTGGCCCGGACCGCGTCCGCGCCGGCGACGTCGTGATCGGTATGGCCTCCTCGGGCCTGCACTCCAACGGGTACTCCCTGGTTCGCCGCGTGATCAACCACGCAGGCTGGGCCCTGGACCGCCAGGTCTCCGAACTCGGCCGCACCCTCGGCGAAGAACTGCTGGAGCCCACCCGCGTCTACGCCGCCGACTGCCTGGACCTCGCCCGCGCCTTCCCGGTCAGCGGCCTGGGTGCCGCGCCCGGCGCCGTGCACGGCTTCAGCCACGTCACCGGCGGCGGCCTCGCAGCCAACCTGGCCCGCGTCCTGCCGCAGGGCCTCGTGGCCACGGTTGACCGCGCCACGTGGGAACTGCCGGCGATCTTCAAGCTTGTTTCCGAGCTCGGGAATGTGCCGCTGGCCGACCTTGAGCGCACGCTCAACCTCGGCGTCGGCATGGTGGCCATCGTGTCGCCCGAAATCGCCGACGCCGCAGTGGCCCGCCTCAACGAACGCGGCCTCCCGTCGTGGGTCATGGGTACCGTGGCTGCGGACTCCGACTCGATCATCAAGAGCGGCCCGGACTACGTCCAGGGTGCCAAGGGCGTCGACGGCGGCGCCGTGCGCCTCGTGAACGCCTACGCCTAAGGGTTCTTAACGCAAACGAGTGCCCGCCCAATTGCCGATCCGGCAGTTGGGTGGGCACTCGATTTGCTTAAGAGCTTTCGCCGGCCATCACGCTGAAGGCTGCTCCGGCGGGGTCGCCGAGGACTGCCATGCGGCCGACGCCGGGGACATCGAAGGCCGGCGCGAAGACCTGGGCCCCGAGTTCCAGGGCCTTCGCCACGGATTCATTGACGTCGGCGACATTGAAGTAGGTCATCCAGAACGGCGGCATACCCTCCACGGGCTGCTTCATGGCGCCGGCCACGGACGTCCCGTCCACCACGAACTGGGTGTATTCCTGCAGGTCGCCGGCCGCGGCCGTCTCACTGGAGCATCCCGTCACTGATTCGTAGAAGGCCACGGCCTTCGGGACGTCGCTTGTCTGCAACTCGCTCCAGACCACCGTGCCCGGTTCATTGACCAAGCCGGCGCCGTGGTGGTTTCCGGCCTCCCAAAAACCAATCTGCGCACCCGTCGGATCGGCGGCGAAGAACATCCGTCCGCTCCCGTTGGGGACGCTGTCCGGCGGGAAGAGGATGTTGCCGCCGGCCGCCGCCGCGCGCTCAGCGGCCTCATCGACCGAATCGACGGCGAGGTAGTTGGCCCAGAAGGACGGTGCCCCGGCCGCAGCCATGTCCGGCATCTGCTGCATCATGCCCGCTACATAGCGGTCCTGCAGCTTGGCCATGTAGTAAGTGCCGCCGTTGCCGGCATCCATTGCGTCCAATTCCCAGCCGAACAGATCGCCATAGAAGGCCTTGGAAGCCTCAATGTCCGACGACGACAGGTCCACCCAACACGGAGTTCCCTGTTTGTAGCTATCAACCTGCGGCATTGCTATCCCTTCGTTGAGTAGCCCGCTTACGCCAGCGGATACCACGTTCAACGTAGTACGGGGGTCCGACCCTGACAACAGCCAGCGCGGGTGGACCCTTCCCTCATCGATTGCTCCATGAGCGTCGTTTAGAGCGCTGAATGCGACAGTTACGGAGCAATCGATCCAGAAAGAGTGGCGCTACAGAACTGCCGACAAAAACGCCTTGGTCCGCTCATGCTGCGGGTTGCCAATGACCTCTCCGGCGGCACCTTCCTCAATGATCCGGCCGCCGTGCATGAACACCACGCGATCCGCCACGTCGCGGGCGAAGCCGATTTCGTGTGTCACAACAATCATGGTCATTCCCGTCCGGGCCAGGTCCTTCATCACCCTGAGGACCTCGCCCACGAGCTCCGGATCGAGCGCCGACGTCGGCTCGTCAAACAGCATCAGCTTCGGCTGCATGCACAACGCCCGGGCGATCGCCACCCGCTGCTGCTGTCCGCCCGAGAGGTGCCGCGGATAAGCATCCGCCTTCTCCGAGAGGCCCACCTTCTCCAGCAAATCCAATGCCCGACGGCGGACATCCACCTTGCGCTGTTTGAGCACCCTGAGCGGGGCTTCCATCAGGTTCTCCAGCACGGTCATGTGCGGGAAGAGGTTGAAGTGCTGGAAGACCATCCCGATATCGGTGCGGTCGGCGCAGATTTCGTTGTGGGACTGTTCGTGGAGCTTATCCCCCTTGATCCGGTAGCCCACGGCCCTGTCCCCAACCCACAGCAGACCGCCGTCGATCTTCTCCAAGTGATTCACGCACCGCAAGAAGGTGCTTTTCCCCGAGCCGGAGGCCCCGATCAAGCAGACCACTTCACCGCTTCGGACGCGGAGGTCAATGCCTTTGAGGACCTCGTTGTCGCCGAAACTCTTGCGCACGCCTTCCGCGCGTACCAGCGGAAGCGCCTCCGGCGCGGTCCGGCTTTCCGTCATTTCGATGGTCATGACTGCCCGCCCTTTCCTGAGCTTTGTTTTCCTGAGCCCTGCACAGAGTGAACCCTGAAGAATTTCCGCAACCGCTCGGCAGCGGTCGGCGGGACGGAACGGGAGGTTCCCCGCGCGAAGTGCCGTTCCAGGTAACCCTGACCTACCGTGAACACCGTGGTGACGATGATGTACCAGATGCTGGCCACCAAGAGCAGAGGGACAACCTGCAGGTTCTTCGAGTAGATGATCTGGGCGGAGTACAGGAGCTCGGGGACAGCCAGGACGCTGACCAGCGACGTCATCTTGAGCATGCCGATGAACTCGTTGCCCGTGGGTGGAATGATGACGCGCATGGCCTGCGGCAGGATCACCCTGGTGAGGGCCTGGATACGGGACATGCCGAGGGCACCCGCAGCTTCGCCTTGGCCTTGATCGATGGACTGGATGCCTGCCCTGACTATCTCCGACATGTACGCGGCCTCGTTAAGCCCCAGGCCAAGGATCGCCGCGGCAAGGGGCGTGATGATCTGGTTGGCGTCCAAGCTGACCCCCGGGATACCGAAAGTGATCTCGGGATACAGCGCCGACAAGTTGAACCAGAACAACAGTTGGACCAGGACCGGCGTGCCACGGAAGATCGTCACGTAGGCGCTTGCCGAGGCCTTGACGACTGGGTTTGCCGAAAGCTGCATGACCGCAAGCACCACGCCGAGCCCCACCCCGAGAGCCATGCAAACAACCGTCAGGAACAGGGTGATGCCGATCCCGTTGACGATGGCGACGTCGCGGAAATACAGGGCCACCTTGTCCCAGCCGAAACGGGGATTGCTCACCGCGGAAACAAGCAGCAAGATCACGACGGCGGCCACCGCAGTACCAGCCACCCACCGCCAGGGGTGCCTGGCTGAGACCACAGTGAACTGTCCGCGGTCCGTTGTTCCAATCTCAGGGACGGTGATCACGCCGCTCATTTGGCACCACTCGCGTCCACAGCATCGGCGCTGATGGTCACCGAGTCCGGGATTCCGTACTTCGCGTTGATCGCCTTGTACGTGTCGCCCGCGACCAGCGCCCTGACCGCTGCGACGATCGACTTGGTCAGTGCCGAACCCTTGGGCATGGCGATACCTACTGGCGTCGGTTCGAAGTCCTGGTTGCTGGCGAGCTCGAAAGCGCCCCCTGAAAGCTTGCTTGCGTAGCCCATCCCGACAAGACCTGAGAGGACGCTGTCCACTCGGCCGGAAATGAGTGCCAGGTTGGCTTCGTTCTGTGAGGGAAACAGCTGAATGTCGATCGGCGCCTTGCCAGCGTCGACGCACTGCTTCGAAAACGCCGGAAGGGTCTCGATGCCCTGCGTGGTTCCCTTCTCGCCACCCACCTTTGTGCCGCACAGCGTCATCGCGTTGAGGGACAATTTCCTGGGGTTGCCCGCCTTGACGGCAAGGCCTGAGCCGCTGCTTTGGTAGGAGGCGAAATCGGCATTCATCTTGCGCTCCGCCGTGACGTTGAAACCCGAGATGCCGACGTCGTACTTGTTCGAGCTCACGCCCGGCAGGATGGTGTCGAAGGTCGCAGGTACCATCTTAACTTCGAGCCCCAGCGTCTCGCCGACGGCTTTAGCAAAGTCTGCGTCCCAACCGACAACCGTCTTGCTGTCAGCGGCGTAAAACTCATAAGGCGCGAAGGTGGGGTCGGTTCCAACCACCAGCGTCCCTTTGGCCTTAACGTCCGGGGGCAAGAGATTCGCGGCGGACTGGTTGAAGGGTGCCGTCGGAATCGCGGCGTCGTTGCCGGGAATGGAACTGGCCGCGGCTTCCTTGCCGGCGTCGAGTGAAGCAGTGGTGCAGCCACTAAGCCCGACGGCGGCTGCCAGCAGCAGGGCGCCTGTGGAGATGTACCTAGGACGGTTCATGATTGCCTTTCTCATAGCTTGTTCCGTGGTCAACGGCGATGTTGACCACGGTGGTGCCGACATTGACGAGGGCGGGATGCCGGACGATTGCGACCACCCCGTCAATAGGTGCAAAAAAGTCTTTTGGAGGACGGTCGAGCTCTTCCACTGAGTGAACCCGGGCCACGAGGTCTCCGGCCGCGACCTTCTGGCCAAGTTCCACGACCGGCTCAAGGATGCCTGCCATCGTGGAATGGACCGGGGACTGGGCAGTGAGTTCGATCCACTGGATCGGGGCTCCGGCGGCCGGCCCGGCGTCACGCGCCCCGCCGGCGGAGGCCGCCTCGCCGCTGGCAGCGGCGTCCTTGAGCACGCCCCAGTGGCCAAGCAGCGAACGAAGTCCGGCCCTGGCCCTGTTGAGGATCGGCAGCGATACGGTTCCCCTGCCACCAAGTTCGGTCGAGATCATCGGTACGCCCGCCCGATCGGCAGCGCCGCTGATGGAGCCCGACTTCAGCATGGGCTTCACCACGACGGAATACGGGGCGTTGAACGCGGCCACGGCCGCCGCCTTCTCGGCCCATAGTTCCGGCGTCGGTCCTTGGTAGACGAACGCGGATGGAACATACTCCGAGGCGATTCCCCCGGAGTGGATGTCCATGACGAAGTCAGACATGGGGATGAGTTCTCCGGCCACAATCGAGGCGATCTGCAGGGCCGGCCCGCCGTCGGCGCGGCCCGGGAGGGCCCGGTTCAGATTGACCCGGTCCACGCTGGAAACGCGTCTTCCCTCGCGGACAGCAGCGATGTTGAGGGCAGGGAGGATGATCAACCTCCCGGTCACCTCATCCGGGTTCAATGTGCGGATGAGCTCCTGGAGCAGAATCTGGCCTTCGTATTCGTCACCGTGCGTGCCGGCGGTCAGGAGGACCGTGGGGCCGTCCCCACCGCTCAGGACCGCGATCGGCGAGGGGATGACAGCGGCGTCATTCTCGTTGTCCGAGTGTTCGATCTCCAGGTAACCCAACTGCTTGCCGACGGCAGCGAAATCGATGCCGTGTACGCGTGGAATGTGCAGGCTCATAGGGCAACTTTCAAAAGTGTTGGTAGAATTGGATTCACTGTATACAGTGAATCCTGTGATGTAAAGCACGTAGGATTGAGCGAGTTTTGATACCGAAAGAGGGATGAGGCGAATGGCCACGCAAGCTGCCAAAGGGATGAGGCCGCTGAGCGAGCACGTCTACGACAGGATCAGCAATGAGATCGTCAACGGAGTGGTCGAACCTGGCGCTCCCCTGGTCCAGGAACAGTTGGCCGAAGAATACGGCGTCTCCCGGACACCGGTCCGCGACGCACTGAACCGCCTGGTGCACGAAGGACTCGCCACTTTGGTCCCGGGCTCCGGGTATTTTGCGACGACGCTGACCCGCTCAGCTGTCGAGGAAGTCTATGAGGTACGCAAGGCCCTTGAGATCATGGCTATCAGGCAGTGCGGGGCCAAGTACACCAACCTTCAGCTTGCCCGGCTCGAGCTGCTCATCGCCGAAGGTGCGGCAAGCGCGGACCCGGAGGAACTCTTTACCGCCACGCGGGCGTTCCATTTGGGCTTGGCGGCGCCGGCACCCAACGGATTCCTGCTGAAAACGCTCGAATCCGTCTGGGACAACCCTGTTCAACGGCTCATCAGCCGTTCGTATCCCTTGGACGACGCCAAGCTTGAGCGCGTGGCAGACGCTCACCGGAAGATCCTGGCTGCAGCCCGCGCCAACGACCTCGAAACACTGATCCCCTTGCTGGATCTGTGCCACGAGAAGGACTGACCGGAACTCATATGAATCCGCCAGCCTCAAGACGACTGTTATGGAGCAGTCGATCGTAAGAGGGACGAAAAAGGCCCGTAGCGCACGCCGATCATGGCGCGCCCTACGGGCCCTGTGTTTCGGGAGGCATCTGGGGATGCCACATGACTTCGTCTACGACGGCGGTACGCAACTCGATGCCGAAAGGCACCTGATTGTTGCTACAGCTATCCGATACGGCGGGTGTCTACCTCGTCGTCATCGTCTTCCAAGTCCTGTGCGTACTTGTCCTCGTAAGCCGAGTAGTCCGGCTCCGGCGGATCGTCCGCGAATCGGCTCGTCGCACGACTTGATGGCCCAGTCAGCTCCCGCTGAAGGGCCGAATAGTCAGTGTTCGGGGAGTAGTACTTGATGTCCCGAGCCTGCTTGGTAGCTTTTGCCTTTTGACGGCCGCGCCCCATGGCGTGACCCCCTTTTGTACTTGGACCGGAGGTGGTCACCTTGGCGATCGGTGAGGCCCCGGAATGTTTGGTCAATTTGTCGTATGTCTAGATTACATGCTTTCTGGAGCAACTGCGTGCCACGACCTTCGCGAAAGCGGCGTCACAGTTCCACCTGGCAGTATCTCCATTCATTGGCATGAAAAACTTGGGTAGAGTCGCCCTAATATCGGGCCGCACGCATGAAAGGCAGCAAACTCAGACATGGGCCAGGACAACACGATCCCGGGCAACAACGGTACAGGCGAGAACGAGTCGCCGGTAGACCCTGGTTCCCCCCTGCGGACTGCCCTGGACGCCATAACGCGGTATCGGCTCATCATTGGCGGCATTGTGCTGGCTGTATTGATCCTCATCGGGGTAGTGATCTGGGTCCTCGTTGGAGCCTTGGCCAAGCATCCCGTGGCCGCGCCCACCCCCGCGCCGGCCACGTCCACCAGCCGCGGCCCGCTCCCGGCGGATGTCGAGGCAAGGGACTACCAGCTGGGCGATTGCTTCGCGGATTTCGATTCCAACGCCACCAAGTCCAAGGTGGTGGACTGCACCACCGACCACTCGGCCCAGCTGGGCTCCATCTTCCGGTACCAGGCTAACGACACCTTCCCCGGCGCCACTGCCTTGCGTGACAAAGGCCGCGAAATCTGCCGTGATCTGGCGCTCAACGAGGCCTCCACGAAGTACGCACTCCTGCAGCAGAACGTGTACCCGAGCGCCACCAGCTGGGACAACGGCGACCGCCGCGTGGACTGCTTCATCGTGGTGAACTCGGGAAACACGCTCAAGGAATCCGTGCTGCAAAAGTAGTTCAGCCGGCCGCAGTCCCGCGGCAGGGTCCACCCAGCCGGCTTCAGTCAGTCCTTCCGCCTCACCGTCAGACCGCTACCCGCCGGAGCTCCGCCGTCGGGACCCGTCAAAGCTTCCAGCCCCTCGATAGTGAGTTCGTCGACGTCGGCCGCGGTATCCACCAGTACCGTGTCGCCGTCCGCGATCTGTCCTGCGAGAATCTCCTTCGCCAAGCGGTCGCCGATCTCGCGTTGAACCAGCCGTCGCAATGGACGGGCGCCGTAGGCGGGATCGTAACCGGACATCGCGAGCCAGGCCCGGGCGCCGTCACTGACCTCAAGGGTGAGCCGGCGGTCGTGCAGCCGCTTGGTCAGCTCGGCCACGTGCAGCTCGACGATCCTGGCGAGTTCGTCCACGCTGAGCGGATCGAACAGCACAATCTCATCGAGCCGGTTGAGGAACTCGGGCTTGAAGGAGGCGTTGACCACGGCCATGACCGCATTTCGTTTTGCCGTCGCGTCCAGGGTTGGATCCACCAGGAACTGGCTGCCCGAGTTGGAGGTCAGCACCAGGATGGTGTTCCGGAAGTCCACGGTGCGGCCCTGCCCGTCGGTGAGGCGACCGTCGTCGAGTACTTGCAGGAGGATGTCAAACACCTCCGGGTGGGCCTTCTCCACCTCGTCGAGCAGGATCACGGAGTACGGGCGACGGCGGACCGCTTCGGTGAGCTGGCCGCCCTCCTCGTAGCCCACGTATCCGGGAGGGGCGCCGACCAGCCGGGCCACGGAGTGCTTCTCCCCGTATTCGGACATGTCGATCCGCACCATGGCACGTTCGTCGTCGAAGAGGAAGTCAGCGAGTGCCTTGGCGAGCTCGGTTTTACCGACGCCGGTGGGACCGAGGAACAGGAATGAACCCGTGGGGCGGTTGGGGTCGCTGATGCCCGCACGGGCGCGGCGGACGGCGTCGGAAACGGCGGCCACGGCCTTGGACTGGCCGATCAGCCGCTTGCCGATCTCCTCTTCCATGTGCAGCAGCTTCTGGGATTCTCCCTGCAGCATGCGGCCGGCGGGGATTCCGGTCCAGGCCGAAATGACCTCGGCGATATCGTCCGCCGTGACTTCCTCCGCGACCATGAGGGCGGGCTTCGCCTCACCCCGGGCTTCCCGGGCGGCCTCTTCCTCGGCTGCCGCGCTGAGCTCGCGCTCCAAGGCAGGAAGTTCGCCATAGAGAATGCGCGAGGCAGCTTCAAGGTCGCCCTCGCGCTGGTACTTTTCGGCGGCGGAACGCAATTCGTCGATTTTCGCCTTGAGGTCGCCGACACGGTTGAGACCGGCCTTTTCGGCCTCCCAGCGCGCGTTCAGCGCCGCCAGGGCTTCCTTCTTGTCCGCCTTGTCCGCACGGAGCGCAGCGAGACGTTCAATGGACGCCGCATCGGTCTCACGGGCGAGGGCCAGTTCCTCCATGGTGAGACGGTCCACGGCACGGCGAAGCTGGTCGATTTCCTCTGGAGCCGAGTCGATTTCCATGCGCAGGCGGGACGCGGACTCGTCCACGAGGTCGATCGCCTTGTCCGGCAACTGGCGGCCCGAGATGTAGCGGTTGGAGAGTGTAGCGGCAGCCACGAGGGCGGAGTCTGCTATCGCTACCTTGTGGTGGGCCTCGTAGCGCTCCTTGAGGCCGCGGAGGATACCGATGGTGTCCTCCACGCTCGGCTCGCCCACGTAGACCTGCTGGAAGCGGCGTTCCAGGGCAGGATCCTTCTCGACATTCTCGCGGTACTCGTCCAGGGTGGTGGCGCCGATGAGCCGCAGCTCGCCGCGGGCCAGCATCGGCTTGAGCATGTTGCCCGCGTCCATGGCGCTTTCGCCGGTGGCACCGGCGCCCACCACCGTGTGGATTTCGTCGATGAATGTGACGATCTGCCCGTTGGAGTTCTTGATCTCCTCCAGAACGGCCTTGAGCCGTTCCTCGAATTCGCCGCGGTACTTCGCACCGGCCACCATGGAGGCGAGGTCCAGCGCGATCAGGGTCTTGCCCCGCAGGCTCTCCGGGACGTCGCCGGCCACCATGCGCTGGGCAAGACCTTCAACGACGGCGGTCTTGCCGACCCCGGGTTCCCCGATCAGCACGGGGTTGTTCTTGGTGCGGCGGCTCAGGACCTGGACGACCCGCCGGATTTCGCTGTCCCGCCCGATCACGGGATCCAGCTTGCCGGAGCGCGCGACGGCTGTGAGGTCCGTACCGTATTTCTCGAGCGCCTGGAAGGTGTTTTCCGGGTCTTGCGAGGTGACTTTCCGGTCGCCACGGACACCCGGCAGGGCGGCGAGGAGCGCTTCGTGGGAGGCGCCGGCGTCGCGCAGTAGCTTCCCTACGGCGTCGCTACCGGCGGAGAGCCCCAAAAGAAGGTGCTCAGTGGAGACGAAGGAGTCGCCGAGTTTCTCGGCCTCGTTCTGGGCGGCCTGGATGGCCTGCATGGAAGGACGGGAAAGCTGCGCTTGTTGCACGGAGCTGCCCGACGACGACGGCAGGGCCTTGATGGCCGAACTCGCCTGCACGCTCACGGCATCCGGGTCCGCTCCAGTGGCGCGCAAAAGCGCCACGGCGACGCCTTCGCGCTGGTCCATGAGCGCCTTGAGCAGGTGGGCCGGCTCCAGCTGCGGATTTCCGGCGGTGGAGGCGTTCATGGCCGCCGCGGAAAGAGCCTCCTGGCTCTTGGTGGTGAATTTGACGTCCATGGAAGAGCTCCTTTCGGGAGTAGACTGTTTTCAAAGTTGAGTCTACTATGCTCAACTTTGACCAATTATCCCTCTGCTCCATGTTTGCCGACGGCGAAACTGCTGTCTATAGCCCTGCCCGCTTAACGCGGCACCCGCCGTTCCACCCGCCGTCGTACGATATGCACATGGCACCCTTCACAGTCACTCGCAATGCGTTGATCCCCGCCGCGCCCTCCGACATCTTCCCCTTCGTCAACAACTTCCACGAGTGGACCAAATGGTCTCCATGGGAAGCCGTCGACCCCAAGCTGAGCCGGAGCTACTCGGGCAACGAATCCGGCGTCGGAGCTAAGTATGCCTGGAGTGGCAACAACAAGGCTGGCACCGGAACCATGGAAATCGTCGGCTCGGATGAGCCCGGCAAGATCGACATCCGCCTCGAATTCACCAAGCCGATGAAGGCCGTCAACCCCACGGGGTTCACGTTCGTACCCGAGGGGGACGGCACCCGCGTCACCTGGACGATGTCCGGTGAGAACAAGGGCCTCGGCAAGATCTTCGCCTTGTTCATGAACATGGAGAAGATGGTGGGCGGCGACTTCGAAAAGGGCCTGACCGCACTCTCAGCCGTAGCCACCCGGAAAAACTCCTAGTTTCCCGGGCGCAGGCCATGGCCGTCTACGTCGATCCGCCGCTGTGGCCCGCGCACGGGACCGTGTTTTCCCACCTCGTCTCGGACACCTCGCTCCAGGAGCTGCATGCGTTCGCCGAGGCCGCGGGGATCCCCGAGCGCGCCTTCGACGGCGACCACTACGACGTCCCGGAACGCCGATACCAGGATCTCCTGTCCGCAGGCGCCATCCCCGTGGAGGCCCGGATCTTGGTGCGGAAACTGATCGCGAGCGGCTTGCGGATCCCCGCGCGCCAACGGAGCAAGGCCCTCACCGTGCCCTTGCTGGAGCGCTGGAATTCGACACTTCCGGGACATGAGGAGCTGGGTTTCGAGCTTCTCGAACGCTGGGGCGAGGACCATCGGAAGTACCACAGCCGCACGCATTTGCTGGCGGTCCTGGAAGCCCTGGATCTCCTCACCGAACCCGGGCCGCCCGTGCGCTCAGTAACGTTGGCCGCGTGGTTCCACGACGCCGTCTACGAGGGAATCGCCGGGCAGGACGAGGAGCAGTCGGCCAGGCTGGCCGAGGACCGACTTGCCACTGCGGGACTTCCCGGGCCCGTGATCGACGAAGTCGCCCGGCTGGTCCGGCTGACCTCCACCCACAGCCCCGAACCGGAAGACCACACGGGCGCCCTCTTGTGCGACGCCGATCTGTCCATCCTCGGCGCGGAACCCGCGGCTTACGCCCGCTACCTGGCTGCTGTGCGCGAGGACTACGCCCACGTCAGCGATGCAGACTTCGCCGCGGGCCGGGCCGCCGTCGTCCGTCAACTACTCGCCTTGGATCCGCTCTTCCACAGCGAACGCGCAAAGGGCCTGTGGCTCGATGCCGCCCGCCGCAACCTGGGGGCCGAACTGTCATGACCACGGCGGGGACGGTGCGCCGGCAGCTTCCGTTCACGGTGAGATTTGAATGGGGGCTCGACGGCGCCCGTGCGGTTGCGTCCGGAGCGGACCTCGCCGTCGTGGTTGACGTCCTCTCTTTCACCACCTGCGTCAGTGTCGCCGTTGACCGGGGTGCCATCGTGTTCCCCTACCCGTGGAAGGACGCCGGGGCCGAGGATTTCGCCGCCCACCATGATGCGCAAGTGGCTGGTCCGCGGGGTGGAGGCGGACTGAGCCTTTCGCCGTCGAGCTTGCGGGACGCGCGGACGCTGAACCGCGTGGTGCTGCCTTCGCCCAACGGTTCTTCCATCGCTCACAAACTCGCCCGGGAAGTCCCGCTTATCGCGGCCGTGTCACTGCGTAATGCAGCCGCCACCGCGGATTGGGTGGCGGCCGAACTCCCCGCGGATGCGGTGGTGGCTGTGATCGCGGCCGGCGAGCTATGGTCCGGAGGTTCGCTCCGGCCCGCTGTGGAGGATCAGATCGGGGCCGGCGCCTTCATTGCCGGGCTCGCCGCCGCAGGGCGGGGCGGCTTCACTCCGGAAGACGGCAGGGAAGGTTTCGCGCCGGAGGCTGATGCCGCGATGGCCGTGTTCAACGCAGCCGAACCCCGGCTCCATGACGCCCTTCGAGGCTGCTCCAGCGGCCGGGAGTTGATCGGCGCAGGGTACGCCGACGACGTCGAGATCGCCGCCGAACTTGACGCCGGGACAGCTGCGGCCCTCTTGAGGGACGGCGCGTTCCAGCGGCCCTGAGTGCGCTTCGGTGCAGTTGCCATAAGGGCTTGCGCTTCCACTACTTAGCGATACTATGTACTAGTAGCTAGTAACACTGAGTAGTGAAAGGAGGTGTCCGATGGGCAGGCAGATGACGGAGATGCTCAAAGGGACACTGGAGGGCATCGTTCTCGCTCTCCTGACCGGGAATCCCGCGTACGGATACGAAATCACGACGCTGCTCCGGGGACGGGGCTTCACCGAGATCGCCGAGGGCACCGTGTATGCGCTGCTCGTCAGGATCGAGCAAAAAGGCCTTGTCGATGTCGAGAAGCGGCCGTCCGAGAAGGGCCCGCCGCGCAAGGTCTATTCGCTCAACAAGCAGGGCGAGAAGGAACTGGACGAATTCTGGAATACGTGGAGTTTCCTGTCCGAGCGACTGGAACAGCTCCGAAAGGGAGGAAAGTGAACATGGCCGCAGGGTGGATCGAGCAGCTCACGGGATCGCTCGAACAGAAGAAGCAATACCGGCAAAACAAGGCACGCGTGGAGCAGCTTCCCGCGGACTATCGCGCGGCGGCGACCGCGCTGGAACGGTACCTGATGTACTTCGGGGCCATCACCAAGGGCGACGTGCTGCTGCGGATGCTCGGCGATCTTACCGATCTCTTCGAAGAGAGCGCTGCGGACGAAACGCCGATCCGGTCGATCGTCGGTGACGACCCGGTGGAATTCGCCGAAACATTCATGCGCAACTACACGGGCGGTCAGTGGATCAACAAGGAGCGTGAACGCCTGGTCAAGGCGATCGACGCCGCTGCCGGAGACGATGGGAAGGAGAGGGAATCATGACCAATGCATCCACCACCCGCGAACCCGCGATCCGGGTGCAGGGCATGGAAAAGTCCTACAAGGAGTTGCACGTGCTGCGCGGCGTGGACTTCGACGTGGCACCGGGCACCATTTTCGCCCTTCTCGGCTCCAACGGAGCAGGAAAGACCACGATGGTGAAAATCCTGTCCACGTTGCTGCGTCCGGACGCCGGCACGGCCACCGTCAATGGATTCGACGTCGTGACTCAACCGCTGCGGGTTCGGGAATCCATCAGCCTCACCGGACAATTCGCAGCAGTCGATGAAATCCTGTCCGGCAGGGAAAACCTGGTGCTGGTTGCCAAGTTGCGGCACCTGAAGGACCCCGGCCAAGCGGCGGATGATCTTCTGGCGCGTTTCAACCTCACCGAGGCGGCATCCCGAAAAGTGTCCGCGTATTCAGGAGGCATGCGCCGTCGCCTTGACATCGCCATGAGCCTGATAGGGCAGCCCGAGGTGATATTCCTCGATGAGCCGACCACCGGGCTCGACCCCGAAGCACGCATCGAGGTGTGGCAGGTAGTCCAGGAGCTCGCCAATCAGGGCACTACCGTTCTGCTCACCACGCAGTATCTCGACGAGGCCGAACAACTCGCGGACCGGATCGCCATCCTTCATCAGGGGCGCATCATCGCGAACGGCACTCTCGCCGAGCTCAAGCAACTCCTCCCGCCAGCGAAGGTCGAATACGTCGAAAAGCAGCCCACCCTGGAGGATATCTTCCTCGCACTTGTGGGGAACGAGGGCAAGGTCGCGTCAAGTAAGGACCAGTCATGAGCACACATTTCTTCGGAGACACGGCCGTCTTGCTGGGCCGCTCCATGCGTCACATCTTCCGCAGCGCGGACACCATCATCACCACCGCAATCACGCCGATCGCCCTCATGCTGCTGTTCGTCTACGTGTTCGGCGGCGCCATCAAGACAGGCACGGAGAATTACGTCAATTACCTGCTGCCTGGAATCATGCTGATCGCGATCGCATCGGGCATCGCGTACACAGCCGTTCGCTTGTTCACCGACATGAAGAGCGGGATCTTCGAGCGGTTCCACTCCATGCCGATCGCACGATCGTCCGTGCTGTGGGCGCATGTGCTGACTTCCCTCGTCGCCAACGGGCTCTCGCTCGTGATCATCGTGGCGGTGGCCCTCCTCATGGGATTCCGCACATCGGCAAGCCTGCTGTCATGGCTTGCCGTCATCGGGATCCTGGCGCTGTTCACCCTGGCACTCACCTGGCTCGCCATCATCGCGGGCCTGACAGCGAAGTCCGTGGACGGTGCCGGCGGGTTCTCCTACCCGCTGATCTTCCTGCCGTTCATCAGCTCGGCTTTCGTCCCCACGGCCACCATGCCGGGTCCCGTGCGCGCTTTCGCAGAGAACCAGCCGGTCACTTCGATCGTCAACACGATCCAGGATCTGTTTGAACAACGGCCGATCGGCAGCGACATATGGGTCGCACTCGCATGGTGCCTGGGCATCCTCGTTCTCGCGTACTTCTTCGCCACGGCGGCCTACCGGCGCAGGATCAGCTAAGGTCGCAGCTCTCCATCAACAAGACAGCTCATGTCATGGAGTACGGGCGCGGAACAATCGGGCTTGGCTACGCCGGCATCAAGGACGGGCCCGACTGGACGACGAAACGCGAACGTGTCTCCCCCCAGGTACACCACACACTGGGATGGCTACCCGTAGCCAAAGCCGCCTACCGCAGTGTCGATTACCAACCGTCGGCATCAGAAATCAAGTGGCCATAACAACCGCAATCTATTTATTTGCTCGAACGCCCCACGAGCCGGTTAGGATGTGTCCCTCGGTTGAATCTTTGCCGTTTTCGAGCAAGAAATAGTTGAGATGAAGCACTAGTATTTTTGCATCCTTGTTTGGCCTGACAATAAACGCAATAGAACCCTCGTCCGACCGAATCACACAGGATTCATTATTTGGATCCAGGCAGTTCGCTTCATGGGATATGGCCCCTAGCGGGATTCCATTTCCATCGAGCATGTCGCTGGTAAAGACGGAGACGACTGCCTGGGATGGTCTGACGCTGGTGCTCGTCTTGATGGAAACCGCGTCGTCGATGTTGGCGGTTACCAGCACGACATCATCCTGATTGCTGGCTGCGCGGAAGGTCATTGGTTTGCCATCGCTCCACCAGTCAAAACTGGCCGGAGGAATGGTCTTTCCGTCGATGGTGATGACGGGCGGTGACGAAGGCGGCAAGTCCAGTCTCCTCATGGGGACGGCTGAGCTCTCCGCCCTATCGGAGGGTAGACCTTTCGAGGTGTCAGGCGGCGAACACGCCGTCAGGCCGGTCAAGATGAGACCGGCCATCAGGGGTGCCAATGGGTGCCGTTGGAATCGCGACGACGGCCGACTGAGACGAAGCATTGAAGGGCTTCAGCAGCCGAACCGGTTTTCCATTCCTGTCGTTTCCCCGCCATATGATCCGCTGGGTTCCTGGGACCAGTGATACGAAATGCCTCGGTAGTTCTGGGAACCCCACCCGACGCAGTTCCAGTGCGGGGTGGCATCGTACGAGGTGCTGCTGTTAACCCTGGACGAAGATCCGGAAAGCATCGTTTCCCACCAGAGCCATCCCTGCTTTTGTAATGAAGTGGTGACTCCCACTTGGTTGACCCCAGCAGCGCAGTTGGTGCGGCCGTGAACTGATGCTTCTGCCCACCCGACGCCCGTGTTGTGTGCCCAGTCGGTTTGCCCGTAACAGCCAGCCGGACTGAACGTTTGGAGCAACGGTGCGATGCCCCCTGTGGTGGTCGGTGCTTTACCCAGATTGGTCTGCGCCGGCGGCGCGGGGACTGAAGGGTCATAGTGCCAGTCGCCCGATCTGGGGTCCTTCTTTGAACTGCCGCCCTGCTTGACGATGCCAGATTTCTCGGGGTTATCAGTAGCCGGTGCGGCTGATGCTGTCGCGGCAAAACTAGTAACGAGAACCGCAGTTGCACCCAAAATTCCAAAGGCTTTTCGTAGTTTCAACTTATCGCCCAAGGATTGTTCTAGCCAATGATGGAAGGGCAGTCTTGCATGGACTATGTGGAATTGTAATGGATAGGTCGCTATCGCTCAGAAGGCGGAAATTGCCAACCACGGACGCTTCTCGCGGATATCATGGTCAGATGGATAGCCCGCTACGTTCAACACTTCCTTTTTGGCTAAGCGCCATGCCGGGACACGAAGCCCCGCCCGAACTCACAGTTGCAGACTTTTTGCCGCGAAAATTCGATTCCTACTGCAGGGTATTCAACCCTGCGGTTTCCGGCGCCGGCATGAGAAAGACATGGTCGGAAGCCGTCAGCGGTGCTGCGACCTTGTCAGGTCGAACCCAGTGGAACGATCTGACTGATTTGCTCGCGGAGACGAGCTTTCCGCGCCTTGACCCAGCCATGGGCAGCTTGGACCGAGGTGTAGCCGATGTCCTCATATCGATCCTGGGCAGGCACACTCGAAATACAGAGCGTGTCTACTATCTGGTTTGGGAAGGGTATGCAGGCATCACAACTTCTTACTCCGCATCCGAGACCGTTGACGCCTCCTACGGAAGAAAAATGCACTACCTCCAGGGCTCCCTGGAAGACGCTAGCTCAACCGAGGCAGCCGGATTCAACGGTGCACCACTGTGGTGGGTCCCCGAAGATGGCTCATGGTGCATGGGCAACGACATCTACGCCAGAAGCGTCTACGTTGGCGGGTCAGGCACCTGCATCCAAGAGATCATCGACGACCCACGAGTAGAGAGCTACCCGGTTGCACCAACACACAAAGTAAGCGCTGAAGACCGCTAGACCAGGACTTCTGCCCTCGAAGAGAAAGCCTGTCAGGGAGGGTCTGTTACAACGAGAACGACGGCCCCGGGCCGAAGCCCGCGACCGCCGACACCCTTTTCGGGTTTGATGAGCAAGTCGCGAACGATCTTCCACACAAGGCGGACGACGTCCACTACGAAACTCAGGTAACTCCAAGGCTCGTCACGTGTCCGTGGTCGAGTCTTCGCGGCACCCCCTCCCGTAGGACAGGGCGCGACCGCGTGTGGGTGCTTGCATCGCGCTGAACGACGCGGCGGGCTTTTGCCCACCAGTTGAAGCTCATAGGTGGGGTATGCCCACATGGAACTGCGCTACATCACTCCCTGCCGGCCCTCTGCGTGGCAGAATGCTGGCGAATTCCACGTGATTTCCCCGGACAACGATCGTGATTGGGACGTGCAGACATGGAAAGAAACCGGCCAAGGCTACTCAGCGGAGCAGGCGCAAATCCTCGGAACCCGCGAAACCCAGGACCACAACTACGGACCCGTCATTCCGGGCTACAAAGCCGGCGACATCCTCGCCTTCACTGGACGAGCCCGCAACCTGGGCACCCAGCCGGCCACCGGCGTCGTATTCCTGGGACCGCACGCCAATCCGGCGGACTTCCCGCCCGCCGATCTGGCGCCGGGCGCGCAAGCGCTGTACTTCACTCCGGTGTACACCGTCACCGAGGAGGATCTGGCGCGGGACTCGCTCGAGCTGGCTTTTGCGGTGGCGTACGACTGCGGCGCCCGGGTAGTCGAGCGCACCTTCAGTTTCGATCTGCGAACCGGAGCCGTGACGGCTGGCCCCGCCCGGTAGCGGTCCGGACTAGAAGATCTGGCGGATGTTGGTCTTCGCGAGGTCGATGAGCTGGTCGCCGCGGCCCGAGAGGACCGTCCGGATCGCGTAGAGCGTGAAGCCCTTGACCTGTTCGGCGCTGATTGCCGGCGGAATGGACAGTTCCTGCCGGGCCGTGCGGACGTCGATGAGGGCCGGACCGTCGTGCGCGAAGGCTTCAGCCAGTCCCGCCTTCAGGCCGGAGGAGTTGTCCACGCGGATTCCCCGGATGCCGAGCGATTCTGCCAGTTTGGCGAAGTCCGGATTCTCGAGCTCCGTGCCGTAATTGACGAATCCCGCGGCCTTCATCTCAAGTTCCACGAAGTTCAGGGAAGAGTTGTTGAAGACCACCACCTTGACCGGGAGCTTGTTCTGCACCAAGGTGATCAGCTCGCCGAGCAGCATGGTCAGGCCGCCATCGCCGGCCAGGGCCACCACTTCGCGCCCGGGGTACGCCGCCGCCGCACCAATGCCGTGGGACAGGGCGTTGGCCATGGTTCCGTGGTTGAACGAGCCAAGAAGCCTGCGTCGTCCGTTCATCGTCAAGTAGCGGGCGGCCCACACTGTGGGGGACCCGACGTCACACGTGAAAACAGCATCCGGGGCTGCCAACTCATCCACCAGCCTGCCCACGAACTGCGGATGGATGGGCTGCCCGTCCTTGGCCGGAGAGGCCAGGTCGTCGAGTTTGGAGCGCGACTTGGCATAGTGCTTGAGCGAGGCTTGGAGGTGTGTTCGCTTGGCCTTGCGCTCGATCAGGGGGAGGAGCGAGGCCGCAGTGTCCTTGACCGTGCCCACAAGGCCAAGATCGATCCGGGACCTACGGCCGAGTTGCTCGCCCCTGATGTCCACCTGGATGATCTTGGCCTTCTCCGGGTAGAACTGCTGGTACGGAAAATCGGTGCCCAGCATGATCAAGGCCTCGCAGCTCTCCATCGCGCGATAGCCGGAACTGAACCCCAAAAGGCCGGTCATGCCGACGTCGAACGGGTTGTCGTATTCGATGTGTTCCTTGCCGCGCATTGCGTGGACGATCGGAGCCCCCAACGCGTCCGCCAGGGCCATGACCTCGGCGTGCGCACCCGCGGTGCCGGCACCGGCCAGGATGGTGACTTTGCCGGCCGCGTTGAGAATATCCGCTGCCTCGGCAAGCTCCTGGGGGTTCGGCCGGATCTCCGGCCGGGCAGCCCGGATCACCGCCGTCCGCTCGCTCTGCGCCTCCGCGAGGGCGACATCGCCGGGAATCACGACGACGGCGACACCCCGCTTCTCGACCGCCGTCCGCATGGCGATCTCCAAGACCCGGGGCATCTGGGAAGCATGGGCGACGTGCTCGACGTAAACGCTGCATTCCCGGAACAACTCCTGGGGGTGCGTCTCCTGGAAGTACTGGCTGCCGATCTCTTCGCTGGGAATGTGGGCGGCGATGGCCAACACGGGAACCCTGGACTTGTTGGCATCGTAGAGGCCGTTGATCAGGTGCAGGTTGCCGGGGCCGCAGGATCCGGCGCACACCGCCAGTTCATCTGTGAGACCCGCCTCGGCCGCGGCTGCCAACGCCGCGGCTTCCTCGTGCCGGACATGGACCCAGCGGATGCTCTCTTCCTCCCTCAGGGCGTCCGTGAATCCGTTCAGCGAATCTCCGGGGATCCCGTAGACGCGCTGGACGTTGTTGGCTTTGAGGGTGGCGACGATGTTCTTGGCAACGGTGTTCCGGGCGGCGGACATGGACTGTTCCTTTCGAGGGGAGGCAGTGCAGACACGGTCTACGCTACTCCGGAACAGTCCATGGCGCCCGACGCCGGGTGTCGGTGCCCGGCGCCAGCGCGCTAGCGGTAGGTGCTGACGAACGGGCGGTTGCTAGGCACGATCTGCTTGCCCAGCGGCATGAGCGATACCGGAATGAGCTTCAGGTTTGCGATGGCCAGCGGGATCCCGACGATGGTGATGGCCATGGCGAAGGCTGTGACCACGTGGCCGATCGCGATCCAAATGCCCGCAACCAGCAACCAGATGACATTGCCGATGAGGGGGAAGACTCCGCCGCCTCCGGGTTTGTCCACCACCATGCGACCAAACGGCCACAGCGTGTACGAGGCAATCCGGAACGACGCGATGCCCCACGGGATGGTGACGATCAACAAGCAGCAGACAATTCCGGCCATGAAATAACCCAAGGCCAGGACGAAGCCGCCGAAGACGAGCCAGATGATGTTGAGCAGCGTTTTCATATCTCCCATTGTCCCTTGCGGGACGCGGCCTGGGCCTAGGGGTTCGCCCTGAAATCCCCCTGATTTATCGTTTCCCGGTGTCCAGGACCGCTGACAAATCGAACTTCACGGGTTCCTCAAGCTGCTCATAAGTGCACGACTCCGGATCCCTGTCCGGCCGCCACCGCACGAACTGCGTGGTGTGCCTGAACCGCTCCCCTTCCATATGGTCGTAAGCCACTTCCACAACGAGTTCTGGCCGCAGGGGCGTGAACGACAGGTCCTTCCCTGCGCTCCAGCGGCTGCCTTCGGCGTTGCGGGGTGTCCGGCTGCCTTCCTCCTGCTCGGCCCATGCCCAGGGATGCCCATCGAACCCAGTCACGTGGGGTTGGAGTTCGTCGAACAGTTCCTTGCGTCTGTGCATCGAGAAAGAACCCACCACGCCCACGTTGGAAAGCCGGCCGCCGTCGTCATAAAGCCCCAACAATAGCGAGCCAACAAGGTCGTCACCGGTCTTATGAACCCGGTAGCCGGCCACAACGCAGTCGGCGGTCCGTTGGTGTTTGACCTTGAACATCACGCGCTTGTCCGGTTGGTAGGTACCATCCAGCGGCTTGGCGAGCAGGCCGTCCAGGCCTGCACCCTCGAACTGGTTGAACCACTGCTCCGCCGTTCCCTTGTCCCGGGTTGCCGCGGTGAGGTGGATGGGCGCGGCGGCGTCTGCGAGTGCTTGTTCAAGCGCTGCCCGCCGTTCGGCGAAGGGCCGTCCCGTGAAGTCCTCATCGCCAAGGGCGAGCAGGTCGAAGGCCACGAATTTCGCCGGCGTCTGCTCGGACAACAGCTTGACCCTGCTGGCTGCCGGATGGATGCGTTGCTGGAGGGCTTCAAAGTCCAAGCGGTCACCGGAGCTGCCGACCAGGATGATCTCGCCGTCGAGGACGCAGCGTTCCGGCAGGTTTGCCTTCAACGCCTCGATGAGCTCCGGGAAGTACCGGTTCATGGGCTTCTCGTTGCGACTACCGATTTCGACGTCGTCACCGTCACGAAAAACGATAGAGCGGAAACCATCCCATTTAGGCTCGTAGCTCATGGCGCCGTCAGGGATGGCGCCAACCGCCTTGGCAAGCATGGGCGCGACAGGGGGCATGACTGGCAGCTGCATGAAGCCATTCTTGCCGCGGCACCGGGACCGCGCTACCTGTTCGTTCGATTAAGTGGATAAAGGACTACTTGCAGTTGGCGCTCAGCCACGTGGTAACGGGAGCCATCGCCTTTTCGAACTTGCCGCTCGAGTAGACGGTCTGGTCTTTCAGGCCTGCGATCGCAGTGTCCTTGAGATCAGTGAAATCAGCCTTGAGCGCGTCCGGGACACGATCCGCCGTGGCGGCCAGCTCTGCCTTGTATTGCTCCAGCTCGGCGGTCTTTCCCTGCGCCGCAGACATTGGCAGCAACGAAGCTCCCGTCGCTTCTTTAGAGATGGTGGAGCACATTTCGGCTGCCGAGGCGAAGCCCCCGAATGGCCCCGATGAAGGAGTTGGGCTTGCGCTTGCGGTTGCGGAGTCGCCCGCAGAAGAGGACGACGGCGTGCCCGCCGCGGCGGAGCCCCCGCCCTGTGTGGAGCAGCCGGACAGCGCCAGTGCGGCGAAGAGGGCGACTGTCAGGTATCGGATAGGACCGTTAAGAGTTTTGGAAAGGATTTTCAAAGGTCGCATTCTGCTTGATCGTCTGTCTCCGGAACCGTTCGGTCTCCAGAGCAATGGCATTCTGTCCCCGCCGTGGAGTGTAGCCCGAATGGGCCCGGACCTTCCAAGTTGACTTCGGACCCCTTTTAGGCCGCTCCCTCTTCCCGCACCAGCAAGGTGTCCAGTTTGGTGAACGAGGTGCCCCATCCTTCGCGGGTCATTTCCACCCATTCGTCCGAGTCGAAGGGACCCTGTGTGAGATGAAGCCGTGTGCGGCCGCCGTCCAGTACCTCGAACTCAAGGCGCATTTCCAGCAAAAGTGTGATCCCGGCGTCGGGCTCTGCTTTCTGGGTGGCGACCAGCAGGGCGGGCGGATCATACGCGGTGATGACTGCGTCGATAGGTGATTCCTTGGCAACGCCGTTCTCGTCCCAGGTCATGACGAGCTGCCAGATTCCGCCCACCCGGGGGTCGACGGCTATCCGGTCGCGCGGCGAATCCACGCCCACCGGCCCGAACCATGCCGCGAGCTGGTCGGGGTCAACGAAGGCTTGGAAGACGAGCTCGCGTGGGGCATCGAATTCGCGGGTCATGGTAAGGACGTGCTGTTCCGTGTTCATTGCTTGACTCCTGGATCCTTTGAATCGTTCTGAATCTTGCGTAGGTGGGCGTCGAGGCGGATAAAGCTGGCATCCCAGAAACGCCTGTATTTGTCCATCCATTCGGTGGCTTCGCGCAGTGGTTCCGCTTCCAATTTGGAAGACCTCCATTGCGCATTCCGGCTCCGGCTGATCAGCCCTGCATTTTCCAGGACCTTGAGATGCCGCGAGACGGCAGGAAGGCTGATGTCGAACGGTTCGGCAAGCTCATTCACGGTGGCCTCACCCTCCGAAAGCCGGGCCAGAATGGCCCTTCGGGTGGGGTCGGCAAGAGCCGAGAAGATGAGACTGAGCCGGTCTGCGGACATCACTGGCGCCTTAATATTTAACACATCGGTTAATTAGTCGACGTGTTAAATATGCGACGGCGAGCGGCGGCTGTCAAGGGTCTCTTGGGACGCCCGCTCACTTTTGGGACGTCAGGCTTTTGCGGCTCGGACGAAGGCGCGAACGAGGTCGAGGTCCTTCACCCCACGCGAGGACTCGACGCCGCTGGACACGTCGACGCCCCAGGCCTCGGCTTCGAGCGCCGCGGCTCCGACATTGGAAGGGGTCAACCCGCCAGCCAACAACCAGTGGCGCGCACCAAGGCCCAGTTTCCGGACCGAGGAATAGTCCCACGCCTCGCCCGAACCCGGCACTGCGGCGTCGATCAGGAGCAGTTCCTCGCCCCACTCCTCGAACTCGTCCGGAGCGGCACCCATGGTGACGGCCCGGATGAGCTGCATGCCGGCGTCGTGCACGGTCTTAACGTCTTCCGGCGAGCGGCTTCCGTGCAGCTGGACCCATTTGAGACCGGCTTCACTGGCGGTTGCGACGGCGTCGGCGGCCGCCTCGCGGCGGAAGACCCCGACGGCGGCGACACCTTCCGGGACATGGACCAGCAAGTCTCGGGCACGGTCAGGGGATACCTCGCGCGGACTCTTCGTCAGCACGAAACCCACAGCGTCTGCGCCGGACTCGACGGCGGCCAGCACGGATTCAGGCGTGCTCAAACCGCACACTTTGACGAACATTCCGCGCCTCCAACCGTTTACCTTCCTACGACGTTAGCAAGGGCCCCCGGGATTGTTGAACCGTACCAAGATTGCACCGATGTTACGCGAGCGTTCAGCCGGCCAAAGGTTGGCTCGGGCTAGGCTGGAGCGCATGGAGATCATCCGCTTTGCCGAGCTCAAACCCGAACCATGGCGCAACGGAGGCGGGGTGACCCGCGAACTCGCCAGCCATCCGAAAGCGGCGTCGGCTCAAGACGGAGCGTGGGACTGGCGGGTCAGCATCGCCGACGTCGGATCGGCCGGCGATTTCTCGACGTTCCCGGGGATGGAGCGCGTCATCACGGTGATCGACGGCGAATTGCTGCTGCTCACGGTGGACGGCGAAGAGCACCCATTGGAAAAGTACCGGCCCTTCCGGTTTTCGGGCGAGGCGGCTTCGGCCAGCGCACTCCCGACCGGCGACATCCGGGACCTCAACGTGATCGCCCGGGCCGGCGAATTCAAGGGCTACACGTCCATCATCGAGCTCTCCAAAAAGCGCGCACACCCTGTGTTCGAAGGCCAGTTGGCAGTCCTTCTGGAAGGCAAGGCTTCAGTTAGTCCCGGCGCGGAGCCCGGGGAAACGGCGGAGCCAGCGGAACCGGCACCCGCGGACGGCTCAGTCGGGGAGGCTGCCGCGCCGACCGCCGAGCCCGTCGAACTCGCCCGCTACGACGCCGTAGTAGGTTCCGACACGCGGAGCCCGGAAATCCTGGGCCGTGGATTCCTCGCCGTCATCTCCATCGACCGCGTGGAGCATGCGCACTCCTAAGTCCCTGCACTGGACATAATGCCAACATGCGCGTTCGCTGAGCCCAACGCTGGACATGTCCCTCGCTTAAGCTCGCGACTGCGCATGTCCCATGGTGAGGCTCGCCACCAAAGCTGGCCACCCGGCGCCGGGCTTTGCTAGCCTCGAGGGAAGGCCCGCACAGGGACCTCCGGACGACGGTTCAGTACCCGGCACGCGACAAGACTGGCCAAAGGATCTGTCATGTCGTGGTTAATCCTCATTCTGTCCGGCGCGCTCGAGGCCGTCTGGGCCGCAGCGCTCCACCGTTCCAACGGCTTCCGCAAACTGCTGCCCTCCGCCGTCTTCCTCGTCACTGTTGTTGCGAGTACCGCCGGACTGGCCTTCGCGATGCAATCCATTCCCACCGGAACCGCGTATGCCGTGTGGGTGGGAGTCGGCGTCGTCCTCACGGCCGCTTACGCGATGATCACCAAAGTTGAGCGCCCGACGGCGGCCCGGCTGCTCCTGCTCGCCGGGATCGGTGTGTGCGTGGTCGGCTTGAAGGTGGTGGCGTAGCCATGTCCGCCAAGTTCGCATGGGCCATATTGCTCGCCTCCGCCGTGCTCGAAGCTGTGTGGGCGACGGCCCTTGGACTGTCCGACGGCTTCAGCCAAGCCCTCCCCACCGTGGTCTTCACCGTCACTGCAAGCCTCAGCATGATCGGCCTCGGCATCGCGGTGAAGCGGATTCCCCTGGGTACGGCCTACGCCGTCTGGGTGGGGATTGGGGCCGCACTGACGGTCGGCTGGGCGATGGCTACCGGCGTCGAACCGGCCAGTCCGCGCAAGCTGCTGTTCATTGCCGGAATCGTGGGTTGCGCGGCCGAGTTGAAGGCCCTTCCCACTGAAGCGGTGGAAGTGGCCGAACCAGCTGAGCTTTGACAAAGGCACCGGAATACTCCCCCGGCCCACGAAGTTGCCAGCAATGAGACAAACACTCGGCGAAGGAGAACTACCATGAACCCGGAAACCACGAATGTACAGCTCGGCGATGGCCTGACCGTCAGCCCCCTCGGTTTCGGCGGAATGGCACTCACGCCCGTATACGGCGAAGTGGATCCCGCCGAGTCCCTCAAGACGTTGCACCATGCCGTGGATGCCGGCATCAGCTTCATTGACACCGCTGACATTTACGGCGCGGGCGACAACGAGGAACTGATCGCGAAGCTGCTGAAGGACCGCCGCGACGAGGTCCAGTTGGCCACCAAGTTCGGAATCGTAGGCAACCCGCGCGAGGGCTACACCGATGTCCGGGGAGATACCGCGTACGTCGCCCAGGCGGCGGAAGCGAGCCTCCGCCGCCTGGGCACCGACGTCATCGACCTGTACTACATGCACCGCCGCGACCTCCGCGTTCCGATTGTGGAAACCGTGGAGGCCATGGCGGAGCTTGTCCGCGCGGGCAAGGTCCGGCACCTTGGCCTGTCTGAAGTGACAGCCGAGGAGCTGAGGGAATCCAACGCCGTGCACCCGATCGCCGCCGTGCAGAGCGAGTGGTCCATCTGGAGCCGGGACGTTGAGCGCAACGTCGTCCCGACTGCGGCAGAGTTGGGTGTGGGCTTCGTGCCTTATTCGCCGCTTGGCCGGGGTTTCCTCACGGGAACCGTCAGCGCCGATCAACTCGGCGAGAACGATTTCCGGCACCGCATCCCCCGTTTTGCCGACGGCGCGCTCGACGCCAATCAGGCGGTTGTAGCCGCGGTGCGTGCCGTGGCCGCCGAGCTGTCCGAAAGCACCGGCCGGGATGCAACCCCCGCCCAGGTTGCGTTGGCCTGGCTTTTCGCCCAGGGCCGCCGCCTCCAGCTCAGCGTGGTACCCATCCCCGGTACGCGCAAAGCGCACCGGATCAATGAGAATCTGGGCGCCCTGTCGCTCGAGTTGAGTGCCGCCCAACTGGACGTGCTCGACGGCGCCGCGGACGCCGTCGTCGGCTCACGGTCCGCGGATCCCACCTGGGTTTCGCAGGGCCGCGAATAGGAGGTAAGCCACAGGCGGCTTCCGTAGAGTGGACGAATGGACTCACTCATTCATTCACTGCCTGACATCACCATCCGGAGAATCTCGGTCAGCGAGATGAACAACAACGTGTATCTGCTCACTGCCAAGGCAAGCGGCGCGCAACTCCTGATCGACGCCGCGGACGACCTTCCGGCCATCAAACAGATGATCGAAGACTCGGCCGCGGACACCACGGCCACGCCGAAACTGGCCCTTATCGCCACGACGCACCAGCATTGGGACCACGTCCGCGCGCTCCCCGGGTTGGTGGAAGCTACGGGCGCGAAGACCTCGGCCGGAGTGGACGACGCCGACGCGCTGCCCGTGCCCGTGGACGTGCTGCTGCACCATGGCGATGTGGGAAACTTCGACGGTTTCGACATCACCGCGGTGCACTTGCGCGGCCACACCCCCGGTTCGATCGCCTACGTGTACATGGACCCGGAAGGGCCCGCGCACATTTTCAGCGGCGACTCATTGTTCCCCGGGGGTGTCGGCAACACGCAGAACGATGCCGCGCGCTTCACGTCGCTGTTGAACGACGTGAGCGAACGGCTGTTCGAGGCCTACCCGGACGACACCGTGGTGCATCCTGGCCATGGAGATCCGACCACGCTCGGTGCAGAGCGGCCACACCTTGCGGAATGGCGCGAGCGCGGCTGGTAGTCCCTAGGACTGCCTTGGACCCCGCGCTGCTTAGCGGCCGCGGCGTTCGTTCGACGCGGGAGCCGAGGCACGGCGCGGGCCGCTGCGGGCCGGACGGCCGGAACCCGAGTTGCCTGAGCCAGAGCCGTAGGAGCCACCGGAGTTGCCACCCGTGTTCGAGGACCATACGGACTTGTTGCCGCTGGTACGCGTGGAAGTAGCGGATTCCGTGCGCGGAGCCGACGCCGAGCGGTTACCGCCAGATGCACGCTGACCGGTTGCCGGACGTCCGCTGCGACCACCCTGGCCCTGTGCGCCTGGAACGTCGTTGCGGTGACCGGAAGCAGCGTTGCCGCGTCCACGCGAGCTGCGGGCGACGTCGTCGTTCGCTGCTGCGCGGCGATCAGCGCGGTTGATGTCGGTGCGCACGGGCTCAGCCGCAACCTTGCCACGGCCACCGCGACCGCCACGGCCACCCGCAGTGGGTGCAGCCTGGGTGGAACGGCGGTTGCGCTTGCGCTGGGCGTTGGCACCGGTGGAGGCACCGCCGCCCGGCTGCTGGGTCTTCGCCGCAAGCAATGCCGCACGAGTGCGCGGGTCAACCTTGTCGGCAACCTGGCCCACCAGCTCGGCTATCAACGGGGAGTTGGCCGTGACGCGCTCGAACGAGACGTCGACGCCGGCAGCCTTCATGAGCTTCTTGACGTCGGACTGCTGCTCGGGAAGCGTCAGCGTGACCACGGTGCCGTCGGAACCTGCGCGGGCCGTACGGCCGGAGCGGTGCAGGTAAGCCTTGTGTTCTGTGGGCGGGTCGACGTGGATGACGAGTTCGACGTCGTCGACGTGGACGCCGCGGGCAGCGACGTCGGTGGCCACCAGGACCCGGACCTCGCCGCTGGCAAACTCGGCGAGGTTACGGTCACGGGCATTCTGCGACAGGTTGCCGTGGAGATCGACGGCGGGGATGCCGCAATCGGTCAGGGTCTTGGCCAACTTGCGTGCGTGGTGCTTGGTCCGCATGAAGAGAAGGCGGCGGCCGGCGCCGGACGCCAGCTCCACGATCAGCTGCTTCTTGACGGTCTGGTCGTTGACCACCAGGACGTGGTGCTCCATGGTGGTGACGGCGGCCTGGGGGTCATCCACCGAGTGGGTCAGCGGGTTGGACAGGTAACGGTTGACCAGCTTGTCAACACCGTTGTCCAACGTCGCGGAGAAGAGCAGGCGCTGACCCTGGGTAGGGGTCATGTCCATGAGCTTCTTGACCACCGGGAGGAAGCCGAGGTCGGCCATGTGGTCGGCCTCGTCCAAGACCGTGATCTCGACGGCTTCGAGGGTCAGGATGCGCTGGCGGATGAGGTCCTCGAGGCGGCCCGGGCAGGCGATGACAATGTCGACGCCGGCGCGCAGCGCCTTTTCCTGGCGGGCCTGGGAGATACCGCCATAGATGACCGTGGTGTTCAGGCCCATGGCCTTGGCCAGCGGCTCGATGGTGGCGTTGATCTGGGTGGCCAGCTCGCGGGTCGGTGCGAGGACCAGTCCCATCGGGCGGCCGGGCTTGCGGAAGTGCTTGGCTTCGCGCTCGGCGAGACGTGCCACGAGCGGGATAGCGAAAGCGATGGTCTTGCCGGAGCCGGTGCGGCCACGGCCCAGGACGTCGCGGCCTGCGAGCGTATCCGGGAGGGTCTTGACCTGGATGGGGAAAGCTTCTTCGATGCCATCTGCAGCGAGGGACTCGGCGATGGCCTTGGGCGTGCCAAGGGCAGCAAAAGTAGTCATGTGTTTCAAGGGTCTTTCTGGCGGTGTCCAACGGACATCGTCCCCCGACGCCGGTTGGGCCAAGGGTTCGCCGAGGAAAAAGTCAGTGATCGACCGGTAGGCAATAAGCCGTGGCCGGGACCAGAGAAAACGCGTTCATCGACGCAGGATGTGCCTCTCACATGAAAAAAGCCCACTTCCCAAGTCTGGAACCAAGCCAAATTCGGGGACTAAGCGGGCATCACTGCACATCAAGTAGATCTATTCTAGCATCCGCGGACAGCCGGCCTTTCCACGGGGTCCTTCACGCGGGCCCCGTCCCCCAACTAGCTCGCAGTTGTTGTCGTTTTGAGGGCTTATCACGACAACAACTGCGAGTCAGTTGGGTGGGTACAGGCGTTGCCTCGCGGGGGCACCTCGGGGCAGGCTTGAGCCATGACGCACCAGCACGACGGCGGAGCCCACCTTCACGGCGAAATCCACGACAGCGGAGCCCACCTTCACAGCAACCCTGACCAGGACGCCGACCCGGCGCAGTTTTGGGACGAGGTCTACCGGGAGAAGGCGAAGAGGTGGAGCGGGAATCCCAATCCGCAACTCATCGCGGAAGCCAAGGGACTGGCTCCCGGCACCGCCCTGGATCTCGGCTGCGGGGAGGGTGCGGACGCCATCTGGCTCGCCCAGCATGGCTGGACGGTGACCGCGGTGGACGTCTCCGCCGTCGCGCTCGAACGGGCAGAAGCCCATGCCGTCGACGTCGGGCTACCGGACCGGATCACGTGGCTGCAACGGAATTTCGGCTCGTGGCACCCGGAAGCGGGCTTCGATCTGGTGTCCTCCCAATTCCTGCATTCTCCGCTTCTTCCGTGGCGCGATTTCCTGGCCTCGGCTGCGGCGGCCGTGGCTCCCGGCGGCACTTTGTTGGTTGTCGGGCATCATCCGGATGGCCTGACTCCGTGGAGCGGGCACAAGGACATGAAAGACAAGTTCTTCACTCCCGAGGACTTGGTCGAGGCGCTCACAAACGGTCCGGGGACGTGGCGGATCAACGTTGCCGATTCCCGCGAACGCGCGGTGACGGGCCCTGACGGCCAACACGCCACCACCATCGACAGCGTGCTCCGGGCCACCCGGACATCCGGGGCTCACACGTCCTAGGCCCGCACGTCGTCCGCTTCGGCTGCGCGGTGCGCCTCGGCGTCCACCGCATGTTCAGCACCAGAAGGCCGCCGGGCCGCGACCCGTGGCGCAATGACGAGCCCGACGACGGCGATGGCCGACGTCAGGACGAACACCCCCGCGAAGGAACCCGCCGTCGTCGTCAGCGCACTGAAGACGAGACCCGTCACGGCGAGCGAGAGGGCGCCGCCGAGGGAATCGGAGATGGACATCGCAGAACTGTTGAAGCCTTGATCCTCGGGCTTGGAGAGCGCCAGGGTCATGACACTCAACCGCGGGTACATCAGGCCCATCCCGGCGCCCGCGAACAGCCAGCCCGCAATCGCCACTCCGGCGGGCCACGCGAGCACCGTGGTCACGAGGACGATGACCACCGAACCGAGCACCAGCGCAGACCCGATCTTGACTGCAAGGGCGTTGCCGAGCCGGGAACCCATGCGGCCCTGGACTGCGGACGCCGCTGCCCAGGCAATCGCCGATCCCGTCAGCGCAAGTCCGGCGAATGCCGGGGAGAACGAGTACCGCTCCGTGAGGAGGTACGGCACGTAAACCTCGGTACCGAAGAAGGCTGCTGAGGCAACTCCGCGCATGAGGATGACGCTTGGCAATCCGCGGTGCGCGCCGAGCGTGCCGCGCGGGACCAGCGGCCGCACTGCCAGCATGGCGATGACGAGCGCGACGGCGGCAATCACCCATCCGACGCCGGGCAGCTGTCCGGAGAGGTTCAGGCCGAGAACCGCAAGGGCAGCGAGCGCGGCCCACCCCATGCGGCCGAAGGCCCAAGGAACATCGGCGCCTCCAGGCTTCGCCTCTCCGGCGCCCGCCTTGGGGGAGCCTGGCTCCGAGGAGCCCGCCTCCCGCGCGTCCGGCGTGGACCGCACCCCCCGCATGGCGGGAAGGATCATTGCCAAGGCCGGAACCACCAAACCCACGACCCCGAGGAACACCCAGTGCCAACTGCTCAACTCGGCAACCACGCCGGCGGCGAAGGGACCGATCATCGAGGGAATGACCCAGGCCGCCGAGAACGCGGCAAAGACTTGGGCATGCAACCTGGCGGGGTAGACCCGGGCGATCACCACATACAGCGCCACGGTCATGGCGCCTCCGCCGAGGCCTTGGACCAGCCTGCCGGCCACGAGCATCTGCATGGAAAGCGCGGTACCGGCGATGAGCAGCCCGGCCGCGAACAGCGCAACGGATGCGTACAGCGGGGCGGCCGGCCCACGCCTGTCCGCCCAGTTTCCTGCGGCCACCATGCCGATCACGCCCGTGGCGAGCGGACCGGCGAAGGCCAACGCATAGAGTCCGGCACCGTCCAGATCGCGGCTCACGAGCGGCATGATGGTAGTGACGGCCATGGATTCGAACGCTGCCAGGAAGACCAACGCACAGGCACCCGCCGTCGCCAAGAGATAGGGGCGTTGCAGTATGCCGGCTGTTGCGTCGTGGCTTGTCATCATCCCAGCCTAGAAGCCCAAACGAGTTTGGGGCCACCTTCAAAATCCATTCAAGTGATTAATATTCACCTGAAATTAACTCTGGGCAAACTCTGTACTAAATAGCCGACTATCGGTTGTTCCCGTAATCATTCCGTGATGCACTGCTTGGCGTGAACTTCACAAGACGCAACTTCCTGTCCGTTGCCGGATCTGCCACGGCTGCGACGCTTGTCAGCGGCGCCACCGTGAGGACCGTGCCCGCCGCAACCGCACTCCCACAGCCCGGTTCCTCAGGCATCGACCACATCATCGTGGTGATGATGGAAAACCGCTCGTTCGACCATTTCCTTGGCTGGATGCCTGGCGCGGACGGAAAACAGGCCGGACTGACGTTCGTTGACCGCTACGGCATTCCGCATACAACCCACCACCTGACGGATTTCCAGGGCTGTGGGCATCCGGACCCTGACCATTCCTACGAGGGCGGCCGGATCCAGTTCAACAACGGCAAGAACGACGGCTGGCTGCGGGCAGGCGAGAACGATGAATTCGCCGTGGGATACTACGATTCGAGCGACCTCGACTTCTGGCGTCAAGCGGGTCCCGACTGGACCGTCTGCGACCGCTATTTCGCAGCCACCCTCGCCGAAACGTATCCGAACCGCTTCTACCAGCACTCTGCGGCCACGGACAGGCTCCATAACTCGACCGTCACCAGCACCCTGCCCACGATCTGGGACCGCTTGGCAGCCGCCGGCGTTCAGGGAAAGTACTACTACGGCGACGTTCCCTTTACCGCCCTCTGGGGAACAAAGTACCTCGGCATCTCCAGGCCCTACGCCGAGTTCCTCAGCGACTGCAGTTCCGGCAAGCTCCCCTCGGTGTCCTTCGTGGATCCGCGCTTCACGGATGAGTCCAGCGGAACCTCCGGCGACGACCACCCGCACGCCGACATCCGCTCGGGCGAGCTCTTCCTGGCGGAGGTCTACAACGCCGTGACCAAAAGCCCCAACTGGGCGAACACCATGCTGGTGGTCAACTACGACGAATGGGGCGGGTTCTACGACCACGTGCCACCGGAAACGGCACCGGACAGCAATCCGGATACCGCCCGGCGCGGCTTCCGCGTCCCGTCCATGGTCATTTCTCCGCGCGCCCGCAGGCAATTCGTGGCGCACGATACCTACGACCACACCTCAATCCTGAAGGCCATCGAGTGGCGCTGGGGGCTTCAAGCCCTGACGCCTCGGGACAATGCCGCGCGCAACATCGCCGAAGTGCTTGATTTCCAATCAGGACCCAATTTGACCGCTCCCACGTACCTCGTGCCGCCTTATGCCGCCGGACCGGCCTGTTCGCGTGTCGGGCCGCCGGCGGAGGAAGAGTGGGCCGGCCTGAAACAAAAAGCACTTGCGGACGGATGGACCCTGCCATGACCTTCAAGAACTTCGCCATTTCCAGGATGCGGCTCGGATTCGCTGTGCTGCTGGTCGTCCTGCTGGGCGCCTCCTGCATCGCCTTTGGATTGCAGCAGACGGAGGCACAAGCGAGCGAACCCCAAACCGTCCAGAGCTCCGGGTACCTCCCGGGAGCGAAGCACGTGTTCGTGATCAACCTCGAGAACAAGGGGTACGACACCACGTGGGGACCGGGTTCGGCGGCACCGTACCTTTCCACCACACTGCGCAACCAAGGCGTCCTGCTGAACCAGTATTTCGGCACGGCACACAACTCGCAGCCGAACTACGTCGCCCAGATTTCCGGTCAAGGACCCAACCCGCAGATGCAGGCCGATTGCCAGACGTACTCCCCGTTCGCGAAGACCGGAACAGCAGATCCCGGCCAGGCCGTTGGGGACGGCTGCGTCTTCCCCGCCGATGTGCCCACGGTGGCAGGCCAATTGACGGCAGCGGGCAAGACCTGGAAGGGCTACATGGAGGACATGGGCACGCCGTGCCGCCACCCGGCCCTCGGCGCACCCGATGACACCCAGAAAGCAAGGGTCGGGGACCAGTACGCGGCCCGCCACAACCCCTTTGTCTACTTCGCGGGGATCACGGGGTCGCCGGACTGTGCGAAGAACAACGTGGACCTCGGAGCCCTGAAGACCGATCTCGCTTCGGTTTCCACCACGCCCAGCCTGTCCATGATCACGCCGAACCTTTGCCATGACGGACACGACTCTCCCTGCGTTGACGGACAGCCGGGCGGCCTGACCAGCGCCGATGCCTGGCTGAAGCAGTACGTTCCGCTGGTCACCTCGTCTCCCGCCTTCCGCCAGGACGGCGTCCTGGTGATCACCTTCGACGAATCCGACAGCCCCCAATCAGACGCTTCCGCGTGTTGCGGCGAGGGCCCCGGGCCCAGCTCCCCGCTTCCCGGGATTGTCGGACAGGGCGGCGGCCGGGTCGGCGCTTTGGTCATCTCCCCCTTCACCAAGGGCGGCACCTCGTCCACCACGCCCTACAACCACTACAGTCTGCTGGCCAGCATTGAAGACACCTTCGGCCTCCCGTTTCTCGGCTACGCAGGCACCCCTGGGCTGAACCGCTTCGGACTAGACGTCTACAACGCCGGCCTCTAAGCCAAGCCGACGGCGGCGGTCGGTACGACGGCGCCAGTCGCCGTCGAGTCCGGGTTCAGCATCCAGCCGACCCGCTTGGCCGTGCTCAGCATCACGACGCTTTCGACGAGTTCGATCCCGGGAATGCGTTGCTGGATGGCAAGTTCCATCTCCAGCACCTCGGCCAGCGAGCGCAGCCACATGATGATCACAAAGTTGGTGCTGCCGGTGGTGGAGGCCGTGAACCTGACGTTCCTGACCGCCCGCAGTTCGGCGGCTGCGGCTTCATGCTGGCCTGCTGGAACATTTGCGAACCACTGGCACGTCATGGGATAGCCGGAGAATTGCTGGGCGATTTCGCAGCGGAAAGACAGCATCCGGCTCGCGAGCACCCGGCCGAGCTGCCGCTGCACCGTGGCAGGGTGTCGTCCCAGGGCGCGGGCGATCTCCGCGGCGGAGGCCCTCCCATCCCGGGCGAGGAAAGGAAAGAGTGCCATATGGCTCTCCGGCAGCGGGGTGACCTGCGCGTAGGGGGCGGACGGATTGAGCGCTTCCGGTCCGGCGAGGGCGCGCAGCGCCTGCTGCTCCGCCCGGCTCAGGACGTTGAGCCGCCACGCATAGCCGCTTGTGTGGATCCGGGTGCAGAGCGATGTCCGGTACTTGGTGAGCCCCCGGATTTCCTTGAGCTGGGGCAATAGCCGGCTGCTGAACTCGCCCAGGTCCTGGGTGATCACGGTGAGCATGAGGTCCCGGTTGCTGGCCGCCTCCTCAACCGTGATGATCTCCGGAATCGCCGCGAGCGCGGCCGTGACCTCGGGCCTGAGGTGCATTTCGCAGTCCACATCCAACAGGGCAAGGCAGGCATGCTTGGGGTCGCCCATGAGGTGCGCCGTGGTCCAGGCGGCTCCGGACTCGCGCAGGCGCTCCCATCGGGAGGCCAACGTGGTGGCGTGGACGTCCAGGACCTCGGCGGCGTCGGACCAACTGATCCGCGGCGAGATCTGGAGGGCATTGATCAGCCGAAGGTCCTCTTCACTGAGTTCCATCAGCGATCCTCTCCTGGGTGATGCATGATTCTTGTTAATTTTGGCATGATCCTGAATTTTTTCATGGCTTTGGAAGATTGTGAGGCTAATCACTCCACAATGGCTATGGATACCTACCAAACGTTCAGGAAACAGGAGAACAGATGTCGATCGCCGCAGACGCCAAAGAGATGCAGGGAGAAATCGCCCGGTTCCGTCACGAGCTCCACCAGGAACCGGAAATCGGCCTGGACCTCCCGCGCACCCAGGAAAAGGTGCTCAAGGCGCTCGACGGACTCCCGTACGAAATCACCCTGGGCGAAAGCACGACGTCGGTCACCGCGGTCTTGCGCGGCCGCGCTCCCGGTGCGCTTGGCGCGGAACCAGCCCGGAAACCGGCTGTGTTGCTCCGGGCCGACATGGACGGCCTTCCCGTCCAGGAGCGCACCGGCGTCGAGTTCTCCTCGAAGATCGACGGCGCCATGCACGCGTGCGGCCACGACCTCCACACGTCCATGCTCGCCGGGGCCGCAACCCTGCTGGCCGAGCGACGCGATCAGCTGGCGGGCGACGTCGTCCTCATGTTCCAGCCGGGCGAAGAAGGCTTCGACGGCGCGGGCCACATGATCCGCGAAGGAGTCCTGGATGCCGCAGGCCGCCGTGTTGATGCCGCCTACGGCATGCATGTCTTCTCCTCCTTGGAGCCGTATGGCCAGTTCTGCACCAAGCCGGGCGTCATGATGAGCGCCTCCGACGGACTCTTCGTCACGGTCCTCGGTGCCGGCGGTCACGGCTCGGCGCCGCATGCGGCCAAGGACCCCGTGACTGCGGCCGCGGAAATGGTGACGGCCCTGCAGGTCATGATCACGCGGCAGTTCAACATCTTCGATCCCGTCGTCCTGACCGTGGGCGTGCTGCAAGCCGGTACGAAGCGCAACGTCATCCCCGAATCCGCGCGTTTCGAAGCCACCATCCGCACGTTCTCGGAAGCCTCCCGCGACCGGATGATGACCGCGATTCCCCAGCTCCTCAAGGGCATCGCCTCAGCGCACCGCCTGGAGGTGGACGTCGACTACCGCGGCGAATACCCCATGACTGTCACTGACGAGGACGAGACGCACACTGCCGAGAACGTCATCTCGGACATGTTCGGCGATTCCCGGCTCTCCCGCTGGGCCACGCCGATCAGTGGCTCGGAAGATTTCTCCAGGGTCCTGGCCGAAGTTCCGGGAACTTTCGTGGGCCTCAGCGCCGTGCCGCGGGGCGTGGACCACACCAACTCGCCGTTCAACCACTCCCCTTACGCCACGTTCGACGACGGCGTCCTGTCCGACGGTGCGGCGCTCTATGCAGAGCTCGCGGTCTCCCGCATCGCCACCCTCGCCGCCGGCAACTAACCACCACCCCAAACCTTGGAGCAAGACATGACCGCCACCGTAGGCTCTTCCGCCACAGTCCAGGTTCACAAGTCCCATCTGCGAACCCTCATCGGCACCGGCATCGGCAACGCCGTCGAATGGTACGACTGGGCAATCTACGCCACGTTCTCACCTTTCATTGCCAGCGCGCTCTTCAGCAGTGCCGACCCTACCTCCGCGGTCCTCTCCACTCTGGCGATCTTCGCCGTCGGATTCGTGGCCCGACCGTTCGCCGGTTTTGTCTTCGGATGGATCGGCGACAGGATCGGCCGCAAGACGTCCATGACGTTCGCCGTCGGCCTCGCGGCTGTCGGCAGCCTGCTGATCGGTATCGCCCCGACATTCCAGGCTGTTGGAGCCCTTGCCTCCGTGATGCTCCTGGTGGCCCGCCTCATCCAGGGCCTCGCCCACGGTGGCGAGCTGCCGTCGTCGCAAACGTACCTGTCCGAAATGGCACCCAAGGAAAGGCGCGGCTTCTGGGCGACCCTGATCTACACTTCCGGCACCGCCGGCATCCTCGCAGGAACTTTGCTGGGTGCCATCCTGACCGGTGTGCTGAGCAAGGCCGACATGAACGCCTGGGGCTGGCGTATCCCCTTCCTGGTGGGCGGCGCCTTGGGCATCTACGCCTTGGTCATGCGGGCCAAGATGAAGGAAACCGAGGCGTTCGAAGCCGAAGCTCCGAAAGAAAAGCGTGAGCCGATGTGGCCGCAGATCGTCAAGTACCGCAAGCAGGCCCTGCAGGTGATCGGACTGACCGTCGGCCTCACCGTTGTTTACTACATTTGGGGCGTCGTGGCGCCGAGTTATGCGGCAACCACCCTCAAGATGGACCGCGGGGCCGCCCTGTGGGCCGGCGTCATCGGCAACATTGCGTTCATCGCGTCGCTGCCGTTCTGGGGCAAGCTGTCCGACCGTATCGGCCGCAAGCCCGTGCTGATCGTGAGCTCTGCAGGGGCGGCGTTGCTGCACTTCCCCATGACGTGGCTCCTGAAGGATTCCCCGTGGCAGCTGGCCGTTTCGATGTCTGTGATGTTGTTCTTCATTGCCGGCAGCGCCTCGATTGTCCCTGCCGTGTACGCCGAGCTGTTTCCGACCAAGATCCGCACCGTGGGCGTCGGCGTCCCGTATTCCATCTGCGTTGCGGTCTTCGGCGGCACGGCTCCGTACCTGCAGACCTGGCTCGGCAGCATCGGCCAGGCCAACATGTTCAACGTCTACGCCGTGATCCTGCTGGCCATTGGAATCGCGTTCGCCTTCATGATCCCGGAGACCAAGGGCAAGGACCTGACCCACTAAGCGCCCCTGCCTGGACCCAACTGACTCGCATTTGTTGTCGTTTTGAGCTCGCATAACGACAACAAATGCGAGTCAGTTGGCTAGTCCACGTAACGGTTCCGGCCGGCCCGGAAACCGAAGAAGGCCGCCAGGGATCCCACGACGAGGAACAGGATGCCGGCAGCCGCGAAGCCGCCCGTCGCTTGGTGCAACTGGCCCACCATCAGGGTTCCCGTGGAGCCCAAGCCATAGCCGACGCCCTGCATCATGCCGGAAAGGTGCGCGGCCGTATGCGAATCACGGGTACGCAGCATGATCATGGTCAACGCCACGGCCGTGAGGCTCCCCTGGCCCAGGCCCAACAGCCCGGTCCACACCCAAATCAAATTCGTGGGGCCGAAAATACTCAAGGCGAAGCCGCCGCCGGTCATGAGCGCCACCGTGGTGTTGATGACGCGCTGGTCCCTGAATCGGGCTGCAAGCCCCGGGGCGACGAACGAACCCAGCATCTGCAGCACAATCGACACGGACACGATCAAGCCGGCCGTCCCGCCGTCGATTCCGCGATCACGCAGGATCGGCGCCAACCAGGCGAATACGCTGAAGGACATCATCGCCTGCAACACCATAAAAATGGTGACCTGCCAGGCGACGGCGGAACGCCAGACATTCGCACCGCCGTCAGCCGGGTTGTGGCGGACAGGGTGCTGGCGGACCGCCAGCGGCAAGAAGAGCAAAAGTACGACGGCGGCGGGCAGCACCCAGAACCACAGCGCCGAGGTCCAGTGCCCGGCCGCCGTGAAGACGGGGTAGGTGAAACCGGCGCCAAGCGCGGCAGACGCGCAAATCGCCGTCGTATACAGGCCGCCCATGAGTCCGAGTCGATGCGGGAAGTCGCGCTTGACCACGCCGGGCAGCAGCACGTTGCACAGGGCGATCGCGGCGCCGCAGGCCGCGGTTCCAGTGAGCAGTGCGGGCAAGTGCCCCGCTCCGGCGAGGTCCACGGGTCGGATCAGCAGCCCCGCTGTCAGCACTGCCATCGCGCCGAGCAATACTCTCTCGGCACCGAATCGGCGGGCCAGGATCGGCGCCAGCGGAGCGAAGACACCCAGTAAGGTCACCGGCACAGTGGTCAGGACAACTACCGCCCAGCCCGGCAGGCCGGCGTCGGCTATGACTTCCGGAAGAACCGCCGAAAAGCTCGAGAAGACCGTCCGCAGGTTCAGGCCGATAAGCACCAGACAGATCCCCAGGAAGACGAGTCCGCCGCGCGTCCTGACCTGGGTGGGCTCGGCGGCGGGAAGCTCGTCGATCTCGGCGTCTACGAGGATCTCGGCGATGCCGGAGTGTGGCTTGGTGTTCTTGGAGGCGCTTGAAGCGGGGGTCACCAACCCATTCTGGCAGTTTGTCCACATACGCCGACTCCGCCGCGGGGCTTTGACGGCGCAACGGTATTCTGGAGGAGATGAGTGAAACCCCAGATTCCCCTGAAACCCCGCAGTCTTCGCGCCCCGTGACCCCCGGCAGCCAGGCCTCCTTCGGCACCTATGGCGGCCGGCCGGTCAGTTTCGTGCGCCGCGGGACGCGCCTTCAGGGCCGCCGCCAGGCGGCGTGGGAAGAGCACTCGGACCGCTGGGCCATCCAGGTTCCTCGGCATGTTGCCAACACCTCCGTGCACCCGGACTATGTGTTCGACGCCGAAGCGGAGTTCGGGCGCAAGGCACCCCTGATCGTCGAAATCGGTTCGGGACTCGGGGACGCCGTGTGCCACGCGGCGGAGGAAAACCCGGACAAGGATTTCCTCGCAGTGGAGGTCTACACCCCCGGCCTGGCCAACACCATGATCAAGATCAACAGCCGCGGGCTCAGCAACGTACGCGTCGTGGAAGCCAACGCCCCCGAGGTCCTAGCCACCATGCTCCCTGCGGGTTCGGTGAGCGAGCTCTGGGTCTTCTTCCCCGACCCATGGCACAAGTCCCGGCACCACAAGCGCCGCCTCATCCAGCCCGCGTTCGCCGAACTCGCTGCGCGGTCCCTCAAGAAGGGTGGCTTGTGGCGGATCGCCACCGACTGGTCCAACTACGCTATCCACGTCCGCGAGGTCCTTGCCGGCTCCAGCGAGTTTGAAAACCTGCACGACGGCGAGCGGACAGGCGCAGACAGCCCCCTCACCCAAGTGTGGGAATCGGGAGTCGAATCCATGGTGGGCGGGGCACCCGTCAAGGAAGGCCGCGCACCGGTCAGCACCGAGCACACCGGCCCCAACGAGGGAGTGGACCATGTGGGCGGATGGGCCCCGCGCTTCCATGGCCGCATCCGCACCAGCTTTGAAAACAAGGCCCACGAGGCCGGACGCATGATCTTCGACCTTAGTTATCGCAGGATCTAGCGGCAGATATTTGGTGGGGCAATGAAGGCGTCCAGCTTGTATGGCTCCTTGAGTTACTAGTTGATCCCACACCGGGCAGTTGACGGCCCTGCCGCGAACAACGAGGCCAGCAACAGGGCTGACGTGGCAAGTACGGATATTTTCTTCATGGCGCTCCTTTGCTATTTGCTATGCGAAAAATGGTCCGGGGAGACCGCCGGGCGTTATAAAAAGGTCAAGGCGCTCAAGTTTTCAGGTACCCTGTCAGCATGGCTGCGGTGTGGATCGTCCAACACGATGAAGAGGAACCATTTAATGCCGTGCTTGGCGTCTTCGCATCTCAAGACGAGGCGGAAGAGTTCGCCGAGGAAATCAAGCATGAGTACGCCAGAGGTGTCATCTACTCCCGTTATGAGATCGGATACCGCTACAACAGAGGACCTGGACACGCGAGTTTCGGCCCTGGCGACCAGTAACTGGCGGCAACTGCACCGGACATTCTTAAGGTTCTTGACTTTCGGTTCACACTGCCCTCCGGCGAGTGTTATCGCGAGGGGCGCCCGGTGAGGCAAATGCTTCACGATTAAATTATGCAGGAAATACAAATTAAGCAAGACCTTTTATTAAACAGGTCGGAGGACTTTATCGCGGAATTCTAGAATCGGAACTCAACAATTTTGACCTCTAGATGTTCTCCAATACTCAATCCCCAGCCCAAACACCACTCAATTTATTGTTTTCGAGCACTCAATTTTGCGTATCGACCACTCAAGCAAGAGCAAAACCCTTGACACTGCGTGATGGGGGTATGGTATTGGCCCTGCCGAAGCCAAGGCGAAACACTGAACGCCACCCAGCCAAGTCCCGGGAACCTCGGCTGGAACGGCCCGCCCTTTGCGTGCCGCACCGGCACCGGATACCATGTGAGACGTGTCACCGAAAGGCGGCACGTGCTTATGATCTGCGGCGGGAGAGCCCTGCCGGTACGTTTCAGCAGGCGCCGTAGGAGCAAATCCTCCCCAGGAATCTCTCAGGCCCACGTACCGCCGCGGCAAGGCAACTCTGGAAAGCAGCCCGGGCAACCGGACTCACCGACGGTGCAAGCGTCAAGCCGCGAGGCGGAAACGCGGAAACTCTCAGGTCCAATACAGAGCGGGGAGGAGCCGAATCATCGTGGTGCGTCCGCGCCACCTGAATTATGGAGTTCCTCATGACCCTGGCACCTGAAGGCCGTAAGCTGCTGCGCGTTGAACAGCGCAACAAAGCCGTCCCGGTCGAACGCAAGCCCGAGTGGATCAAGGCCAAGGTCCAGATGGGCCCGGAATTCGTGGGCCTGAAGAACCTCGTGAAAAAAGAAGGCCTGCACACCGTCTGCGAGGAAGCCGGCTGCCCGAACATCTTCGAGTGCTG
>NZ_JBFRGF010000034.1:0-53175 GCF_052115205.1 Arthrobacter sp. 2RAF6 | reverse complement strand
CGTCCCGTGCGGCTGCAAATAGTACTCATGCATGAACTCACGGATCTCTTCACGCGTAAAACCCTTGTTATCAACGGCCATCGCCGGCTCCTTCAATCAACAGGTAATGAATGACTCACAACCAGCTTGACGATGAGGGGCCCGCTCACCTATAGTCGGGATTTTTGGACACCGAGGACGGCGTTTGCAAAGATGACAGAGCCGGTTGATTCAACGGACCGCGCCAGGGCCGCGAAAGCGGCGGAGATCGAGAGGATGAGCATGCGCACTGCACACGTTGGCGCTGCCATGGTTGGCGAGGTGGCCGTGTTGGCCTACTTTGCATCCCCCTCTGCGTCGGCCATCCCGCTCGGCGGCCAGGGAAACTAACCCCGCCGCCCCGCACGAGCAGCACGCGAAGGGTTCCTTTGTCGTGCCCTCAGATCGCCGAACGCCAGCGTCCTTACTCTTCGGAGCCCAAACGATCTGAAAGAACTTCGCCGTGCAGAAAATCAGCGCTCAACAAATCCGTTCCTCATTCATCAATGCGAGCCGCTCGGAGGCCACCAAACTCAACCTCCCGAAGGACTTCGATTCCCTCGACTGGGACAGCCTCGAATTCCTTGGCTGGCGCGACGAAAAGATGCCGATGCGGGGCTACCTCGTCCTTCCGAACGATAGTTCGCTCACTGGCATCATGCTGCGCGCGCCCGAGGGAGGCTCCGGCAAGAAGCGCTCGGTCCTTTGCGAATTGTGCCGCGACGTGTTTTCCAAAGACGATGTCTATCTTTGGGTTGCCAAGCGCGCAGGCCAATCGGGGCGCGACGGCAATACCGTGGGGACGTTGATCTGTGCCGAATTCGGCTGCTGCGCCAACGTCCGCAAGGAGCCCCCGGCGAACGAGATCAATCCGGACCCGGCCGCCGTAGTCGTTCGCCAAATCGCCGGACTGCAGTCCCGGACCGCCCAGTTCCTGGGGCGGGTCCAAGGAAAGTAGACGCCGCGGCGGCAAACGCCCGCTCACTTTTGAGGGCAAAACCCCCGACGCCGGCTCTCGTCTAGTGAGCGGGCGTCCGCCGAAAGTGCCACATAGGTGAGCGAGCGTCCCGCCGAAAACCGCTATAGGTGAGCGGGCGTCGGGGCTAGCGGAGGACGATGTCCACGGGGTTGGCTTCGGAACGCCATTCGCCGGGCACGCCCGGACCGCCGATGACGGGAGCCGTGAGCACGCCGGAGCGGTTGGTTCGTTTGTCGCGCAGGATTTCCGTGACGGAGCCAAGGTGCCGGGACAGGTCAATGACGTTTTCGGGCGCGGCCAGCAACAACTGGAAGCCGAACTCGTGCAGGGCCTTGATGCCTGCACCGGCGAACTCCTCCGAGGCCAGGACGAACGCCTCGTCCATCATTACCGTTCCATAGGTCGTGAAACCCTGCTCAGCGATGCCCAACTGGTAGCTCAGGGCCGCCGCCATGATGAACGCCGTGAAGCGTTGCCGCTCACCACCGGACATCGAGCCGGTGTCCGCGTGCATGTATACCTCGGTCTTCTTTCCACCCCGCGGGCCTTGGACGGAGCGGTGCTCCTTGCACTGGATGAAGAGATGCCCGCGAACATCCAGCACCTCGGCTCGCCATCGCCGGTCCTCGGGGGTCTGCGAACCGAGCCGCTTGACCAGGGTCTCAAGCGACTTGTAGCGGTTGGTGAGTTCGACGTCGTCGTCCGCCTCGCTCGGGGCCCCGGCACCCGAAGCCGCGCCGGCCGCGCGGGACGGCCGCGAGTGACGCGTCTTCAACGCGTTGTGGATGGCGTCCTTGAACTGCTTCGCGGTGGCGGGCAGCGTCTGCTTGATGTCGAGTTCCAGGAAGCTGCCCTCGTGGAAATTGACCTCGGACAGGATGCCGTTGAGGGGCAGGATGCGGCTCGTGATAGCGCGGCGTTCCTCGTCAAGCAGGTGGAGCAGCGTGCTGAACGATTCGTGGGTGCGCTGGTTGAAGAACTGCCGGAATTCGGCTTCCTGCGCGGGCAACCCTTCGCTGACGATCTGGTGATAGCGGGACTCGAACTCCCCCGCAGCACCGATCGAGGTGCCGTGGTCCGCGGAAATGGCGGTGCCCCATTCGCGTACGAATCCTTCGAACATGCGCGTCAGCCGCTCGGCCAACGCCTGCCCGCGCGACTCGGCGGCGTGCAGTTCCGCCAGGAGCTTGCTCCGGACTTCGGCAGCCAGGGTGTCGAGTTCGTGGAGCTCGCCAACCTCACCGAATGCGCTGAAGTACGGTTCGAGGGCAGTAACAGTAGTGCCCGACGGCGGCGCCTGGTCCAGGCGGTTGCGTGCGGCATCAAGGAGTGCGTCAGCCGTGGTCATCTGGTGGTCGAGCGTCCTGTATTCGCTCTGCAAAACCGCCGCCGACCCTGTGGAGGACTGGTGCTTTTCGCGTACGGCCTCGATGTTTGCACGCAAAGGTTCCAAGTCGGCCTGCGCTGCCAAGGCGTCCTTGAGCCGCTGTTCGATCTTCGCCAGCTCCTCGGCCGCCACTGCTGCAGAGACCTGATCCCAGCCACGTTCGTCGTCGGCGATGCGGCGCAACGCTTCGAGCTGGCGCGTCATGCCTTGGTGGGAATCCTCGCGGCTTTGGGCGAGTTCTGCGGCCTTCAGAAGCTCGTTTTCAAGCTCGCCGACTTTCGCCGCCACGAGCTCAAGCTTGGAAGCATTGTCGAAACCGAGAACGTAGTCCTGCCGGCTCGTGAAGCGGTCGTCCTTCTCCACGGTGTGCCTGTTGCGCTTGACCACTCCGCCCAGGCTCAGGCCTTTGTCCAGCTTGGCGAGCTCGTCCGGGTCCTCGACACACGGGTAGGCGAAATCGAGGGCGATCCGCTCGCGGATCCACTGTCCGGCGTTCTCATTGGCACCCAAGGTGAGGATGTTCAGCTTCGTCAGCAAATCGCCGTCGGACACGTCCTCCACAGCCAAAGCGCCGCCCGCGAGCGGTTTGGAAACGTCCACGGCCCGCAGCGCGCCGCGGACAGTGTTGTCGTTCAGGTAGCGCGTGACCGCAGCGAAATGCTCGCCCGGAACCAACAGCGTCGTGGCCAGGTTCCGCAGGGCGCGCTCGGCCGCGGGCCGCCACTGTTCCTCCCCCTCGGCGAGGTCTATCAGCTCGCCTCCAAAGGGCATGCGGTCCTCGGGAACGCCGGTGGCTGCGGCGATCGCGGTGCGGTTTTCAATGCTCGACGGCGGCAGCAGGGACTTGCGCGTCTTCAGCGAGACGAGCTCCTGCTGGGCTGCGGCGAGTTCGCGTTTCTTGGTGGCGTGGCCGTCGAAGGCTTCGAACCGGAGTTCCCTCAGCGCTTCGGAATCGTCCTTGAGTTCGACGGAGCGGCTCGCGGCCTGCTCGTGGGCCTGGTCCCACCCCTCAGCCGTCCACTCAAGGTTGAGTCCGGCGTCGGCCAGTGCTTGGCGGGCCGCTTCCTCGACCTGCTGGCGAAGCTTGAGGCCGACCCGGGCATTTTCAAGCGACTGCTCGATCGCCGAAATCGCGTTACCGCCCTGGTTGTTGTAATCCGATTCGAGCTGGCGAAGTTCCTTGGCGAGCGCGTCGCGGACCCCTCGCTCAGCGCTAAGCTCCTTGGCTTTCGCCTGGGCAAGGTCCTTGAAGCGGGCCAAGGTCCTGGCGTGGACCGTGACCGAGAGCTGCTGCTTGTAGGCGTCGAATTCCTCGCCGCTGAGCTCCCGGAGCCGGTTGGCCTCCAGCAGCGACTGGGCATACTCCTTATTCATCCCGGGAACGGGAGCGAGCTGATCACGCTGCTGGCGGACGTCCTCCAGCCGCTGCCTGATGGACATGAGGTTGCTGAATTCCTCGACGACGTCGTCCGCAGCAGTGAGCGTCGCGGGTGCGTCGAGCACCTGGTCGCGGAAGAACGTGTTGACGCTGCCGCCGAGCCCCTTACCGGCCTGGATCACACGCAAAAGCGGAAGCGCCTGGTCCGAGTTGATGCCGAGAAGCCTGCGGAAACGCTCCGCAAAAGCCTTGTGGACATCGAAGGTCTGGGCATCCGGGAAGATGGTCTCAAGCGCGCCCTTGGTGAAGCGCTTCTCCGCGATGCCCTCGATCGCTCCGAGATCCAGGGGCTTGTTGTCAATCACGTAGAACCGGCCGACGCTGGACTCCGTGCCGTTCTTTGGCAGGTCAAAGAGGGCCGAGATAGTGATATTGGTTCCGGCCGCATTGTCGAACGTCAGCGCGACGGCGGACCAGGTGGCACCCGGGCGCTGGAAGGCACTCGCCGAACCCTCGCCCACGGCCTTGTCACCCACTTTTCCACGCATGTACGTGAAGGTGGTCCTCTTGTCCTCCACAGCCCCGCCAGCCCGCTGCGCGGCAGCTTCATTGGAGCGCGGACGGGCATCGAAAACGCGCAGCATGGCATCGAAGAGGGTCGACTTGCCGACGCCCGAATTGCCTGTGAGCAACGTGCCGTTGCGGTCCACGTGCATCGTGTGGGCGCCATGGAACGTGCCCCAGTTGACCACTTGGACCAGGGCAAGGCGCATCTGGCCCGGGTTCGTGAGTTCGCCGATCGGAAGCATCGTCGCAATGGTCATTTGGCCGCCTCCCTCTCGGTTGCGTTCTTTGTGGTTGCGTCAGTTGTGGTCGCCTTTGCCTCCGCGGTGGATGCCGGCCCCGCCCCTTCGCCGCTCGGCTGATCTTCGATCAGCTCGGCGCGCGGCTCCGGCAGGCCCGATGCCACTCCCTGGCCGGCATCCACCGCTGCGGCTCGTTCGTCGCCGTTGGTGTCATCCACCTCGGTGTCATCGGGCAGCTCGGAAGCGTCGCCTTCGTCGCCGTCGTCGTCCGCATCTGTTAGTTCGATGAGGGGTTCCGTGCCTGATTCGTCGGCTGCTATTGCGATCAGTGCTTCGATTTGGGCCGGGATGTCGCCGATGTTTTCGAAGGGGAGGGCTAGGGGGAGGGCCCTGGAGATGGCGAAAGTGTCCTCGATGCCCGTGGCCAGGAGGAGTTGGCGGGCCAGGAGCTTCGTGATTGTACGGTTCACGACGTCGGTGTCGCGGAGGGCGTCTTGTTGGCCGGATGGCTGGTAGTGCGCCACGAGCTCGGCGATTTCTTCGCGGTTGATCACCGGGTCGGTCTGGGCCGTCACATGGCGGTCGAGGAGGAGCCTCAAGCGCAGAAGCACGATGGTTTCCACCCGGCTCAACGCGCGTTGTTGGCGAAGGATGCTCGAGCGGGTGCTTCCTCCGATGGCTTCGGGATCGACGGGTCGGAGCACCGCGATCTTGCGTTCGTGGTCCAGCTGCAGGTTCAGGAAGAGCTCCGAAAGCCGGCTGCGGAGAATCACTTGGTTGTCCAGAAGGGTCGTCCAGAGCTTTTCGTCGCGGCCGCCGTCGACATACGGGCCCTTGAGTAGCCGCACGAGGGCCTGGCGGACCTTCATGGGCAGCACGCCGGTGTCGCCCGGGAACAGCGCCGCGCCGTCGACGAACGTGTCGCGGGGCGTGACTCGGAACGGATCCGGGTGGACATGTCCATTCTCCGCCGCAGGTTCCGCCGTCCAGGAATGCGCATGTCCGTCTTGGGGAGCCTCGGACTGGACATGCTGCGTTATGTCCACTCCTTGCTCCGAAGAGGGGGCAAGCTCGGTGGGGTGGGCGTCAGTCATCGGAATCCTTAGTCAGCGTCACGAGCGGCAGGTACGCGGTGCGTGTGCTGCCATCGATTTGTTCGAAGTCGACGTTTTCCCAGGCGGCCCGGTCGAACGCCGCACCACCGTGCAGCGCTTCGGACAGGAGGGCCCGGACCGTGTTGATGTGCCGTTCTTCCTCCGGGAGGTTCGTCCAGGCCTCCGCCAGTGTGGAGGCGCCCGCCATTGCCGAGCGGACGACGTCGGGCCTTGCCTTCGCGGAGCGCAGCGAACGCACGCGGTCGGAATCGCTGAAGGCGATGGGGTCGGCGAGCTTTGGAGGCGCCGCGAACTCATCCGGATCGAAGAGCTTGACCATGGCGAGCGATTCGAATCCCGCGTTGAACAACACCGGGCCGCGGACAAGGCCGGGACGGTCGCGTTCGTAGGGCATGGAGCGAATAGCCTGTTCGGCTTCGCGCAGGACCTGCCGGAGCCGGACGGACTGGCGGATGTCGTCGCTCTGGATGTAGTTGTTGAGGCTTTCGGACAGCCTGCCGTAGATGCGCTGGATCTGGCTGTGCTGGGTACGCAGTTCCGCCACGAGGTTTTTGAGGGTTTCCCGGTCCTCATGGCTCAGGTCGTCCGCGAAGTGGCGGCTCAACACGTCGCCGATCGCTGAACGGAAACGCAACTGTTGCTGCGGGTCCTCGAGGAACGCCGTGAAGGAGCGGAACGTGCGGCCTTCGGGACTCTGCCGCAAGCGTTTGTCCGCCTCCAGGACCTGGGCCATGGTGGCGCCCTTGCTGAGGGACTCCTCGATGATCTGGTTGCGGAGCTCCCCTACAAGTTCTTCGATGCGGTCGCGCATCTTTTTGTAGTCGGCAGGCAGGCTCGCCGCAAGGTCGAGGATGTTCCCGGCTGCTTCGACGGCTTCCTCATCGTCCAAGAGACCGTCGAAGTCGCCCGAGCTGATGTCTTCGATCAACTGCTGGCGCTCCTGGATCTCGTCTTCAAGGGATTCCAAACGGGCGCTTTGGTCCGGGTTCGTCTCATTGGCGAGCTTTTCGACGTCGCCCAGCAGCGTTCCGAGCCGGGAACCGTTGAGGGTGGAGCGTTCGCTGGAGAGGCTATCGAGGAAAGCCAGGACGCGCGCGGCGGCCTCGGTGATTTCGTAGACGATCTGGCCGGACTGGCTGCGTCGGGTGAGGAACTGCTTGCGGGTCCATTCGTCGGCGAACGCCTTGCCGCTCCCCTGGCCGCCCAGTCCGGGATCCTGCCTGCGGAGCTGCTCCAGGAAAGCATCGACGTCGGCATGGAACTCTTCGAGCGGAAGCTGCGGCCTTGTTCGGGTGAAGGATGCCTGGAGCACCGCAATGACCCAGGGGGCCGAGCGCGTGAGAGCCCATGCGGGGCCTTTGGTCAGGAGTTCGAGGTCTCTGAGCCGTGCACTGATGGCGTCGGCTGAGGACATTGCTGAGCGGGACACTTACTCTCCTTCAGCTGCCGCGGAACCGTCTGGCAGCGGAAATCCCGAAAACTGCCCCGTACAAGGTTAACGCAGGGTGCGCCGCAACCCTTCCGTGACCTACCTAGCGGTATGGTTTCGATCGCGTATCAACAGGCCCGGCTCCGGTGTCGTTGCTGGCAGAACCGTTGATGCCACCCCTAGTGTCGACACCAACGACGTCGACGCTCCGACGTCGGCTTTGGCAGCGTTGCGGAGGGGACCCAATGCAGTTCGACTTGACCACTTTAGACAGCAGCACTTATGTCTTCGCGGGAACACTCATCCTTGGCCTGGTTTTGGCAGCCTTCATCGCGGTAGCGGCCATGGCCGCCCTTGCGTTGGTCGGAGCCGGGAGCCTCGCCTGGTACACCGTGAAGAACGTGCTGGGCGGGCTGGTCCACGGCATCAATTTTGCGTGGGACCAGCTGGTCCACCAGGCCGGAAAAGTGGAACTGCCGGTGGAATTCCCATCGCAAACCGCCCCTAGCACAGGTACCTACCCGCGGGTAGCATTGAGGGACAGCTGAAGGGTCCCCCACCCGAGGCGGATCCTGGGCTCGAACCGGCACAACCGGCAAGAGGAGTCCTCCCATGACCTCCGCCACTGATAACAAGAGCAGCGGCGTCACGGCCGCAGAAGCCCGCGCCGTCGCCGAGGCCGCCCGCGACACCGAATGGAACCGCCCGAGTTTCGCCAAGGGACTGTATTTGGGAGACTTCGATCTCGGGCTGATCCATCCGTGGCCCCAGGCAAGAGCCGAAGACGTCGAGCGCGGCGAAGAGTTCATGGCGAAGCTGACGGAGTTCTGCGCCACCATGTCCGGCCGGACCATCGAACGCGATGCCAAGATCCCGGACGAATACCTCGCAGGCCTCACCGAACTAGGCGTTTTCGGCATGAAGATTCCGCGCGAGTATGGCGGTTTGGGCCTGTCGCTGGTCTATTACGGCAGGGCGTTGGCACTGCTGGGGTCAGTCCACCCGAGCCTTGGCGCGCTGCTTTCGGCCCACCAGTCCATCGGCGTCCCGGAGCCGGTCAAAGTCTTCGGCACGCCCGAACAAAAGCAGGAGTACTTGCCGCGTTGCGCCGCCGGCGCCATCACAGCATTCCTGCTGACAGAGCCCGATGTCGGCAGCGACCCCGCCCGGATGGGCTGCACCGCGGTGCCAAGCGACGACGGCGAGTCTTACCTTTTGGACGGCGTCAAACTTTGGACCACCAACGGCGTGATCGCCGAACTGGTAGTGGTCATGGCGGTTGTTCCTGCCCGCACCGCCCCCGACGGCACGGTCCTCAAGGGCGGGATCACAGCGTTCGTCGTGGAAATGGACTCCCCCGGCATCACCGTCGAGAACCGCAACGCCTTCATGGGCCTGCGCGGCATAGAGAACGGCGTGACACGGTTCCACCAGGTCCGCGTACCGGCAGCCAACCGGCTGGGCCGCGAAGGCCAGGGCCTCAAGATCGCGCTCACCACGCTCAACACCGGCCGGCTCTCGATACCCGGGCTGTGCGTAGCGGCGGGTAAGTGGTCGTTGAAGATCGCCCGCGAATGGTCCAACGCCCGCACCCAATGGGGCCGGCCGGTCGGAAAACACGAGGCCGTCGGCAAGAAGATCGCGTTCATCGCCGCCACCACTTTTGCCCTTGAAGCCGTTTTTGAACTGTCTGCCGAGATGGCCGATGCCGGCCAGAAGGATGTGCGGATCGAGGCCGCGCTGGCCAAGCTTTGGTCCACTGAACTCAGCTACACGGTGGCTGATGAGTTGGTGCAGATCCGAGGTGGCCGTGGATTTGAGACGGCGGATTCCCTGGAGGACCGCGGGGAACGCGCGGTGGCCGCCGAGCAGTTGCTGAGGGACATGCGCATCAACCGGATCTTCGAGGGCTCGTCCGAGATCATGCGCCTGCTCATCGCCCGTGAAGCCGTCGATGCCCACCTTTCGGCCGCGGGCGAGCTCGCCTCCGCGGACGCAACCCTGCAGGAGAAGGCGCGTGCCGCCGTCGGCGCCTCAGGTTTCTACGCCAAATGGCTCCCTAAGCTGGTGGCCGGAGCCGGCATGGACCCGCGGTCCTACGCTGAGTTTGGGCGCCTCGCGAAGCAACTGCGGTATGTGGAGCGGGCTTCGCGCCGGCTCGCCCGGCAGACGTTCTACGGGATGGGCCGCTGGCAGGCGAGGCTTGAATACAAACAAGCGTTCCTCGGCAGGATCGTGGATATCGGGGCCGAGTTGTTTGCCATGGCGGCGTGCTGCTCACGGGCCGAGATGCTGCTCCAGACCGCACCGGAGCGAGGCGCAGCTGCGTACGAACTTGCCGAAGCCTATTGCGAGCAAGCCCGGATTCGCGTGGACGGATACTTCGATCAGTTGTGGCGGAACACCGACGACGTCGATCATGAGTTGTCCTCGAATGTCCTCGCGGGCGACTACGCCTGGCTTGAGGCGGGAATCCTTGACCAATCCGAAGGAACGGGTCCGTGGATCGCCGACGCCACCCCTGGCGCCTCGTCGAAGGAGAGCCTGCACCGGAAGTACCGCTAGCCGGCGTCGCCGTCGATGTAGTACCAGCGCCGGTCGATCCGCAAGAAGCGGCTGTTTTCGCGCTGGACTCCACGTTCGCCGTCAGAACGGTAGTGTGCCGCGAACTCGACCGTCCCTTCGGCGTCCAAAGGGCCGCCTCGGTGCGTCGCCAGGATGTCCAGCCGGCGCCATTCGATGTCCGGGTCCAGGTCCAGCGCGGCAGGCCTGGTGTCAGGGTGCCACGTGCGCAGAAGATAATCGCCGTCAAGGACCACAAAGGCCGAGTAGCGCGAACGCATGAGCTGTTCTGCCGTCGGCGCGTCCGCGTCTCCGCGGTGGAAGCGCCCACAGCACTCGGTGTACTGCTCTCCGGACAAACAAGGGCAAGCGCCTAGGCGGAGACGGACCGGATCGAGTGGCATTGAAGCCCTATCTGGAAGAGAAGGTGAGAGCTAGGCAACAAATTTTGCCACAGCAGATAACAGCTTCGAAACAACCTCGGCGAGCCGGAGTTAGGCGGATGATTCATTCAGATTTCGCCCGTAGTCTAGAAGACATGCCCGCAGACCTTCGGTTGCGGCGCCCACCTCACAACTCTGGCTCGGGGAGGCTACGTGGAGGATCCAACAACACTTGGCCTCAATCTGACTTTTTTTGGAACGCTCGGGCTGGCTTTGCTGATGTTCCTTGGCTTGGCCTTCCTGATGGTTGTCACCTTGGTGCTGGCCGGCGTCGCGAAGCTGGTTTGGATCATCTTGCTCGCGATGGTGGGGATCTTCCCGAGGCGCGATGCCGTACCGGTTGTGCACCTGCCCCCGAGGCCTCGACGTGCCCCCGCCCCGCCGTCGGATTCCGAGGAATCGACGACGGCGGAAGACGGCTTGCCGGGCGCGGGGCCATTCGTCCCCGCGAAACCGCGTCCTGGAATCATTGGGACCGCAAGGTTGCTGTGGTCGGCGTCGTGGTCTGCTGTCCTGAACTTCCCTTGGACGTCGCTCGTGAACCCACGGACGTGGCCGAGGCCCGCCCAGGTCAAGGCCGGAATCGCAGCCACGGCCGCCGCCGTAGCCACAACCCAGGCCAAGGAACATCCCTTTGTGGTTGCGGTAAAGCAGGATCCTCCGGTCCTGAACAGCCAGTGGGCTGCCGCCGTCGCCGAGGCTGACGCCCGGGCCGCAGCGCGCGATGCTGAACGGGCGCAGGAAGCGTCAGCCGATGAGGAAGCGTCAGCCGATGAGGAAGCGCCTGCTTCTGACAAGGAACCCGCCGAAGGGAACGCCGCGGAGTCGCCCGGGACTGCCGCGCCGGCCCGCGAACACCGGGGAGACTCCCACGGCGGCAAGCCTGTGTCTTCCGGCCGCATGACAGCCTCTGCCGGGGCCCACCCCCGGGCCTAGCGTCCGCAGTGCCCGGGCTGACCCAACTGATCCCCACCGCCACCCTCGCAGTTGTCGTTTTGGCGCCCGATAACGACACTTACTGCGAGTCAGTTGGGGCCGCGCCCAAGCTCAGGCGGCCAGTTGCCGGAACCCGGCCCCGTGGTAGATGAGGGGCTCGGCGTCGTGGTTGATCTCCACGGACTTCACTTCGAGGACGACGATCGCGTGGTCGCCCGCGGGCGTTTCGGAGACCACTTCGCATTCAAGCACGAGCGCCGCGCCGTCGATCAGCACCGCACCTGCGTCGCTCGTTGAGGTCGCAAGGCCGGCGAATCGGTCCTGCGTCCGCGAGGAAAGCTGCAGGCACACGGATTCCTGGCCTTGGGCCAAAATGGAAACACCCAAACGAGGGGCGCGCCGGAGCTTGGGCCATGTGGTGGAGGAGTTCTGAACCGCAAACATGACCAGCGGTGGTTCGAGCGAGACTCCCACTGTGAAGCTCGATGCCACCAGGGCCTCCGGTACGAAGCCGACCATGGCACTGAAGGCCGCCACGCCTGAGGGAAATTGCGCGAACGCCTGCTTGATCGAAGCGGCTCCATCCACCGTTACCTGGGTCATGGCGGGTTCCTTTCTCTGTAGTTTCGTGCCTGCCTTTCTACTAATTCACTGGACGCAGATAACAGCAATATTTGTGTATTTGCGTGTCGATTCAAGTCAATTCTTAATTCGTCATGCGTTGTTTTCATTACCCCGCAATACGAAAAGCGAAGAATTCGTACGTTTTTCGAGCGCCTCGGCCACGACATGTGTAGCGTCGTGTCAATCCATTGCACAGCCTTGATTCTTCACGGAGGAAGCCGGAGATGAGCCTCAGCGAGCTTCGAACCCTGGGACGCACAGGCGCCCTGATCAGCCCCCTTACCCTGGGAACCCTTAACCTCGGAACGGGTTCGGCGCCCACGGGCGCCGAAGAAAGCATCCGCATTGTCCATGCGGCCCTCGACGCCGGCATCACGAGCGTCGATACCGCAGACATCTATTCGCAGGGCGAGGCAGAGGCTATTGTGGGCCGGGCCCTCCATGGCAGGCGGGATGATGTTTTCCTTTCCACCAAGTTCCACGGACAAATGGGGCCGAATCCCGCGCACGCGGGGAATTCCCGGCGCTGGATCATGAAGGCCGTGGAAGGCAGCCTGAACCGCTTGCAGACGGACAGGATCGACCTTTACCAGGCACACCGCCCCGACTACAACACCGACGTCCTGGAAACCATCACGGCCCTCAACGACCTCATCCGGCAGGGCAAGATCCTCTACTACGGAACGTCGGTGTTCACGCCGTCGCAACTTGTGGAGGCACAGTGGATCGCGACGACGAACCACCTCATACCGCCTGTGGTGGATCAGGTGCCGTATTCCTTGCTGGTCCGCGCGAATGAGCGCGACGTCTTCGCGATCACGCAGCAGTACAACCTTGGCGTGCTCAGCTATGGACCGCTCGACGGCGGCTGGCTCTCCGGGAACTACCGCGTGGGAGTTCCCCAGCCCGCAAGCTCCCGCGCGTCGGCCGTTCCCGGGCGCTTTGACGTCTCGGCACCTTTCAACAGGAACAAGCTCCTGGCAGCCGATGCCTTGGCCCGCGTCGCCGAGAGGCATGGGCTCACCCTCATCCAGCTTGCTGTCGGCTTCGCCCTGAATCATCCGGCCGTCAGCAGCGTGGTTATCGGTCCACGCACGGAGGACCATCTGGTCGATTACCTCAAGGCCGCGGATGTTGTCCTCAACGAAGCCGTCCTGGATGCCATTGACGACATCGTGGCGCCCGGCACCAACTTCCTGGAGCGGGACGCAGGGACCGTCGTCCCGCACCTTGAATACGCGGAACTTCGACGCCGGTAATCGGCTGTGCGGACAACGGCCGAGGCCGCGCGCCGACTATACTCGTTCGCAATCATGACTAGCCTTCCGACTTCCGCCCAAACATCAAAAAGCGGCAATGTGCGCATTGACGCCTGGCTCTGGGCCATCCGTGCTTACAAAACCCGTTCCGCGGCCACAACCGCTTGCAGGGCGGGACATGTGCGAATCAACGGGAACCCGGTCAAGGCCTCCCAGTCCGTGATTATCGGCGATACCATCCGTGTACGACAGCCTGGCTTCGAGCGAATCCTTGAGGTCCGGAGGCTCATTGCAAAAAGGGTAGGAGCCGAAGCAGCATCCCACTGCTTTACCGACCACACTCCGGAGCGCCCCGCCGCGCCCGCCCTCGGGCTGCCGCAGCGCGATCGCGGCGCAGGACGGCCCACCAAGAAGGACCGGCGCGATATGCAGAAGCTCAGGGGACAGTAGCCCAGCCGGCAGGCGGGACGGGAAGCCCGCCGCACGGCCCGGCGTCGGGGAGTTTTGTCCCTCGGCTCTGCAGGAGCGTGAGCGACGCGTAAAGTGACAAGAGACGCCGATTCTGGACGCCGCGCTGCCGAAGGAGAGAACGTGACCATTGACTGGGACGAAAAAAGGGCTTTGCTACAGGAGCCCAATATTGCTGCCGTGACGCAGCTGTGCGACGAACTGATGGCCAAAAGGCCCGGTTCTACCGTGCCTTACATCGATCCGGTGCATGACGAAGATGAGTGCCGGATCGTCACCCTCCAGACCAGCCCGGGGCGGGCTCCTACCTCGGGTTTCGTATCGCACCTCAACGATGACGACGCTGCCCGACGTGCGCAGCTGATCTATGACTCAGCCGACTTGGACGTCCGCTATGTCATGCCGTGGAACTGCTACCCCTGGGTCCGCGACCCGGAACTGCCGCCGGCACTGAGCGCACAGGAGAAGACCGACGGGCTCCGCCCGTTCCGCCAGTTCCTCAAGATCAACAAGCGGGTTTCCGCCGTCGTCGCTCACGGCGCGGAGGCCGCCGCCTTCCTTGCACTCTTTGAGAAGACCTACCACTCGCCGCTCCGGCAGCACGGGATCAAGGTCTACAAAGCCAGCGCGCTCGGTGGGCGGGCGTTTGCCCTGTCCGAGGCGAAGCAGCAGGAACTCCTGGCCAAGAACATCGAAACCTACCGGGACGCGATGCAGCGCGCAGGCATCCAGCACCTATAGCTAAGCCCTTACTCCCCGGTAACGGCGCGAAGGACCTCCCGTGCGGTGTCTTCCCATCGCGGCAACACCCTGCTGGCTGCCTCGGCTGCTGCCCGCCATCCCTCCCGCAGGGCAGGGTCGCCAAGCCATCTCCGCAGGAGCTTCTCCAGCGATCCGATTCCTGCGGTGAGATCGACCGCTTCACCGGCACCGTGGGCGCCGAGCGCTTCGACGGCGCCGGTTCCCTTGCGGACCACTACCGGTATGCCGTGAGCCAGGGACTCCTGGACCACCATGCCGAAGGACTCCGAGTGTGAGATCAACAGACTGAGATCAGCACGGAGCCACTGTTCCTCCAAGGCCGGGCCGGAAAGCTCAGCCGTTCTTTCCACCCGCTTTTCAAGTCCATTCCGGAGGATGCGCTCCTGCACGGCTGCGGCGTAGGAGGGGTCTGCCTTTGTGGAGCCCACAAGGGCAGCGGTCCACGCCAGGTCCTTGATCCGGGCCAGCGCGTCGACAAAGAAGATCTGCTCCTTATTGGGAAGCAGGGCGCCCACCATCATGAAATGCGGTGCCGCAGCCCCTCGTGGACTCGGGCGTGCCTTCGATGGGAGATCTACGCCGGGGGTCGCCAGATGCACGTTGCTCAGGCCCAATCTTCTGGCCGCTTCGGCAGTACGGGAACCGGTGCAGAGAAGACCTGTCGCTGCGCAGAGCGCGCTCCTCTCGAGCGGATCCTCCCCGGAAGGGGGCACGTGGAGCAGCACCCAGACGCGGTGCCCGGCACTGGTTGCTGTCTCGATTTCCGTGGGCGCGCCCGAGGCAATCAGGCCGTCGACAATGTAGATGCGCGGGGCGCCTCCGGCAAATGCATCGGCAAAGCGACTCCGGTCTCCCGCAGTTCCCGAAGGCCAGCCGCCGTCGAGCGTGCAGACGGAGACTTCTGCGCCCTCCGCGCGGAGTGCCTCAACCAGCCTCGCGTTGTAGACATTTCCCCCGGAACGATGGCGCACATTTGCGGGCAAAATCATGCGGATCTCGACCAAGGGTAGTCCTCCATCACGCCGGTCGTTTGGCCTCACGGTCCTCAGACCATGGTGTTGACCATATAGCCCGTCCAGCTTGCGTGGAAGGCGAACTACATGCCCTGCGCTGCGCATCGGCGGTAGATTGTGGGCATGGGACAGACTTCTTCAGATGGTCGGGATGTGTTCGCTGATCGGCTCTTGGGGGTCGCGGAGTTCACCCACGCACACTGGTTCTTCGGCAATCTCTACGAGGCCATCGTCAAAATCCCGGACCGGGTCGCGGCTGCGGAAGCGAGCCGTGAACTCCCTCGAACCCCCTTTGGAGCGGGAAGCCCCGGGCGCTACTACGCGCCGATCGCGCCGATCAGTGCCCCTGCCGCCGTCGCTGCCCTTATCAGCGGATGGAGGCATTCCGACAGCAGGACTTGGCTGATAGTGGCCGCCGCCAGCTCCGCCACGGGTGCGGCCGCTACGGCGTACCTGCTGCGGTCCATCAACCCCAAGCTGTTCTTCAGCCCCCAGCCGCTCGACGAGGCGCGCCGCAAGCCCCTGTTGAAGCGGTGGTACAGGGTCCACGCCCTCAGGCTCACGGCCAGCGCGGTTGCCCTGGCCGCCATCCACCAGGCCCGGACGATCCGGCTGAAAAGCCCCGGATAAGAATTCCAGGGCGACCCCAAAAAACGGTGAACAAGTTCGTCGAAACCGACGATGGCGTCGAAGTGCTTATCGCCGCTTGCAGGTACCACTACGGCAATTGAGGGAAATGCTGGCGGTTCCTGATGCGCGATTCGCCGAACACAACCTCCACTGTTCCGATCTCCCACGGTCCGCGGCCCCTGTGCAGGGGCCTGCCCACGGCGACGTGGGGTACCCAACGGGGCGAGCGGAATCCAAGGGCTGGCGAGCTGAGGATGAAGTCGTCGATGTTGTCGACCAGCAGTTCATCCAAAAGCTCGTGGAGGGCGTGCACGAGGGAGACCTGATAGTCACGTACCGGGGCTGGCACATCCACTTCCAGTCCGCACACTCCGCCGCTGCCTAGGATGATCAGCCTTTCGGCGCTGCCGGAGAAGGCCTCCAGCACGGGCAGAGCCTCAAGCCACGCGACGGTCCTGAGCAGGGTGGACTCGGCATTGGTGTTGCCCTTGGTCCAATCAGCCACGTCCCGACAAAAGTCATCCAGGACGCCCAGGTGCAATAGCGTCATGTGCAATCCCGGCGGCCTACGCAAGGCAAACACGTATCGCGCTAACTCCTCATAATCCGAGGGTCCTGCCCCGATGCCGAGGACCGGCACCTCCACCGTGATGGGCGGTGCTGTCTGCATCGTTGATTCCCATCCCCCGCGCGGACGGTTGGCCATGGATGCAATTATGCTCCGGCAGCAGTTCGTTCGCCTCACGAATGCCTGTTCGGCCAACTGGCCTATTGAGTGTCTCTCAGTATCTGAGGCAGGAATCCCATCTGGTCGAGGCGCCATGTCAGCAACGGTGTTAACTCACTCGGTGCCAGGCGGAGGCGGTAAGTCCTCCTACCGTCGCCAATCGGCTCGATGACGCCTCGATCAAGGAGCTTCCGGATATTCTGGCTGCGCGTTGCAGCCGAACCCGGGAAAGCGGATTCAAGGTCAGCGGCTTTCGCCTCCCCCTTCTTCGCGACGATGAACAGGGCGCTTGCTTCATTCGCCGTAAACCGCGCCGTCTGCAGTCCCCTTCGTAAAGCGGGCAGTATGAGTTCTTCCGTGACGAAACCCCGGGTCCCCAACATCGAAAGTTTCCTCATGTCAGCCAGGAGTCCCTCCAAAACATAGGTAGACCACCGGACGAGCGCCGCAGGCTCGAGCGAAGCAGCATCCTCGAGACGTTCGTAGTAGAGACTTCTGTTCTGGCCAAACACGGCAGTAGGGTTGAGCCCGCGGTAGCCGGCGGCGTCGGAGAACCCGTGTCGCCTCATCGCCGCATACGTGAGGAGTCTTCCAACGCGCCCGTTTCCGTTCCCAAATGGATGAATCCATACGAAGCGATGGTGGGCTAAAGCGATCTTCAACAGTTCAAAGTTCTGCTCGACATCTGCGTTGATGAAATCCAGGAGTGAAGTCATATCGCTGTGGACATCACCCGGAGCGGGAGGGCGATGGGCAGATCCGCTGATGGTGATATCGCTCAGCCGGTAGGCCCCAGGCGTACGATCGCCCTCACGCTCCAGTCCTGCGACCGATATTCGATGGATTTCCCGAACGAGTCCGTGTGTCAGCGTGGTTCCCGGGCTCACCGTTGCATCGACGAAGGCCGTTGCTTGTTGCAGCTGAACGATCTCTTGAACACCATCATTTTGCTGCACGTCGCCATAGCGATCGGCTCGTTCCACACCCGCCACGGCGTCGACAATCGATGTGCGGTTTCCTTCGATTCGCGCGCTCATGATGTTCGACATCAGCTGGAAGAGGTCCTTCAACTGCGAAAAGATCGCAGGATGAGTCGTTCCGGCGCCCATGTCACTACGTATCCGTTCAAGCTCAATGATGGTCTTGGCAAGCGGAGAACTGAACAGGAAGTCGGGAAATTCGATGGGCTTCATCGCATCAGGATTTTCGCCATGGTAGTCATAACAATTAAGACTAAGCCCGGCTGCGCCCCTAGAAATCAACCCACTCGACGTCATGAGAGCATCAGACAATTAAATCCGGACATTCAGCATTTAAGTCGGAGGCTCAGCCAGCAAGCCGGTGAACCTTGACACCGCCCTGTGACCCGTGCCATATTCGTAGAGTGAACCTGTCAGACAGCCGGACAGCCGGACAGGCCGCCACTGGACAGCCAGCCATCAGCCAGAAAGCTGCGGCTGGCCAGCGCACCGCCACAAGCGGCGCCGTCCCCGGGCCGGCCCAAGGAGCCCAAGTGGCCCAACCAACAAGCCCCCGGCCGGCCCAAGCGCCCAGGCCATCAAGCCCCCGGCCCCTCGCCCGCTTCAGTGCCGCGGAAGCCGTGTTCAGCGCCATCCGCCAGGACATCGAAGACGGAACCGTGGAAGTGGGGACCAAACTCAGCTCTGAAGCCACCTTGGCCGCGCAGTACGGAGTGAGCCGCTCGGTCGTCCGTGAGGCGCTCCGCTCCTGCACTGCGCTCGGGCTGACGGTCACCAAGACCGGCAAAGGCACGTTCGTCGTCGCGGACCGGGTAGCCAATGACCTCACGCTCGGCCACTACTCGGCACGGGACCTCAACGAGGCACGCCCGCATATCGAAGTCCCGGCAGCCGGCCTGGCGGCGAAACGCCGCAGCCCGGAAGACCTCGAACACCTCAAGGAAATCGTCGGTTCAATGGCAGCCGAGACCGACCCTGAGACCTGGGTCAGCCTCGACGCCAGTTTCCATTCTGCCATTGCCCGCTCAAGCGGCAACAAGGTCTTCGAAAGCGTCGTCGCAGACATCCGCGAAGCCTTGGCCCATCAATCCGAAACCTTGAACATGGTAGCCGACCGCCAGCATGTTTCAGACGATGAACACCTCCGCATCGTCGAAGCCATCGAAGCCGGCGACGCCTCCGCCGCCGAAGCCGCCATGGCCGACCATCTCAGCGCCGTCAGCGTTGCGTTGGACTCCATCCTCAGCAAATGATCCACCAACTGAAGGAAGTCATGCCCACCCCGCATGCAACGCGCACTGCTATGCCCGCAACCACCCCGGCAGCAAGCAATCCGCCAACCCCGCGCCATGTCCCCCTTGCGGAACAGACCCGCGACGGCTTGGTCGAGAGCATCCACTACGGTTCCCTTATCGCCGTCGGGCCGGACGGCGATACGCTCCTCGAAGCGGGCGAGCCCGATGGTGCGTTCTACCCGCGGTCGTCGCTCAAACCGCTGCAGGCGGTCGCCATGGTCCGCGCGGGGCTCAAGCTTCCGGAGAACCTCCTCGCCCTCACCGCGGCAAGCCACTCCGGCGCCGCGATGCACCTCGACGGCGCCACACGCATCCTCGAAATGCACGGCCTGGACAAAAGCGCGTTGGAAAACAGCACGGACCTCCCCTACGGCATCGCCGAGCGCGAAGCATGGCTCCGCGCAGGCGGCAAGCCCACCCAGCTCGCGCAGAACTGTTCGGGCAAGCACGCGTCCATGGCCGCGACGTGCGTAGTCAACGGCTGGCCTGTCCAGGGCTACCTGCACCCCGAGCATCCCCTCCAGGTGCTTGTGAAGGACACCATCACCGAGCTCACGGGCGAAGACCCCGCGGCCATCAGCACGGACGGTTGCGGCACTCCGCTCTTTGCCCACAGCCTTCACGGAATGGCCCGGGCCTATGGCCGTATGGCCGCGGCGGACAGCACGGAAGCAGAAGGCCAGGTAGCCCACGCCATGCGAGCCTTCCCCGAGATGGTGGCAGGCGAGGATCGCGACGTCACAGCCATCATGCGTACGGTTCCCGGGTTGCTCGCCAAGGACGGCTTTGAAGGCCTCCAGCTCATCGGCCTGCGCAACGGCACCGGCGTCGCCATCAAGATCTCCGACGGCGGCGACCGCGCACGCATGCCCGTCACCGTCCGCGTCCTTGAGGAGCTAGGGCTCGACGGCGGCCAGCTCGCCATGCTCGCCAGCGCGCCTGTGTTGGGCGGTGGCCACCCTGTTGGCGTACTCCGTGCCGCGAACTTCCTCGCATCCAACTGACTCCAACTGGCGCAGTCAAACAAGCACAAAGACCAAAGGACAGCAATGACATCTGCCGTGCACTCCACGACAATTCCAGGGTTCCGCTCGGAACACGATCTCCTCGGCGACCGCGACGTCCCTGCTGACGCCTACTGGGGCGTGCACACGCTGCGTGCCATCGAGAACTTCCCTATTACCGGTCACCCTTTGGCCAGCAACGCCAACCTCGTCAAGGGCCTCGCCGCAGTCAAGCTCGCCGCCGCCCGCACGAACCGCGAGCTCGGCCTCCTGGACGACGAACAGGCGGAGGCGATCGAGCAAGCCTGCCAGGACATCCTGGACGGCAAGCTCCACGAGCAGTTCATGGTGGACGTCATCCAGGGCGGCGCTGGCACCAGCTCCAACATGAACGCCAACGAGGTCATCGCCAACCGGGCGCTCGAAATCCTTGGCCACCCCAAGGGAGACTACGCCAGGCTGCACCCGAACGACCACGTCAACTTGAGCCAATCCACCAATGACGTCTACCCCACCGCCGTCAACCTGGCCACGATTTTCTCGGTCCAGGGGCTTCTTTCGGGTCTGCAGGAACTCCAGGTCGCGTTCGCGGAAAAGGGCGAGGAATTCCGCACCGTCGTCAAGATGGGCCGCACGCAATTGCAGGACGCCGTCCCTATGACCCTCGGCCAGGAATTCGGCGGCTACGCCGTGACTGTGGGCGAGGACCGGGCGCGTCTGGCCGAGTCCCAGCTGCTCATCCACGAGATCAACCTTGGGGCCACCGCCATCGGAACCGGCCTGAACGCCCCCGTCGGATACGCCGAAGCAGCCTGCAGGCACTTGGCCGAGATCACCGGCCTGCCCCTCGTCACCTCGGTCGACCTCATCGAGGCCACCCAGGACGTGGGTGCGTTCGTCCACCTCTCGGGCGTGCTCAAGCGCGTCGCCGTCAAGCTTTCCAAAATTTGCAACGATCTCCGCTTGCTGTCCTCCGGACCGCGTGCGGGACTGGGCGAGATCAACCTCCCGGCTGTTCAGTCGGGATCGTCCATCATGCCAGGCAAGATCAATCCGGTGATCCCGGAAGTGGTCAGCCAAGTGGCCTATGAAGTCATCGGCAACGATGTCACAGTCACCATGGCAGCCGAAGCGGGACAGCTCCAGCTGAACGCCTTCGAACCGATTATCGTACACAGCCTCCACAAGAGCATCTCCCACCTGGAAGCCGCGTGCCGCACACTCACGTCGCGCTGCATCCGGGGCATCACCGCGAACACCGAACGCCTGCGCCTCACGGTAGAGCAGTCGATCGGACTCGTCACGGCACTCAATCCGCACATCGGCTACGCCTCCGCCACTGCCATCGCCCAAGAAGCGCTGGCAAGCGGCAAGGGTGTCGCCGAGCTCGTTCTCGAACACGGCTTGCTGACCTCGGAGCAGCTCGACGAGCTTCTCCGCCCCGAACGCCTGGCCAACCTCAGCAACTAGCCTGAGCCGCGCAGAACGTCCGACGACGGCGGCACTCACCAGCCGCCGTCGGGCCTGAACGCGCGAAGAAACAGGCCGGACGGCAAGATCCGGACCCCCAACAGGACACCCCCCAAAGGATTCCCATGACTAATGCACCCATCACGGACCACACGGTCCCGCCGCAGGCGCACGCCACTGAAAAGCTCCTCCACGCCGAGGACAAGGGCTACCACAAGAGCCTGAAGCCGCGTCAGATCCAGATGATCGCGATCGGCGGTGCCATCGGCACCGGCCTGTTCCTGGGTGCCGGCGGCCGCCTCAACGCTGCGGGCCCCTCCCTCGTCATCGCGTACGCGGTCTGCGGCTTCTTTGCCTTCCTGATCCTGCGCGCCCTCGGCGAACTCGTGCTGCACCGCCCGTCGTCGGGCTCCTTCGTCTCCTACGCCCGCGAGTTCTTCGGCGAGAAGGCTGCGTTTGTCTCCGGCTGGTTCTACTGGATCAACTGGGCCACCACTACCATCGTGGACATCACCGCCGCAGCCCTCTACATGAACTTCTTCGGCAAATACGTCCCCTGGATGGGCGTTGTTCCGCAGTGGGCATGGGCCTTGATCGCCTTGGTTGTTGTCCTGAGCTTGAACCTGGTTTCCGTCAAGGTGTTCGGCGAAATGGAGTTCTACTTCGCGCTCATCAAGGTGGCCGCGCTGGCCGCCTTCCTCGTGGTCGGCACCTTCTTCGTCATCTTCGGCACGCCCGTACCGGGCCAGGAGGTCGGCTTCAGCCTCCTCACGGACCACGGCGGCATCTTCCCCAACGGCCTGCTGCCGATGATCATCCTCATGCAGGGTGTGCTGTTCGCCTACGCCTCGATCGAGCTAGTCGGCACGGCAGCCGGTGAGACCGAGAACCCCGAGAAGATCATGCCCAAGGCCATCAACTCCGTGGTCTTCCGCATCGCCGTCTTCTATGTCGGCTCCGTCATCCTGCTGGCCCTGCTGCTGCCGTACACCTCATACGTCAAGGGTGTCAGCCCGTTCGTGACGTTCTTCGGCCACATCGGCATCCAGGGCGTGGACGTGATCATGAACCTCGTGGTCCTCACAGCCGCGCTGTCGTCCCTGAATGCCGGGCTGTACTCCACCGGTCGCATCCTGCGCTCCATGTCCGTGGCCGGTTCGGCTCCGAAGTTCGCCCAGCGCATGAACAAGGCCGGTGTCCCTTACGGCGGCATCGCCATCACCGCCGGTGTCTCCCTGCTCGGTGTTCCGCTGAACTACCTGGTCCCGGCCGACGCCTTCGAGATCGTGCTCAACGTCGCTTCCGTAGGCATCATCGTCACCTGGGCAACTATCGTCCTGTGCCAGATGCAGCTCAAACGCTGGGCCGACAAGGGTTGGTTGAAGCGTCCGTCCTTCCGGATGTTCGGCGCACCCTACACCGGTTACCTTTCGCTGCTGTTCCTGGTGGGTGTGCTGGTGATGGTGTTCATCGACTCCCCGCTCACCATGCTGGTCACGGCAATTGCCTGCGCGCTCATGGTGGTCGGCTGGTACCTGTGCCGCAAGCAGATCCACGAACTCGCCGCAGCCCGCGACGGCTTCACCGGCAGCTCCCCCGTGATCGCCAACCTGCCGGTTGCCGGTTCAGAGAACAAGATCTAGCCCTTTCAGCCCTACGTGCCCGACGGCGGCACCTGCGGTTCCGTTCGCGCGGAATCCGGGTGCCGCCGTCGTGCGTTGCACCCGCGTCCCCAACTGACTCGCATTTGTTGTCGTTATCGGGCCTCTAAACGACAACAAATGCGAGTCAGTTGGGTGCCAGACATCCGATCATTCGCCGCTAGGATGTAGCCATGGCTGTCACAGATGAAGCGATCGGCAAGATCAAGGACATGCTGATCCGCGGCGAGCTCAAGGCCGGGGACCGCCTTCCGCCGGAGAAGGAACTGAGCGAGCGGCTCGGCCTCTCGCGAAGCTCCTTGCGCGAAGCCGTCAAGGCCCTCGAACTCATCCGGGTCCTGGACGTGCGGCGTGGGGACGGCACTTATGTCACCAGCCTTGACGCCAAGTTGCTCAACGAGGCCGTGGCGTTCGTCGTTGATCTTCATCAGGACCGTTCCATCCTGGACCTCTTTGAGGTCCGACGAATCCTGGAGCCTGCCACCGCCTTCATCGCGACAGGCAAAATCACTCCCGTCGCCCTCACAGCCCTGCGCGCCACGATGGACGGAATCGACGAAAACACCGACGTCGAAGAGCTCGTTGCCCACGACCTTGAATTCCACGGCATCATCACCCAGGCAGCCGGCAACGATTACCTCGCAGGCCTGCTCGAGGCGCTCTCCAGCAGTACCGTCCGGGCCCGCATTTGGCGGGGGCTGACCCAGGAAAAAGCCGTGGCGCACACTCTTGCCGAGCACAAGGCCATCGCGGACGCCTTGGAACGCGGCGACGCCGAGCTGGTCCGGGCGCTCGTGACGGTCCACATCAGCGGTGTCGAAAGCTGGCTGCGCCAGGCGCTCTAGCCATAATGACGTGGGAACGCTGTCTTCGTTCACGATGCGGACGTAGGATTCGGGTAAACCAACCTCATCCAGTTAAGCGGAAGTGCAGCTATGACCACCGTCGGAGTGCGTTACATCGTGGACAATGTGGACGACGCCATCGCCTTCTACTGTGGGCATCTCGGCTTCCGCGAACTCATGCATCCGGCCCCCACCTTCGCGATGCTCGTCCGCGGGGAACTGCGCCTGGCACTCAGCGCACCCAGCCAGCTGGGTGGCGGCGGCCAAACCATGCCGGACGGCACAAAGCCCGCGCCAGGAGGCTGGAACCGCATCCAGGTTGAAGTCTCTGATCTCGCTGCGACGGTAAAGACCATGCAAGACGCCGGCTTGCACTTCCGCAACGACATCGTCACCGGCGTCGGCGGCCGTCAGATCCTGCTCGACGACCCTTCGGGCAATCCCATCGAATTGTTCGAACCGAGCCTCCCCGAGGCTTCGCTCGCTCAATAGGCCCCGCCTTCACGCTGGCGCCGCCAGGGGCTGTGCCCGTTCAAGCCCGTACGTCCGCGCCGCGGTCGCTTCCAGGAACTCCTGGCGCTCCGCTGAAGTGAGTTCATCCGCAAGTTCCAGAAGCACCTCCATAGTGTGTCCGTACGGAGCACCTAGGGTGCTGACAGGCCAATCGCCACCGATCATGAGCCGTTTCGGCCCGAAAGCTTCCAGCGCTTCGTCCCAGAGCGGACGCAAGGCCCCGGCCGTATAGGGAATTCCCGGCACGTGCAGGCCCGACACCTTGGCAATGGTGTTGGGCAGCCCGGCCAAGTCCCGGAAATCCGCGCGCCACAAGTCCATCGCCGCAGCCTCGGCCAGCGGCGGCTTCCCAAGATGGTCCAGCACGATCGTCAGCTCGGGCAGATCCCGGGCCAGCTGGACCGTTCGCCCAAGGTGCCTCGGAAAGGCGTCCGGGACGTCGAACGCCAATCCTTGGCTGGCAAGCATGCGCAATGAATCGCGGACTGCGGGCAACTCCAGGAAGTCGTCCCGCGGATCGTCGTGGACCAGGTGCCGGACGCCCCGGAAAGCGGGATTCCGAAGGAACCGTTGCAACTCCTTCTCCGCTTCGGCGGGCTTGTCGAGGGGAATCCAGCCCACGACGCCGAGTACCCAGGAGTTGCGGTCGGCGACGCCGAGCATGAAGTCGGTATCCGCAACGGTGTCGTCAGCTTGGACGAGCATTGCTCCCTCGACACCCGCTGCGGCCAGGGTTTTCCGGGCCTCGGCTTCGCCGTAGCTGCGGAACAGGCCGCCGTGCCGCGGGCCAAGCCACGCGTAGGGCCGCGGTCCGTCACCAGTGCGGGGTCTTCCGGCGCGTGGACCCGGATCCGGCCCGAGTTCCCACAGATGCAGGTGCGAATCAATCACCCGAGGACACCCGCCAAAGCCGCCCACAGCTCTTCCGGCACATCCTCATTCATCCGCGCCGCGTTGGCGACAATCTGCTCCGGACTACTTGCCCCTGCCGTCACGTTCAGGACGGCCGGGTGCCGCAGGCTGAACTGGAGCGCCGCCGTCGGGAGCTCCACCCCGAACTCGCGGCACACGCCGGCGAACGCCCGTGCACGCTCCACCAGTGCGCGATGGGCACGCGCATAGTTGTAGTGCGCGTCCTCGGATACTTCCGGTCTCGCCAGCAGACCGGAGTTGAACACGCCAACGTTCACGACGCCGGTGCCGCGCGCCACGCAGCGGTCCAGGAGCGGAACGCCGGGCTGCTCGAGCAAGGTGTACCGGCCGGCAAGCATCACGAGGTCCAAGTCCGCGGCCTCGATGCATTCGAGGGCGGCCTCCGCAGAGTTCGTCCCGACGCCGATCGCCTTCACCACGCCGTCCGCACGCAACTTTTCCAGCGCAGGCAGGGCTTCGCTGATTCCCCTGCCGAGGTCATGGACATCAGGGTCATGCAGGTAGGAGATGTCCACGTGGTTCAGGCCAAGGCGTTCGAGCGATTCCTCGATGCTCCGGCGGATCCCTGCCTCGGAAAAGTCCCATTGGCGTTTGCTCGTGGCCGGGACGTCGAAGCCTTCGTCGTCCTTCTCGTCGGCTCCTGCGGCGTTGGGGACCAGCAATCGGCCCACCTTGGTGGAGACCGTGAATTCACTCCGTGGCTTATCGCTGAGTACGGCGCCGAGCCTGCGCTCTGACAGTCCCAGGCCGTAGTGCGGAGCGGTGTCGAAGTAGCGGACCCCGGCGTCCCAGGCCGCGTTGACGGTAGCAGCGGCCTGGGCGTCCGGCATGGCACGGTATAGGTTGCCGATGCCGGCGGCGCCGAAGCCGAGCTTGCCCAGCCCGCCACCCCACAGTGAGCCGCTCATACCAGCTCCCATACCAACGGGATGCCCGAGTCATTACCCGAATAGTCGTCCGGAACGTCCAGAAGCTCCGCCATGCGGGCTTGCCACGGGACATTGGCCGGATGGTCCGCGAGCGCCCGGCGCATGGCCTGGTAGTCGTCCACCTCAACCAGGTGGAAGAGGTCCAGCCCGCTGCGCCAGATCCGCCAATTGCCCACGCCGGCCTCCTTCAGGGCGGCGACGAGCCCGGCCGGGATCCCCGCATGGGCATCCGCGTAGTCCTGCTCGGCACCTGGCTTGAGCCGGGTGTGCAGGGCAATGGTTTCCGGCACGCTACACCCCGGGCTTCAGGAAGAGTTCGACGACGGGCACCGCCACGTCCGGTCGCTGGACAGGCAGCTTCAGTGTCAGGGTACCTGCTGGCTGTCCTCCCGGGGTCGTGTTGATCGCTTCCCGGTCCGGTGCGATCTGAAGCATCGCGACTTCGGAGGCGTCGTTGAGCAGCTGGGCGTATTCCACCTTGCCGGCGAGATCCGGGAGGTGGACGTATTCGAAGGGCCACGCAAACAGGTGCACGTAAAGACGGTCAGCGCGGCGCGTGTACCGGGAATCGGCGGGCGGGGTCCAGGCCGCAGGGCCTGCCCCGTGGATGGCCCTGGAATGCAGTTTCATCCAGTCGCCGATGCCGCGGAGGGACTCCACAGCCCTCGGATCGAAATTCCCGCGGCCTGTGGGGCCGACGTTGAGGAGCAGGTTTCCGCCCTTGGCCACTCCGTCGACCAGCATCCGTACCAGCAAGTCCACGGACTTGTAGTCCAGGTTGTCCCGGTCATAGCCCCAGCTCCCGTTGAGGGTCTGGCACGCTTCCCAAGGCACCTCGATACCGTCCACCACCATGGGACCGGATGGCTGGTACTGCTCGGGCGTGGCGAAGTCGCCGGGAATGTCGAGGCGGTCGTTGACGATGATGCCCGGCTGAAGTTCCCGGACCATCTTCAAGAGTTCCACGGAACCCCATGCCTCGCGCCCTTTGCCGCCCCAGATGTCCTTGTGGTCCTCGCTGGTGTAGGAGAAGTCGAAGAAGAGGTAGTCGATCTGGCCATAGTTGCTGAGCAGTTCGCGCACCTGGCCGTGGAGGTATTCGCGGTAGCGGGCCATGTCGCGGCCTTCGTTGAGCTTTTCGGCGTCGGGGTTGTCCCGTTCGGGGTGGAACCCGTCGATAGTGAAATCCGGGTGGTGCCAGTCAATGAGTGAATGGTAGAAACCTACCTTCAGGCCGAATTCCCGCAGTGCCTCGACGTATTGGGCCACGAGGTCCTGACCGGACGGAGTCTTGGTGGATTTGTAGTCGGTGAGTGCTGAATCCCACAGGCAGAAGCCCTCGTGGTGCTTGGTGGTCAGCACCACATACTTCATGCCTGCATCTTTCGCAGCGCGGGCCCATTCCCGCGGATCGTAGAGATCCGGGTTGAAGTGCTGGAAATACTTCTCATATTCCTCGGCAGGAATGCGTTCGCGGTTCATGACCCACTCATGCCGGGCCGGCAGGGCGTACAGGCCCCAGTGGACAAACATGCCGAACCGGGACTCCGTGAACCAAGGTGCTTGGGCGATCATTGGTGGTTACTCCTTCAACGTTGTTGCGGGTCTTAGGTTGTTGAGCGTTGTTGTTAGCAGGCTGGACTTGGCAGGTTTAGCGTCCGCCAAAGCCGCTCGTGACGATGCCTTTGACGAGGTGTTTCTGCAGGAGGATCAGCAGCAGAAGGGTGGGAGCCATCGAAATCACCGAGGCGGCCATGACCAGGTGCCACTGATTGCCCTGTTGGCCGAAGAACATCTGCAGCCCGAGCGGGATGGTGCCGAGGTTGTTGACGTCGTTGATTACGACCAACGGCCAGAGGAACGAGTTCCAGTAACTGATGAAGCTGAAGACGGCCAGGACGGCCATGGTCGGTCTGGCCAGTGGAAGCATGACCAGCAGGAACGTCCGCAGCGTTCCGGCGCCGTCCACCCGGGCCGCATCGTCGAGTTCCTGGGGTACGCCAAGGAAGAATTGCCGCAAGAGGAATGCACCGAATGCGGTGAAGGCCCAAGGCACGATGAGGGCCTGGAAAGTGTTCACCCAGGCTACTTTTTGCATCATGACGAACATCGGGACGATCAGGACCTCTTGGGGAATCATCAGGGTTGCCAGGAACACCATGAACACCAGGTTCCGTCCCCGCCAGCGCTGCCGTGAGAAGGCGTAGCCGGAGAATGCCGAAACCACCAAGGTGAGTGCGGTTCCAGCGGCCGAGACCAACAGCCCGTTGCCCATGAAGCGCAGGAACGGCATGTAGTTCAGGGCCTCCTGGTAGTTCTGCCACCGGAATTCCGAGCCGAACAGTTTCGGCGGAACGCTGAAGATTTCAGCAGGGGGTTTGAACGAAGTCGCGAACATGTAGATCAGCGGGGACAAGAAGAGGAGGGCGATCAGGCAAAGGATCGCGTAGCCAATGGCGGGCCGGATCTTTGCAGCCCATCGTCTTCCGGGCGCTCTGGAGCCACGGGGACGGGCGGTGAGGGGGCGTATCCGGCTGGTTGTCTCAAGCATCGTAGTGCACCCACTTCTTTTGTCCGAGGAACTGGACTGCCGTCACGCCCAGGATGATGACAAAGAGGATCCACGCGGCTGCGGAAGCCAGGCCGAGCTGGTGGAACTGGAAGCCCTGGTTGTAGATGTACAAGACGATCGTCGAGGTGGACGAGCCGGGCCCTCCCTTGGTGAGGATGAACGGCTGGGCGAAGACCTGGAAGGAGGTAATGAGGGTCATCATCGTCCCAAAGAAGATCGACGGCGAAATGAGCTTGAGCTTGATCCGCCAGAAGATGGTCCAGGCGTTGGCGCCATCGATTGCCGCCGCCTCGGTGAGGTTCTCAGGGACGGCATCCAGGGCGGCCGAGAAAACCAGCATGTTGTAGCCGAACCCCTGCCATACGCTCATAACGACGATGGCCATCATTGCCCAGTGTTCGTCTCCGAGGAAGTTTGGCGCTGAAACTCCCGTGGTGCTTTGCAAGGTGCCGTCGATGAATCCACCGGGTTGGTACAGCATCCTCCAGACGACAATGTTGGCCACCACGGGGGTGATCGAAGGAATGAAGAAGATGACCCGGAAGATGTGGCGCCCCTTGATGCGCGGAGTCAACCACGCGGCAAGGCCCAAGGACACAACCAGGTTCAGGGGCACATAAAGGACCACAAACAGGACGGTGTTCGCGACAACCTGGCCGAAGATGGGATCGCTGAACAGCCGTTGATAGTTGCCCAAGCCGAGGAAGCTCGGGGTTCCCAGCAGCGGCCAGCGGAAGAGGCTGATGACAAGGGAAACAACGATCGGCAGCAGCGTGAAGATGGCGAGGCCGAGCCCATGCGGCAGGGCAAAGGCCGGTCCCCACATGGTCCGCCGGCCGAGCTGGGCATCCGGCTGGGCGTTCGCCTTCGTTTTCGCCTTCCCAGGGGAGATGGTTGCCGCGCCTTCAGGAAGCGGTGCCTTTGCGGGCTTGAGTAGTGTCATTTCTCATTCCTTTGCGAAGAGTGTGTGCCTGCCCGGCCGTTACTCAGGAACTGCCGGGCAGGCACCACACTGATCATCGGGGCAGCTGGGCCGCAATGTCTTTCATGACGTCGGCTGCGCTCTGCTGTCCGTTGATGGATTTGACGAGGTACTGATTGAAAAGCTGGCCCAGTTGGTCGCTGTTGGTGTTGCTTGGCATGGGCACTGCCGTGGCTTCGGCACTCTTGAGGGTCTCCGCGACTCCCGGAATGCCCGCGTTGTCAATCCACTTTGTCTGCTGGGCGGTGCGTGCGGCCAGTGCTCGCCCTGCTGCTGCCAAATCCCCCAGAACCTTGTCCCCGGTCATTTCCTTGAGCGCGGCAAAGGCCTTGTCTGGAGTGGCGCATTGCTTGGAGATGCCCCAGCCCGACCCCGCACTGAAGGTCTTTCCGCCGCCTGGGCCGGCGGGAAGGGTGGTCGCGCCGACCTTGAACTTGGCTTTGGCCTTCACATCCAGCAGGGACCAAGGACCGTCAATACTCATCGCAGTATTGCCCGCCATGAATTCATTGGCACTGAACGCCGTGTCGCCGCCGGGAAGCTGCGGGGAGACCTTCTCCTTGTTTGTCAGGTCCGAGACCCACTGGAGTCCCTTGGCGAAGGTCGGGTCGCTTGCGTCCATGGTGCCGTCTTCCTTGAGGACCCGTCCGCCGTTGTAGGCGAGGACTTGTGATTCAACGAAGAGATCGGCCGTGTTGGGCGCGATGGCGTGCTTTCCGTTGGCCGACAGTTTCTTCGCGGCGGCCACGAACTCATCGGACGTCCAACCTGCCTTCGGGACGGGCACGCCAGCGGCATCGAACACGTCCTTGTTGTAGAACATCATCACCGGGCCCACGTCATACGGCAGGGCATACAGATTGTTGTCGGCGCTGAGTCCCTTGATCATGGAGGGGTCGAACGCGCTCAGATCCAGGTTGTTCTTCTTCACCAGGTCATCGAGCGGGAGCATGCCATCTTTGAGCTGCGCTATCCGCAGGCTCTGGACCGACACTAGGCACGGTGCCGTATTCGAGCTGAGCTGGGTGCTCATCTTGGTGAAGTAGTCCTGGAAAGTAGAACCCTGCAGAGTGATCTTCACATCTCCCAGGGTGTTGCTGACGTCATCGGCAACCTTTTCCCAGTTCTTCTGGTCTTCCGTGCCGCCGACCCACATGGCCCAGGTCATGGCAGTCTTGCCGTCTGCGGTACTGCCGGACGAGCTGCCCCCGCATCCCGTGAGTCCAATGAGGCCCAGTGCCAAGGCACCTGCCACCAACGCTTCTTTGCGCATATCTTTCACCACGTGCTTTCAGTAGGGAACTGTGCTTTCGAGAGGAATTTCGATGAAGGCTATTACTGGGGAGTCAAAAGATTGGACCCACCGGCCCACATCGGGCCGTCGGGAAAGCTGTAGTCGACCAGCGTGCCACGGGCCATTTCGCCGCCGGCCCCCGGTGCGGACGGAGGCCAGTAGCAGCCGTCGTGGACATCGACCGGAGTGACGAAGTGCTCATGCAGGTGGTCGACGAACTCAATCATCCGACCATTCTTGTCGCCGGAAACTGCCACGAAATCGAACATCGACAAGTGCTGGACGGCCTCGCACAGACCAACACCGCCTGCATGCGGGCAGACACGGACGCCGAACTTCGCCGCGAGGAGGAGGATGGCGATGTTCTCGTTCACGCCCGCCACCCGCGCCGCATCCAGTTGCAGGACCTGTAGCGACCCGGCCTGCAGCATCTGCTTGAACACCACCCGGTTCTGGACATGCTCACCCGTGGCCACCGGGATAGGAGCCACGCCCCGGGCAATCGCCGCATGGCCAAGGACGTCATCGGGGCTGGTGGGTTCCTCAATCCAGGCAATGTCATAGGGAGCCAGGTACGCCATCCATTCAATGGCTTCCTGAACGTCCCAGCGTTGGTTCGCGTCCACGGCGATCTTGATATCCGGCCCCACGGCATCGCGGGCCGTGCGGACGCGCCTGATGTCGTCTTCCAGCGAGGCCCCCACCTTGAGCTTGATCTGCCCGAAACCGTCCGCGACGGCTTCCTTGGCCAGACGCACAAGTTTGTCGTCGCTGTAACCCAACCAGCCCGGCGTCGTGGTGTATGCAGGGTATCCCTCCGAGAGAAGCGCTGCCCTGCAGGCGGCGCGCCCCGGCTCCGCCGTCCGCAATATTCCCAGCGCGTCGTCCGGCGTGAGGGCATCGCTGAGATACCTGAAGTCCACGAGCGCCACGATCTCCTCGGGGCTCATTCCGGATAGCAGTTCCCAGAGCGGGAGCCCTGCCCGCTTGGCCTTGAGGTCCCAAAGGGCGTTGACGACCGCGCCGATCGCCATGTGCATCACGCCCTTTTCGGGGCCGAGCCAACGGAGTTGGGAATCGTGGGCGAGGAGCTTCCACGTGCCACCCATGTCGCCGAGAAGCTCCTCGACGTTGCGGCCCAGGACGTGGTGGCGGAGTGCTTGGATCGCCACCGTCTCCACCTCGTTGCCACGCCCGATGGTGAAGACGAAACCGTGGCCCTCGTGGCCGTCACCGGCGTCGGTGCGGATCACCAGATATGCCGCCGAATAGTCCGGATCCGGATTCATGGCATCCGATCCGTCCAGTTCCTGTGAAGTGGGAAAACGGATATCGAAGGTGTCCACCGCGGTAATGACGCTCATTGTGCTCCTTGCTTGGCAGCAGATCGTTTGCTGGGATGAGCGTAAACATCCGATGTCTGTATTGTCAATGGGTCACATTTCCGTATTATGGGGAGCAACAGCAGACTAGAGCTCGGATGTTAGAGCCAGAGCACGGAGGAATACATGAACATGAAATTCGCCCGGCTGGGCACTGCCGGAAATGAAAAGCCGGTTGTCATCGCCCAAGACGCCAACGGCACCGAAAAGTACTTCAGCCTTAACACGCTGACGAAGGACATCAACGGAGAGTTCCTCGCCAGCGACGGCATCGCACGCACCCGGGAAGCCCTTGATGCAGGCGATCTGCCCGAGATTTCAGCCGAGGGACTCCGGATCGGTTCCCCCGTCGCCCGCCCCGGAAACGTGGCCTGCATCGGCCTCAACTACACCGCCCACGCGGCCGAATCCGGCGCCACGCCACCGGAATCACCCGTAGTGTTCCTGAAGCCGAGCAACACGGTCAGTGGACCGTTCGACGCCGCGCCCATCCCGCCGTCGTCGGAAAAGTACGACTGGGAGGTGGAACTCGGAATCGTCATCGGCCGCGAAGCGTCATACCTTTCCAGTACCGAGGAGGCCGCGGACTGCATCGCGGGCTACGTCGTCGCCAACGACCTCTCCGAGCGCGAATACCAACTGCCCGGAGCCGCAGGCCAGTGGACCAAAGGCAAGTCGCTTCAGCAGTCCACTCCCCTCGGCCCGTGGCTGGTTCCCGCGGATGAGCTCGACGCCGGCCACCTCGCCTTGCGCACCTGGGTCAATGGCGAGATCCGTCAATCGTCAGACACCTCGGACATGATCTTCGACGCCCTTACCGTGGTCCACCACCTCAGCCAGTACATGGTCCTGGAGCCCGGCGACGTCATTCTCACGGGCACTCCCGAAGGCGTGGCGCTCTCCGGGCGCTTCCCGTACATCCAGCCCGGCGACGTGGTGGAGCTTGAGGTGGAAGGGCTCGGCCGCCAACGGCAAGAGTTCTACCGGGCCCGTTCCGGTTCGCTTGCATCAGTAGGCACTGACAAGGCCACGCGGTGAGCACCGACTTCGAGGGGCTCGTAGCGCTGGTCACCGGCGGGGCGTCCGGCATCGGTGCGGCTATCGCTGACCGGCTCGCCGCCGGCGGGGCGCAAGTCGCCGTGCTCGACCTCAACCCGTCCGGCACCCCGCATTTCGGCGTCGAATGCAATGTGGCCGACGACGCCTCGGTGCGCGCCGCCGTCGACTCCGTTGCCCGGAAGTTCGGCCGCCTTGACGTCGTGGTCAACAACGCGGGGATCGGCGCCCAAGGGGACGTTTCGGCCAACGACGACGACGAATGGCACCGCGTGCTGGACATCAACGTGGTGGGCATCGCCCGCGTCAGCCGCGCGGCCTTGCCGTACCTGCGCGAATCGCCGGCAGCGGCGATCGTCAACACGTGCTCCATCGCGGCGACCGCCGGACTGCAGCAACGGGCTTTGTATTCGGCGTCGAAGGGCGCTGTTTTGTCCTTGACGCTCGCCATGGCGGCCGACCATGTCCGCGAAGGGATCCGCGTCAACTGCGTCAACCCGGGCACGGTGGACACGCCGTGGGTGGGCAGGCTGCTCGAGTCCTCCGCCGATCCCGCCGCCGAGCGCACCGCGCTCAACGCCCGCCAGCCACACGGCCGCCTGGTGGAGGCCGCAGAGGTGGCTGGCGCCGTCGCCTACCTCGCGAGCCCGCTGTCAGGTTCGACGTCGGGCACATCGTTGGCGATCGACGGCGGCATGCAGGGGCTGCGGCTGCGCCCGGTGGGGTAGGGCCTCCGTAACGCAACGCCCGCGCAACCCCGCGCCGCCACCTGTTCGCCTATGCTCAACAGCAGGCAATCGATGGCGATCCACCAAGGAGCAGGGCATGAGCAATTGGCGTATCAGGGACTTCCATTCCTCGGACATGGACGGCATCCTGCACCTGTGGGAGTCGCTCAAGGCGGACAACGTGGATCCGGTCTATGCGCTCTCCGAGGTCCTGGCCTCGTGCGAGAAGGACCACGCCGTGGTGGCGGTGCAGGGCGAGCAGGTGGTGGGTGCGGCCGTCGGACGCGCGGCCCATGACCAGGGCTGGATCGTTTTCCTGGCCACGCTGCCCGAGTTCCGCGGCCGCGGGATCGGCACCTCGCTGCTGGCCGCCGTCGAGAACCGGATGACCCCGCACGGGCTCAACAAGCTCTCGGCGCTCATGCCGGAGTCCGAAACCCGGGTTGAAGCGTTCCTGGGCCGCGGCTTCCTGCTCAAGCAAAACCTGCACTACTTCGAGCGGACCATCCCGGTCCAGCGCCAGGAGCTCGAGCCGCTCAGCCAGCTCGGCGGCCGCATCCTGGCCCGGGACCTGTGGGAAAACGTCGCCGGCATGCGCCGCGAAAAGGAACTGCTGGAACGCCGCTTGGTCCTTCCCCTGGCCGAGGCCGACCTCGCCGATCAATTCGGCGTGGTGCCGCCGCGCGCCGTCGTGCTCTTCGGCCCGCCCGGGACTGGCAAGACGACGTTCGCGAAGGCGATCGCGTCCCGGCTCGAGTGGCCGTTCGTGGAGGTGTTCCCCTCGCGGCTGGCCTCCGACCCCAAGGGTCTGGCCGGCGCGCTGCGCGAGACGTTCCTGGAAATCGCCGAACTGGAGCACGCCGTCGTCTTCATCGACGAGGTCGAGGAGATCGCGTCCCAGCGCTCCGGCGAACCGCCGTCCCCGCTGCAGGGCGTGACCAACGAACTCCTCAAGATCATCCCGGCCTTCCGCGAACAGCCCGGCCGCCTGCTGGTGTGCGCCACCAACTTCATCCGCGCCCTGGACACCGCCTTCCTGCGCCACGGCCGCTTCGACTACGTCATCCCCATCGGCCTGCCCGACGTCCACGCCCGCGAGGCCATGTGGCAACGCTTCATCCCGGCCAGCGTGGTCGACGCGGTGGATGTGGCGCTGCTGGTGTCGCGGACCGAGGGCTTCTCCCCCGCGGACATCGAGTACGCGGCACGCAGCGCCTCCCAGCGTGCTTTGGAAAAAGCCGTGTACAACGACGGCGGCGCCTCCACTGGGGGCCCCGCACCGGCGTCGAACGGCCGCAAGGGACCGGTCACCCAGGACTACCTCGACGCCATCGCCGATACCCGGACCACCGTCAGCGAGGAAGTCCACCAGGACTTCCTCGAAGACATCGACGCACTGGGCCGGGTTTAGAGCAACGCGGGGTCACTTACGGCCCATGTTCGGCCCCGGGATGGGCCGTAAGTGACCCCGCGTTGCAGAAGGAGGAACCGTGAACCTGTTTCTGACAATCCTGAGCGGCGTCGCCTGGACGACGGTCTACATTTGCGCGATCCGGATCGGGTTTCGGGATAAGACATACGCGATCCCGGCAGCGGCGCTGGGTCTGAACTTCGCGTGGGAGGTCATCTACTCGGTGCATTCGCTCAGCACGAGGCTCTCCGTGCAGGGTGTCATCAACATTGCCTGGGCTTTGGCCGACGTGGCGATTGTGTACACCTTCTTCGCGTTCGGCAGGCGGGAGCTTCCCGGGTTTGTCACCCGGCCGCTGTTCATCGGATGGGCGGTCATGCTGGGCCTGGCATCTTTCGCCGTGCAGTGGCTGTTCATCGCCGAGTTCGATTGGGATCCCGCATCCCGGTACGCGGCATTCCTGCAGAATCTCCTCATGTCCGGCTTATTCATAGCCATGTTCGCGGCCCGCCGCAGCCTGCGGGGCCAATCCCTGGTGATCGCTGTGGGGAAGTGGATCGGGACACTCGCGCCCACCATCACCTTTGGGGTCCTCGAGAGTTCACTGTTCATTCTGGGCATTGGCGTCCTGTGCAGTGTGTTCGACCTGACGTACATTGGGCTGCTGTGGTGGGCAAGGAGAAACCCGGGTGCCCTCGCGCGGGCCCGGGACGCGGGGGGCCTCCCGGCGGTACCCTGAACCATGTCCATGAATCCATTGCGCCATGCACTTTCGCGCATGGGCGGGCGCGATCCCCAGGAGCTGAATCGCACGGCCACGCCCTTGGAACTGTTCTTTGACTTGACGTTCGTTATCGCCTTTGGGGTTGCGGGTAGCCAGTTCGCGCACGAGCTGGCCGAGGCCCGTTTCGGCTCCGGGTTGATCGGCTTCACTTTCGCGATGTTCGCTGTCATGTGGGCCTGGATCAATTTCTCGTGGTTTGCCAGCGCCTACGATACTGACGATTGGGTCTTCCGGGTTGTCACCATGGTGCAGATGGTGGGTGTGCTCATCCTTGCCATGGGCATCGAACCGATGTTCCAATCGCTCGACGAGGGCCACCGCGTGGACAACTCCACCATGGTGCTGGGTTACATCATCATGCGGTTGGCCTTGGTGTTTCAGTGGCTGCGCGCGGCGAAGCAGGATCCGGAACGCCGAAGCGCATGCCTCACCTACGCGAAATTCCTGGTGGTGGCGCAGATTGGCTGGGTGGTGGTGCTGATTGTCCACGCCGACATCCTGGCGAATTTCCTCATGGCTGCCCCGCTCTTCCTGCTGGAAATGGCGACGCCGACCATCGCCGAGCGCAAAGCCAAGACGCCGTGGCATGCACACCACATCGCGGAACGCTACGGCCTCCTGGCCATCATCGCCCTGGGCGAGTGCTTGATCGGAGCCATCGAATCCCTTCGGGCGATCGTCGCCCTTCACGGTTGGTCCGTTGACGCCGCCCTTGTGGGCCTCGGCGGTACCGGACTGGCCTTTGGAATGTGGTGGATCTACTTCATCCTCCCGTCCGGCCACGCCCTGCATCACCAACGGCACCGGGCATTCGTCTTCGGATACGGTCACATGTTCATCTTTGGGTCGATCGCCGCCACTGGTGGCGGACTTCACATGGCCGCCCTCTTCATCGATCATGCCGCCCACATCAGCGCCACCGTCGTAGTAGCCACCATTGCCGTCCCGGTGGCCCTGTTCAAGGTAGCCCTGAGTTCGCTATACGGCTACCTGCTGGGTTTCGACCGCGCGCTCGTCGGAGTCACGGCCCTCGTGGTCGTGTTGCTCTGCGGCAGTGTGGGCTTGGCCGCCCTGGATGTCTCTGTTCCGGTCTGCATGATGGTGATTGTGGCGGCATTGGCTATCTCGATCGTGATCGACGAACGGCGCGGGGCCGCACGCCGGGAAGCAGCGCTGGAGAGGCTGAGGGCGCGTCCGGCCACCTAGGCGAATCGTGGGTCCGGGCCCCAAATCGCTGCACCGGAACGCAGCGCACGGCCCGCACCCACGATGTCGACGTGAAACTCATCGGCACGAACGTACCGATTCGTGGCCACGAACCCTTGATTCGTCTCCCCAGGAGATGGAAAATGGTGAAACCGGCACGAACGTACCGGACGCGCGTATGCGCATGCCCCCAAAAGACTCAGAAGGGTGGACATGTCCCCCAAGGAATTCACGGAGTCCCTCGGCGCCAAAGTCCGTGCCCGCCGCGCCTCCCTCAGCCTGAGCCAGTCCGACCTCGCAGACCTCGCAGGAGTCTCGGAACGATTCGTCCGCTTCGTGGAGCAAGGGAAGACCACGGTCCAATTGGAACCACTCCTCGCGGTCCTCAGCACGCTCGGCCTTGAGCTCTTGGTGCAACCCGCGGGCAACCGGACGGCAAACAGCCGGTCATGACATTCCACCGCATCGCCGACGTCTACAAGCAGGGAGTCCTGGCTGCGCGCATCGAGCGGCATGAAGGCGGCACCAAGTTCAGCTACTTGCCGCGGTACCTCGAATCAGGCGGTCCAGCCGTCGCCACGACGCTCCCGCTGACGCGCGAAGCGGTGTTCACCCCGAGTGGCGCGGTTCCGCCGTACTTCACGGGGCTCCTCCCGGAAGGTCGCCGCCTGAATTCACTGCGCCGGGCGGTCAAGGCCAGCGCCGACGACGAGCTCGCGCTCCTCATGGGGGCGGGCGGGGACGCCGTGGGCGATGTCCAGACGGTCCCCCACGGTGAGCCGCCCACGGAAGGAGGCTCCGCCGTCGTGCTCGATTCGAAACTGCCGCTCGACTTCGACGCGCTGCTCGGCGATTCAGGCCTCATTGATCCTGTGGCGCTGGCGGGTGTGCAGGATAAGTTGTCGGCCGGGATGATCTCGCTCCCGGTGGCGCAAGCGGGCAAGCGCTTCATCCTCAAACTGAATGCTCCCGAGTTCCCGTTTGTCGTGGAAAACGAATTCCTGATGTTCCGTTTTGCGCGCAAGCTGCGGATCCCGGTGAGTACCGTGCAGTTGGTGCACGACGTCGGCGGGCGGGCGGGGCTGCTCGTGGAGCGTTTCGATCGCCTCACCGGAGCCGACGGCACCGCGCTGCGCCTCGCCGTCGAGGACGGAGCCCAAGTGCTGGGACTCTACCCTGCGGACAAGTACAGCGTGCCGTTCGGCGAGGTTTGCCTGGCTTTGGCGGCGCACTGTTCCGCGCCTCTCCCGGCCTTGCGGAACCTCGCCATTCAGCTGGCCTTCGCTTGGCTCAGCGGCAACGGTGACCTCCATGCCAAGAACGTGTCGATGGTTCAGTCACAGTCAGGGGTCCAGTCACCGCAGGGCGAGTACACCATCGCTCCGGTCTACGACATCCCCTCCACAGTGGTCTATGGGGACAAGACGCTCGCGCTGGGCATCGGCGGCAAGAAAAGTGGAATCTCCAGGAAGCACTTCCTTGCCTGGGCCGCGAAGCTCGGGCTGACGGAGCGCGCAGCGGAGGGAGTCCTGGGACTCGCACTCAGGGCCTCGGGCCCGCTTGTAGCAGAGCTCGACGCCGGCGCCTCACCTTTCGGGCCGGTGCAGACGAGGGACTGGGTCAAGGAGCTCAGGCATCGGCGAAGGTTGATGAGCGGGTAGCTTTCCCCGAGCCGGGCCACCAAATCGGAACCTGACTATTGCTTATTGCGTGGCCGTTAACACGAACCCGATACTGACATAGGGTGAGGGCACCACACGGTATCTGCGCGGGTCGCAGAGCAGCGGGGCGCAGATCAGAATTTCCATTTGTACACAAAAGGGAGACTGTTATGTTGCTTTGGATAGCCATCATTATTGCGGTTCTCTGGCTTCTCGGATTCATCGGCAACATCGGTGGCGGGTTCATCCACCTGCTTTTGGTTGTTGCCGTGATCGTTCTGATCTTCCACTTCCTCCGTGGAAGATCCCGCGTGTAATACCAGCCGTCATTCCGCCACGCGAGCACCGGGACAGGGCACTGCCGTTGCCCCGGCACTGCCCGGCTCCGCCCCCGACCCGCCGCACTTGCCCGAGCGTTCGTTCCTAGGTTCACGCGCATGGCAACGCTAGGCTCGCACCCAGAGGCGAGATGGGCTCGCCGCGAGCCAAGGGATTGAACGTATGGCACAGCAGGCCGGACACCAATCGACATCCGCGACGGGCACTCTTCCGCATTCACGCTCCTATCTGAGACCCACACGGTTGCTCTCTCAAAGCGAGCGGTCGAAGCTCCACCCATCGGTCCTGGCGGAGGCCGAGCGCCGGGCCGCCAGCATTCAGCTGCGAGTCGCGGATGCGATCACGGCCTTCGCCGGATCAATGAACTTCGTCTACCTGCACATATTGCTCTTCGCCGTGTGGATGCTCGTGTTCGAGCAGAGCCCGTGGCCGACGTTGACGCTGATCGTCTCGCTCGAAGCGATCTTCCTTTCGACGTTCGTCATGATCGGACAGAACCGCCAAGCGGCTTTCCAGCAGGTAAAAGCAGACCACGACTACAACGCCCAGGAGCATCTGCTCGAGGAGAACACCGACCTGACACGCGCGATTCACGAGCTCACCGCCCAGATCCATCAGCGGGTCCTCGCGGAAGTCACCGCATCCACTGGCCGGGAGGCGGCGGCTCCTTCCAGCCCGGGGCAGGACGAACCCACGAAACCATAGACAGGCGAGACCTGCCGCGTCGAACCGCTAGTCCGCCAACCGGTCCATCTCGGACAGCAGATCCGGGTTGATGCGTTGCAGGACCAAGTGGATTTCGCCCCGCGGCACCGCCTTGTAGAGCACTTCCCGGGCGTCCGCGTAGCGCGTGGTGGGTGCCTTGTCCGGCCACTTCTCGGCGAGCGCCCGCACGCGCTCCGGCACGGAGTTGTGGGCGTTGCAGGCGATCTTGACCAGGGTGGCGTCATGGTCCTGTGCGATATGAAGGACGACGGCTTCATCGTTGTCCGAGTCATCCTGGAATCGGCGCGTTACTCGTTCGATGATGCCCACTGCGCGCTCGGAAACACCCATGTCGAGCAGCGCCTGCTTGGTGATCGGCGTGTCCTTGGCGATGTCGTGCAGGTAGCCTGCGATCCGGATGTCGTCGTCGAAATCGGCGAGCGCATCCCCTACCGCCAGCACGTGCTCGCGGTACGGCCGCTTCAGCTTGTCCTTCTGGCGGTTGTGCGCCACTTCGGCAAGGACCATGGCTGTTTCAACGGTGAATCTCGGTTCGGTCATGCTTCATCCTACTGAGCCAGTTCGGTGACTGACTTCCGCACGGCGGCGCTCAGCTCGAGGTTGCGGCATCCCGCTCCACCCGGCTCGGCCTGTTGCGGCACGTACCCGAAGGCGAGTTCATACACAGGGTCAGCGAACCCCAAAGATGCGCTGGCGCCGTCGTGCCCGAACGCCCGGTAGCTGCCGTACGGCGAGCGCGCATGCGATTTCATGAACACGGTCCCGAAGCAGCTTGTCTCGCCGAACACCCGGTCGATGCCGAAGACCTGCTCGGCGGTGACGGTCCGGATGGTCTCTTCGCTAAGGAGGGGCCCGACGGCGGGTCGGTCGCCGTCGGGGGCAAGTCCGGTGAGTGCCGCAGCGTAGACACGGGCCATGCCTTCGGCGCTGGCAACTCCGGCGGCTGAACTCAGGCCGGCTGCGCGGACCTCGCGGAGGTTGGGCAGGTCAAGGATGTCTCCCACGGCCGAGTTTGTCGAAAGACCGAAATGGCTGGCGGGATCAATCCACGGCTGGGAGAGGTCTGCGGCCCATCGGAGGGTGGCATAGCGCGGCTCCTCGGATTCAGGCAGTCCGAGGAAAAAGTGGGCACCGGTGACGGAGCGGATGCGTTGTTCGTAGATTTCCTGGAGCGTGGACCCGGTAATCCTGCGGCAAAGCTCCTCCATAAAGACGCCGATGGTCAGGGCGTGGTACCCGAAGGCGGCCCCGGGCTTCCACAGCGGCCGCATCTGCGCGAGCTTGGCGGCGGCCAGCTCGGAGTTGTTGTATTCCGCGAGGGTGAGTCCGCCTTCGACTCCCAGAAGCCCGGCCTGGTGGGAGAGTAGCTGGGCCACGGTAATAGTGGCCTTTCCTTCGGCGCCGAATTCCGGCCAGTACTTGACCACTTCGGCGTCGAGGTCCAGGAAGCCATCCTGGACCAAAAGTGCGATGACGAGCCCGGACACTCCCTTGGAGCAGGAGAAGACACCGGTCACGGAATCCGGGCGGCGGTGCGGCCCGCCGCTGATGTCCAACACCTTGACGCCGCGGTGGTAGGCCGCGAGCTGGGCTGAATATTCCGGGTCCTCGCTGAGGAAACGGCCGAAGAGTTCGGCGACTGGTTCGAATCCAGGGGCAATCGTCTGTGCATCCACCCGGACAGCCTAATCCCTTCTGCCCCCTAACTGCCGCGGGTGTCCATGGTCACCACGATCTTGCCCTTGGCGCGTCCCTGCTCCAGCGCGGCAAAAGCGTCGGCGATCTTTTCGAGCGGATAGCTGCTGTCCACCACGGGTTTGAGTTTCCCATCGGAAACCAGGCGTGCCAGGAATTTCAGGTCCTCGCCACTTGGGCGCATGAAAAGGTAGCGGTACCGCACGTTGGCTTCACGGGCGCGGCTCCGGATTCCGAGGCTGATCGCCCAGAACAGGGCGGTCAGCCATGCGGGGGCCGCAAGGTCTTTCAGGGCCGTCTGCGGTTCGGGCATCCCGGCGATGCTGACCACTTTCGAGCCCGGCTTGAGGATCTTGAACGTCTGATCCAGCGTCTCCCCGCCCACGAGATCCAGCGCGGCGTCGAAGCCGCTGAGCACTTCGGCCAGGTTTTCCTTCGTGTAGTCGACGACGGCGTCCGCGCCGAGCCGCCTCACCAGCTCTTCTCCCCGGGGGGACGCGGTAGTGGTCACCTCGGCGCCGAAGTATTTGGCCAGCTGGATGGCCAGGGTTCCCACTCCGCCCGCGCCTCCGGAGATAAACAGCTTGGTCCCGGGCTTGACCTTGAGTTCGTCGCGCAGTGCCTGCAAGGCCGTGAGGCCCGCCAAGGGAAGGCTCGCGGCCTCGGCGTAGCTGAGCGACCTTGGCATGAGCGCCACGAGATCCTCCTGGACGGCGGCGTGCTCGGCAAAGGCTCCCAGCCGGGTCTTGTCCACGCGGGCAAACACCCGGTCTCCCGTGGCAAAGCGGGTGACGCCCGGGCCGACAGCTTCCACGATCCCGGCCAGTTCGCTTCCGGCAACCAAGGGCAGCCTTGGCCTGGTGATCACCCGGACTGCGCCTTCGCGTTGCTTGTAGTCCACAGGATTGAGCCCCGCGGCAAACACTCTGACCAGGACCTCGCCCGGACCGGCAATCGGCTTGGGGACGTCCTGCAGCTCCATTGCGTCGGCACCGCCGTAGCGGGTCAGCACGTAGGCGAGCACTTATGCCCCTTTCCGGAGGGTTGATTGCTGAATGCCGTTCCATATCCATGGCCCGCTTGGCAATCGGGCCGGATCAAATCTATCCAAGGCCTCTTCAAGCGGCCCTCCCGGCAAGCCGAGCGATTCCAGGATCACGTCCCGCACCTCTCCGGTAGACAGCCCGACGGCGGCAAGGTCGCCGAGCGTCACTGCACCGTCGCGCTTGGCCAGGCGGGCGCCGTCGCGATTCAGTACCAAAGGGACATGGGCGTATTCCGGAACGGCTAAGCCCAACAACGAGGCCAAATAGGCCTGGCGGGGCGTAGAGGAGAGGAGGTCGTCTCCGCGGACCACCTGGTCCACGCCCTGTTCCGCGTCATCCACCACCACGGCCAAATTGTAGGCAGTGACGCCGTCGTTCCGTCGGAGTACAAAATCATCCACGACGCCCGTGTATTGTCCGTGCAGCCCGTCTTCCACAGTCCATTCATGGGTTTCGGCGCGAAGCCGGATGGCAGCCGGGCGGGAAGCCCTGCGGATCTCAAGCTCCGCCGTCGAAAGGTTCCTGCACGTCCCCGGGTAGGCGCCTTGTGGCGCGTGCGGGGCGGACGGCGCGTCCTGGATCTCGCGTCGCGTGCAGAAGCACTCATACGTCAATCCGGCGTCCGTGAGCCGCTCGATCGCGTCGTCGTACAGCCCGGCACGGTCCGTCTGGCGAACGACGGCGCCGTCCCAGGTCACGCCGACGGCTTCCAGGTCGCGGAGCTGGACCTCCTCGGCACCGGCCCGCGCACGGTCGAGGTCCTCCACACGTAGCAGGAACGCGCGGCCCGTGGAACGCGCGAAAAGCCAGGCGAGCATGGCCGTGCGCAGATTGCCCAAATGAAGCTCGCCGGAGGGGCTCGGAGCGAAGCGGCCAGCGGAAGTCATGGCACAAGACTATGCGGCGCTCGGCCTACCTGCAGGATTCCGGCGAGGGTGCGGGACACGGGGAGAATTGCGTAAGTTCACTTTCCAAAGAGAGGACCAACGTTGAGCTCAGCTCGAATGAAGGCAACGGTTTCCTTCTGGAAAGCCGAAGAAGGTTGGGGGGAACTTATTCTTCCCGACGGGAAGAAATGCTTCGGACATTTCTCGGTCATCGAGCAATCAGGCGGGTACAGGTCCCTCAAGGCGGGTGATCTGGTGGATGTCGAGTGGACCACCGCCTCTGAAGATGAATACGACTATGTCGCAGTGTTGATTCAGCCCCTCTGAGAGCACAACCCGGGCAGCACAAGAGCCCCTCAGCTACCGCAACGCGTTCGGTGGCTCAGGGGCTCTTATGGTGGTGCCGGCGCTGTCATGACAATGCCGGCGGGGTGCGGAAAGACGATGCGTGAACAAGAGTCAATCAGCGGCTGCGTCTTTGCGGGACGATGTTTCGGGTGGCCGGGTGGTGTACCGGAGGGTCCGTAGCCTGCGGGGTCCGGCGGTAGCCATTCCCTTCGTTGCCACTATTTCAACAGGAACACTACAACTGGCGCAACGGACTCAACCGCCATTGGTCAATCTGACTAATTTATCGGCAGAAGATGAACAAGGGATGGTCACTTTGCCGAAGTTGGTTCGGCAGCGGCCCAGGCGGCCATGGCTCCGCGGAGCGCAGCACAAAGCTTGGTGGACACTTGGTCCTTGTCCAGGCCGACGGTGTTGAGCAGATCGAAAATTTCCCGGGGGTCGAAGAGGATGTTCCACAGGAACATGGCTTCGTCCCCCAGGGGCGGGAGGCCTAGTTCCTCACAGGCCTCGCGGAGTGGCCGCTCCAAAGCCTCGGCCTGGATGGTCAGGTAGTACGCGCCGGAGCGAAGACGGGCCAGATACCCCTCGCCGGAACGGGTATGGACCATGGAACCGCCATGCTTGATGACAAGGCCCACCCAGTGCCGGCTTACGCTCTCCAGCAGTTCCACGCCCGAGGTGGTCTGGGCGACGCTGAAATCGCGTAGCTTCTCGCCAACACCAAAACGGAACGCGGCCAGTACGTCCTCCACCGAGGCGAAATGCCGGTACGCCGTTGCGGGGGAGATCTCGGCTTCGCGGGCGATGTCCGTCATGCTCACCGGGCCCTTGGCCTTGGCAAAGAGCTTCCCGGCAGCCCGCACCAGCTGGCGGCGGTTGCGTTGGGTGTCGCTGCGCATGGGCGCCCCCTTCCGTGTCAGATTCCAGCGTAGCGCCTGAGCGGCAGGCGCTACGCTGGCCACATCCGCGGCACTCACCGGAGCTCGGCCAATCCGGCGGCCAGCCGCTCCACACCTGCGGTAATGGCCTCGGAGCTGGCCGCGTAGGACAGGCGCAAGTGGAACTCGCCGTTCCGGCCGAACTCGCTGCCGGGACGGACGGCCACGCCGTGGTTGCGAAGGTGGGCCACCATCGCGGCCGCTGGCAGCTCGACGTCGTACTTGGGGAAAAGGTAGAACGCACCTTCCGGCGAGCTGACCGTGAGACCCGGAATCTGCTGGAGACCGTTGGCCATGAGCTCCCTGCGCAAGGCATAGGAGGCGTGCATGCGTTCGATGTCCGGTCCGCATGTCTTGAGAGCAGTCAACGCAGCGTATTGCACGGCCTGGTTCATGGAGCCGTTGAAGGTGTTGTGGACCCGGGCTGCGGAGGCGATGACGTCGGACGGGCCCCAGAGGTAGCCGATGCGCCATCCTGTCATGGCATAGCTCTTGGAGAAGGTCTGGCAGTAGATGGTCCGGCCGCCCAGGGCTTGGATTTCAAGTGCCGAGGTGAAGGGTTCGGGCGTGTAGACCAGATCGCTATAGGCCTCGTCGGAAAGAATCAACGTGTCGGTTCCGGCGACCATGTCGGCGAGTGCTTCGAGTTCGCGGCGCGAGTGCACGATGCCGGTCGGGTTGGACGGGTTGCAGAAGACGAACATCCTGGCGCCTTCAAGCGCGGTGGCCAGCGCTTCCAGGTCCCAGTGAAGGTCATCGGCAAGCGGCACCGGCACAGTGATGCCCCCGGCCATGCTCACGAGATCCGCATACAGGGAATAGGTGGGGTCTGGAATGACCACTTTGTCGCCGGGGTTGACGATGCCGAGGATCGCTGCGGACAGGCCGGCCGTGCCGCCCTGCGTGATGAGCACGTCGCCGGGGCTGGCCACTCCGCCGAGGAGCTGGCCGATACGGGCAGCCAGCTCCTCGCGAAGCACCAGCTCGCCGAGCAACGGCGAGTAGTGGGTGAAGCCATCTTCGAGGGCGCGAGTGGCTGCTGCTCGAACCTGGGCCGGAGTGTCGAAGTCCGGCTCGCCCATGGCCAAGGAGACAAGGTCCCCCTTGGATTGGGGCTGCTGCACCCGCAGCGATGTGCGCTGGATGCGCTGCACCGCCTCGGAGGGCTGGAAATCGGCGACGGCGGTGGCTGGCTCGAGTGTCATGAGGGTCCTGATCTGGGTGGTTGCGGAGGTTGTTCTAGGGGTCTTTGTCGCAGCCGCGGGCGCGTAGAGTCTGCGGGGCTTCATTGCCGCCGTGCCTGGTCGGCGGGTGATTGATCGGCGGGGGCTCCGGCCCAGCGGCTGATCTCGATGTCGCCGGAGGTATCCCGCTGGATGGTGGGGGCGATGACCAATTCCTGGACGACGGTGCGCTGGGGCAGCGTGGCCACGAGGTGAATGGCTCGGGCCACGTCCTCTGGCTGCACCATGGCATCGCGCTCCTCTGCCCGGGGTGGTCGGGCGCGGTTGTCCAGGATGGGCGTCGCCGTTTCACCCGGCAGGATGGTCACCGCGCGCAGTCCGTCGTTGCGGAAGGTGTTATGGAGGTACGTCATGAAGTTCCGGACCGCGGCCTTGGCCGCACCGTACGCGGCGCCGCCGAGCAAGTTGGGGTTCACCGCTGCGAGCGAGGAGACCGTGATGATGGTTCCGGTCTTGCGGGCCAGCATGTCCGGAAGGACTGCCTGGCTGAGCAGGTAGACGGCGTTGAGGTTGACGTCCAGGACCTCGTTCCATTCCTGCTGGCTGATCCAGCGGACGTTGAGGACCTTGCTGGAGCTACCTGCGTTGTTGACAAGGATGTCCACCGGGCCCAGATTCTCGTGGACCCAGTCCAGCAGTGCATCTACGTCGTCTTTGGAAGTGATGTCCGCGGCCCGGGCAACGGCACGGCCGCCTTCGGCAACAATTTCCACGGCGAGTTCCTGAAGCACGTCTACACGACGCCCCACCAGCACCGCCGCGGCACCCTCGGCTGCCAGCAGGGCCGCCGTCGAGCGTCCCATGCCGGTACCGGCGCCGGTGATGATCGCGAGCTTGCCGTCCAGAAGTCCCATGGTTTCAGTTCCTTGCGTTTTTAGTGTGAATCATTTGAGATGCCCATCACATATGAGAAGAGTTTCTCATTTCAGAAGATGATGGTCAAGTGTTTTCTTCGGGGACTGCGAATCACGCCGCTGCGGGACTCCGCGAGGCCGCCGCGGAACTTGCGGAGATGGGGAGCCCGACGGCGGCAAACAGGGCGTGCACGCGCTCTTCCAGATGCGCCAGGCCGCGCTGCTGTTCCCGGTATTGCCCGACCGCCTCAGCGTTGCTGATCCAACGGAAGGTCATCCTCCGGCCGGGGCTGGCCTGCCCCAGCATGGACAGGGAGGCTTTGGCTGCGACCGCCACAATCGGGTAGCCGGCGGTCAGCGTCCTTGAGCGGCCCAGGATGATGAGCTCATCGCCATGGGGGATTTCGAACGCCCCGATCGGGACCCCATGTGACACGATTTCCCCGAGCCCCTCCGGATGCACCACGGGACCCTCCAAACGCAGGCCCACGTGGTTGGATTTGGCGCCGACGGTGTAGTGGCTGGAGCTGAGCAATTTCCGGATGCCGGGCGTCCGGTCCGTTTCAGGGCCGTCGACGACGTCGATAGTCCACACCTCGGGGCTGAAGTCCGGCACAGGAACAGGCAGCCGGAACAGGGGCTGGGTCAGGAACGGGTGCGTGAATCCGCGGTACCGGCTGCGGAGGGTGAGCGTCTGCCCGGGAGCGAGTTGCTGGGGAAAGCCCATCCGGGATTCCGGCGCGGCGCTGCCCATGAAACGGGCGGTTTCCAGTTCGCCACTGAAGGCCAGGTAATTCCGCATGCCGCCGCTGGCCTTGGCAATCACAACTCTGGCTCCGGCCGGGAGGCATAACGGCTCCCACATGCCCACCGGATCCCCGTTGACCGTGACCTCGGCCGGGACCCCGGTCACGGCGCACATCACGTCATGTGTGGCTGTGAAGGCGAAACGGCCTCCCATGATTTCCAGGCACGCGGCCTTGCGGCTGTTTCCGACCAGGATGTTGGCGACCGCCGCGGAGTGCTGGTCCGCCGCGCCTCCGCAGGGGACGCCCATGAATTCGGAATTCTCGCGGCCCAGGTCCTGGAACGTGGACAGCCAACCGGCTTCACTTACTTGGATGCTGATCGCGTGTTCAGGGAAGGTCATTACTGCCGCCTTCAGGGCCGTCCGAGCCAACGCCGCGCGGAGCAGCTCCGCCGTTCGACGCGGTCCGCAGGAACTGGCCTTCAAGCCGCGACCAATCGCGCTCCGGCACCACCTCGAAACGCATCAAATCCCCCGGTTTGTAGGAGGTGGCGGGATCTTCGCGGATGTCGCAAATAGTGAGCGGGGTCCGGCCGATCACTTTCCAACCGCTCGGCCCGGGGAACGGCTGGATGATGGCGCTGGTACCGGCCACCATCACGGACCCGGGTTCCACGTTGGTCCGCGGCTCGACGCAACGGCTGACCTGACCTGGGAATCGGACGCCGGCCATCATAGGGGCCATGGCTGCGGCCAGCAGGTTGATGGTCAGAACCGAGGACTGAAACTGTTCCAGCACCGCCTCCGGACTCAGGCCCAACTCTTCGGCCACGCTCTGAAGATCTGGCGAGAACTCCTCGCTGACCACCATCGGGATGACAAACCGTGATTGCGAGGCACCAAGGGCTCCCGGTTCCAGGCTGTTGCCGGCAACAGCCAGGCGAATGGTCTGGGCCAGTTGTTCATGGGTCACGGCCAAGCAATCGAACTCGACCAACAAGGACTCAACGCCGGCCACGATGTCCAACACCCCGTACGGTCGCACCTCCAGCAGCACATCGCGGAGGCGGCTGCCCGCCGCCCGACGGAAGTCGGCGTCGTCGTGCTTGACCCGAAGCATGAGGGCTGAGTCGCCGAACGGCTCGGCTTCCAGTTCGTGCGGGTGGTTCATCCGCTCCGCGGGTGCTGTGTGCGTGGTCATGAGTCCTGCTCGGTGGTACGGGTGATGGATCCTGTAGTAGCTCAGCTTCAGACCGTGGCGAGCCGGGCCTTTTCGGCGAGGACTTCCTGGAGTCCTGTGGCCGTGATCCCTGCCTTGTCCAGGGCCGCACGGAGAGCAGTACCGTTCTGCAGGACTTGCGGGTGGTCGCCGTGGAGGAGGACGACGTCGGCGTCGTGGCCGAGCGGGACGACCTTGCCGGTGACGGCGCGGACTGTCCCCTCGGTGACCACCTGGACCACGCGGCGGCCGATCTCCTCGGGGTCGTGCAGTAGTGCGCCTTCGCTGTTGCGGGAGACGGGCATGCCATCTTCGCCGTAGCCGCGGTCCGCCAGGAAGACGTAGCCAACCTGAAGACCGCGCTTGCGGGATTCATCGGCCAGGAGGCCGTTCTGGCAGATCACAATGTAGGAGGGGTCGTAGGCCTTGATGGCATCCGTGATGGCCCGGGCGTGCTTGGCGTCGGTCTGGGCGATGCTGCCCATGCGTCCGTGCGGAGCCACGTGGCTGATTTTGCCGCCGTGGACGCGGGCGAATGCGTCCAGCGCGCCGATCTGGTAGAGGACGTCGGTGCGGATTTCTTCTTCGCTGGCTTCGATGAGGCGTCGGCCGAAGCCCACCAGGTCCGGATATCCGGGGTGTGCGCCGAGTTCGATGCCGCGCTCGACGCAGGCCTTGACAGTGGCATCCATGACCCGCGGATCGCCGGCGTGGAAACCGCAGGCGATGTTGGAAGCGGTGACGAGGCCCAGGAGGGCGTCGTCGTCGCCGATCGTGTAGTTGCCGTAGCTTTCGCCGAGGTCTGCGACGACGGCGACTGAATTGATGCTCAAGGTGACTCCCGCTTCTGTTCCTGGTTAGGGGGTTCTGTTGTTTTGCTAAGGGTTCGACGGCGGCGGCTGCCGTTGCGATGGCTGGCGGCCGCCGCCGTCGGGGTTCTGGTGGTCCGTTATTAGTGCGTCTGCAGGGGCTGGCCCTTGGTTTCCTTCAGGAAGTAGACCGAGACGAGCGAGATGATGGCCGTGCCGATCGAGGCGTAGGCGGGAACCATGCTGTTGCCGGTGGCCTTGATCAGTTCCGTCATGACCAGCGGCGCGCTGCCGCCGAAGATGATAGTGCTGATGCTGAAGCCGATGCTGTACGCGCTGTAGCGGACGGTGGTGGGGAACATTTCGGTCAACACGGTGTGGACGACGGCAGCGTGGCCGGAGAAGGCGATGGCCATGACGACCGTGGCAACGCAGGCAGGCGCCATGTTGCCGGTGGTGATCATGGCAAACATCGGGTACGAAACCACGGCCATGAGCACGGCGGAGAGCGCCAGCACCGGCTTGCGGCCGATCCGGTCGGACAAGCGGGCCATGAGCGGGATGGAGATGATGATGGCTACCAGGCTGACCGCAGTGACGAGGAGTGCCTGGAGCATGGTGAAGTTGTTGCCTGCACCCAGCTGGGTCTTCAGGTACGTGGGCATGTACGCGAACAGGAGGTAGTAGCCGGGGCCGTTCAGCGCGGGGAGGAAGATGGTCAGCGCGATGGCTTTGAGGTGACGCTTGGACGTGAAGACGGTGCGCAGGGGGTTGCGTTCCACCTCGTTGCGCTCACGTAGTGCGGCGAAGTGCGGGGTGTCTTCCATCTTGGAGCGGATGTAGAAGCCGACGTAGCCCAAGGGCAGGGCGAAGAGGAATGGGATGCGCCACGCCCAGGATTGCATGGTCGAGTCGCCGAGGGTGGTGATGAGGCCGGCGGAGAGGGCGCTACCGAAAAGCAGGGCGCAGAAGGAACCGACCGCGATGAAGCTCATGGAGTAGTTGCGATGTTTGTTGTGGGCGTATTCGCCCACAAAGGCCATGGCGCCTGCCACTTCGCCGCCGGCGGAGAAGCCCTGAAGGATGCGGAACAGGATCAGCAAGGCCGGAGCGGCCCAGAAGATGACCGAGTACGACGGGATGAGGCCGATGCAGGCGGTGGCCCCGGAGATGAGGAGCAGGAGGACGGCGAGCAGGTTCTTGCGGCCCAGCCGGTCACCCAGGAAACCACAGATGACGCTGCCGAAGGGTCGGGCAAGGAAGCTCACCAGGAAGCCGACGTTTGTCAGGAGTAGGGAGCCGACGTCCTTGGAACCCATGATGTTCATGGCCAGGTACGTGGTCAGCAGGCCGTAGATGCCGTAGTCGTACCACTCCACGAAGGAACCCATGGTGCCGGCAAAGGTTGCTTTGCGCACCATCCTGCCGTCAGCGGTTACGACTTTGATTTGAGCGGTGTTCAGTTCCACTGAGTCCGTCGATTGCTTTGTCATGGTGGGTGCTTTCAGTCTATGAGGGGGCTGGGGTGGGAGAAAGCGCTGTTCAGCTGTATTCGCGGGTTATTTCCGCGGTCATCTCGGCCTCGTGCGCGGCCACTGCGATGACTCGTTCCAAGATTTCCGCTGCACGGGCCTGGGGGATGATGACGACTCCGTCGTCATCGGCGGCGACGATGTCGCCTGCCGAGCAGACGATGCCGCCGATTGCCACGGGCTCCCCGATGACTCCCGGGCCGTTCTTGAACGGACCGGCAGGGGTGACACCGCGGGCAAAGACGGGGAACTTGATTTCGGTGATGGTGGCGCGGTCCCGGATATAGCCGTCAATGACGGCTCCGGTGGCGCCGGCGGCTTCGAAGCGCTGGGACAGTTGCTCGCCCACCAGCGCACGGTGTTCGTGGCCAAACCCGTTGACCACCACCACGTCACCGGCCTGGATGTAGTTCAGCGCTTCGATGACGGCGGCGTTGTCTCCAGCGGCGCCCAGGACGGGGAGGGCCGAGCCGACGCAGCGGGCGCCTTCCCAGACCGGGCTGATTCCGCCGTCGACGATTCCGAGCCGCTCCATGGCGTCACCGATGTTTGCTACGGGGAACGCTTCGAACGCGCGGACCAATTCGCGGGGCGGCCGGGTCCAGGATGCGGTGCGGATGGTCAGTTCGAGTGTTGTTGCCATTTTCTTCGCCTTTGGTTTCTTCCCAAGAGCCGGCGCTGTGGGCGTCGATCGTCTTGAGACGTCAATCACATATGAGAAGAGTTTCTCGTTTTAAATTCATGCCGTCAAGGGTTTCCCGTTACGGGCATGTAAATGATTCGCAACCATGACTCAAGGACGGCTTGCTCCCGGCGGTAAGTCACTCGGCAGGGATTGTGCGGGAGAATGGGGTTTGGTTGGACATTCTGACCAGTCAGACCTTCGGTGACTAGGCAGAAAGCGGTAGCGATGCAGGAATTGGATTCAACGGACAAGCGCATCCTTTCCGCGCTCGACGACGACCCCCGGGTGCCGATCATGGTCCTCGCCCAGCGCTTGGGCTTGGCGCGCGGGACCGTCCAGTCGCGCCTTGAGCGCATGTCGGCGTCGGGCGCTTTGCGTCCGAACAGCAGCCGGGTGCTGCCCTCAGCGCTGGGCCGCGGCGTTGCGGCGGCGGTGAGTGCGGAGCTGGATCAGAGCCGGCTGAACGAGGCGATCGCTGCCCTGCGCAACATCCCCGAGGTGCTTGAATGCCACGCGCCAGCCGGGGACACCGACCTCATCATCCGCGTGGTCGCGACGAGCCCGGACGATCTATACCGTGTGTCCGAAGAAATCAGGCTGTGCCCGGGAATCGTGCGGACGTCCACCAGCATGTTCTTGCGCGAGGTGATTCCGTACCGGACGACGGGGCTGCTGGGGGCGTGAGCCTATATCTGGAAGTAGTGGTTTCTTCGGGGTTTCCGGTGTGGGTCGGTGTGGGGTGGCGGGATGAACCAGGGGATCTGGTTGCGGACCTGGATGTGCCAGTCTTCCTTGTGGATCAGGTGGTGGTGATGGCTGCAGAGCAACGTCCCGTTGGCGGTGCTGGTGGGTCCGCCCCG
>NZ_JBFRGF010000033.1:0-54211 GCF_052115205.1 Arthrobacter sp. 2RAF6 | reverse complement strand
ACACACGTAGCCCTCCGGCCAGCGGCACTCAAGCAGATAGTCCAGACACGCCTTCTCGTCGCCAAACCGCGACTGGAACTCCAGAATCGTCCGCGGAAAATCCGGTCTCGACATTTACCCAGAATACCTGAGCTAACCGGATACCCACTTGGCGGGTTATGGCAGAACGGACGGCGCGGGTCATTTGATCTTGGTCAATCCCATAGCAAGTGCTGCTTTGATGGCATTGCGATGGATTTCTCACTAAGCCTCGTTCTCAATTAAGGCTAATCGCGTGCGGTACCGGCCGGACATAGGTATCCACGCCAAGAACGCCCGAATGCACGTCACATTGGGCTTGGACCAAACGCCTGACACTGGCTCTGCCCCCTCCTGGCGGGCAGAACCAGCGACAGTTGGCTGACGGTCAGTGCGTGAGGTCTCGTCCCTTGGTTTCCGTCATGAAGAATACGCACGCTGCTGTGATGAGCCCGGCGATGACGAGGTAGATGGCGACTGACCACGAGGCCAGCGTTGCTGCATACAGGCCGGTTGCGATCAGGGGCGAGAATCCACCACCCAGGGTCTGTCCGAGCTGGTAGCCCATCGACGCACCGCTGTAGCGGAACTTGGTGGCAAAGAGCTCACTAATCAACGAGGCTAGGGGACCGTAAATCATGCCACTCAGGGTGAGGGAGACGGCCATTGCGACCACGATCAGTACGGGACTCTTGGTGTCGACCATGGCGAACATCGGAAATGCCCAGACCCCGTAAGCAATTCCACCAGTGAGAATGACAGGGCGTCGACCTACCCGGTCGGAGATCGCAGAGCTCACCCAGTCACTGATGCCATAGAAAACATAGCCAATCACCAAGGCAATCAGGCCCAGGCCCGCGCCAATCTTGAGGTCCACAGCGGTGTAGCTCAACAACCACCCCAGTACGACGTAATTGAGGGTGCCGAATCCGAAACTGATTCCCGCAGCTAGGAGAAGTTGCTTGGGATTGGTCTTAATCACTTCGAGGATGGGTTTGCGGGTGGGTTTTCCCTTTACCTCTGCGTCTTTGTATACCGGGGTCTCTTTGAGCCGAAGCCGAATGATGAGGCCAGTCACGACGAGGATAATCGATAGCAGGAACGGGATTCTCCAGCCCCACGCCTCGAAAGTTTCCGGTGGCAGGAGACTCACGGCGAAAAGTACGACTGTCGAAAGCACGCCGCCGAGCGCTGATGATGCCGGGATGAACCCTGTGTAGAAGCCCCGCTTTTCGCGGGGGGCCGTCTCGCTCACCATCAAAATGGCACCTCCGTATTCGCCACCAAACGAAAAGCCCTGCACGAAGCGCAGTATGACGAGGAAAATTGGCGCCCAGATCCCGATGGCAACGTATGTCGGAAGAAGCCCGATGGCGGTGGTCGAAATGCCTGCGATGAGCAGCATGGCGACCGGGACGCGTTTTCGACCGTGGAGGTCACCAATGTGGCCGGCTACCAGGCTGCCCAGCGGGCGCGCAATAAATCCAACGGCCTGGGTCGTGAACGCGGCAAGCAGGGCGACAGTCGGGTCGAAGCTTGGAAAAAACAGCTTTCCGAAGATTAGCGCGGCCGCCGATGCGTACAAAGCGAAATCGTATTGCTCCATGATGTTGCCTACAGCGCTGCCGGCGATGGTCCGGCGCAATAGCTTCCTCTGCTGCGGCCCAAACTCCGAGGGGGTTGCCGGGGATAAAACCGTGGTATCCGTGTGTTGCCCCAGCGTCGGTTCACCAGCCTTCACAGCCTGCGACTTCGTTGTCCGCATTGTTCTCCTGAGCGCGTTGTGCCAGCGCCAAAGGCGGCTGGGTGTTCATGTGATGACCGCCCGAACCTTCACTTCGGGGGTAGGTACGCCGACAGTACCTACGATTCGGAGTTCTCGTCAAGAAAACTTTCCCATGAAGCGTGAAACTATCATGATATGAGTGTCAGGTCGAGGCAAATTCTTCTTGTTGTCGCTAGTGTTTACGTCAAGCCGACGACAGAGGAGCGCCATGCGTATCGGAGAATTGGCAGAGCGGTCGGGCGTGCCCGCACGCATGCTGAGGTATTACGAAGAGCAGGGGCTGGTCGTGCCACGCCGGCTCGACAACGGCTACCGCGTCTATGACGACTATCTGCTGGACCGCGTGCAGAAGGTCCGCGGCCTGATTGATGCTGGGATACCGACAAGGATTATCAGTGACATCCTGCCGTGCTTGGATCAACCGCAGGAGATTGTCGTCGCGGACCCCGATCCAAAACTTCGGGAGCTGCTGATTCATGAGCGGGAGCGGATGTCGCAGAAGATTGATCTCCTCATCCAGAACCGCGATGCGATTACGCGTTACATTGAAGCCCTGGACGACGCCGCCACCACTTCGCGCAAGGTCCCCGCAAGCTAGAAGCCGCCGGCATGCAGCGTCGTCCTCGTCCCAGCGGGTGTGTTCGTGACAGAGATTGCCGTTGCGCCAGCTCTCCTTACGGCATCCAGAGCCGCAGGGGTGTTTGCGATTCGTACTCTTTTCCTTGCGGAAAGGACACGAGTTCGAATTGCATCCCCCAAGGCGCCAGGAAGTAGACCCAACACTGGCCCTTGCTGGCTCCTGAGCTCAAGGTCGGTTCCCCGAGTACCTGGATCCCCTGGCCCTTCAGGTAGTCGACAGCTGCATCCAAATCCTCGACGTAGAAGGCGAGGTGATGACCGCCGATGTCACTGTTGCGGGGCTGTTCCCGCCGTTGATCCGGGGAGGAGTAGTTGAAGACCTCAAAATTCGCCCCGTTGAAGCAGCGGTAGAAGCGTATCTCCGCCAGTGTCGCCTCCGGGTGGACGTTAAGCTTCGTCCGCATCAACTCAGGGTCCTGCGGATACGGCCCCAGCGAGTAGACATGCTGGCACCCTATGACGTTGACGAAGAATTCGTGAGCTTGTTCCATATCGGGCACAGTGAATCCGACGTGGTCCGTGCCACGAATACCCGGCAGCCCGCGCCGTTCCTTGAGGGCATCATCTTGCTGTTCGACGTCCCGGTTCATGTACTTCTCCAACCAAGTTTCTTTAGCGATCAAATATTTCAGGGTGATCAAGCAGGGCAATGCGGGTTTTGCGGACATGCATCGCCAGCAATTCCTCCGCAGAGCGGATGTCACGCCGGCGGATGGCCGCCAAAAGGAGCCGATGCTCCAAATGCGTGTCTTCGAGCCCCTCGGGACCGATCAGCTGGACGTATGCGCGCCGATAATGCTGGGTGGTGTTCCAGAGCCTTTCGACCATCTCCAGCAAGGTTGGCATGCCCGCGTCCTGAAAACTGAGCAGGTGGAACTCGCGGTCCAGTTCGACGAAATCCTCCACCACCTGGCAGTTCTCCATCTCCATGGCCAACCGAGTGAGCCGATCCAAAGTTTCGGTGCTGACGCTGTCGATGGCCTGGCCCAGCGCGAGCGGCTCAACGCGTTCGCGGATCAGATACGTCTCCTGGCACTCAGCGAGGTTCATGGAACTGACCCAGGCTCCAGAGGAGGCAACTAGTGTGACGAGTCCATGTGATTCAAGAATGCGCAGCGCTTCACGGATCGGCAGCCTGCTCACACCGAACTCTTCCGCGATCTGCTCCTGGCGGATCCTCGTGCCGGGCGCGAGGTCCCCGTCGAGAATCCTTTGACTCAGTTCGTCTGCGATGCGCTGACTTGCAGCGCCCGATTTCTTCAACAGAACAGCTTGGGTGGCCATACGTAAAGCATACGGACTCACGGCGAATGGATCCATTCGAGGATTATTGGCGCATTAAACAGGGTTGTATTCCTTGCACTGGATCCATTCGCACGCTTAAGGTGGGACGAACGCAGAAGCGATGCATGTACGCCCATGGGAGCCAAAGATGTCAACCACCACGCCCTTGACCTACTCGACAAAGTGCACAGAGTTGCGCACGACCCGCGAAGACTGGGACGCGGCAGCTCCCGAGTTGCTCGAATCCATGCTGGTGCAAATGCACACCATCCGGATTTTTGAGGAAGTTGTCCTGCAGCTGGCAGCAGAGGGCCTCGTACACGGCCCGGCCCACTCCAGCATTGGCCAGGAGGGAGCAGCCGTAGGATCCGTTCTCGCGCTGCGCGGTGCTGACGGCGTCAACGGCACGCACCGCGGCCATCACCAATTCCTGGCAAAGGGTCTTGCCTATCTGTCCCCGAACGGTATGTCGATCATCGACGGGATAAAGAACGACCAGGTCACGGAATTCATCCGACGGACGATGTCCGAGATTTTGGGTCTCAAGGCCGGGTTCAGCGGCGGCCGGGGCGGCTCAATGCACCTGCAATGGCTTGAGGCCGGAGCTTTGGGCACGAACGCGATCGTGGGTGGCGGAGTGCCGCTTGCCGCGGGCAATGCCTGGGCACAGCGCCATGACGCAGAAGTCCACGACGACGGCGGGCAGGCTGGCGGCATGGGGGTCACTGTGACCTATTTCGGCGATGGCGCCTCAAATATAGGGTCGACGCTGGAGACGCTGAATCTGGCGGCGGCCTGGCGCTTGCCGCTGTGCTTCTATATCGAGAACAATCTCTACGCGGTCTCGACCCATGTTGCCGACGTGACCGGTGAACCTCGTCTGGCGGCTCGTGGCCCCGGCTTCGGCATCAGGTCCTGGCGCGTGGACGGCATGGATCCCCTCGCGGTCTACCTTGCCCAGAAGGCAGCCGTGGATCACATGCGCGCCGGCAAGGGAGCCACCCTCATCGAGGCGGAAACCTACCGCTATTTCCACCAGAACGGCCCCTTCCCCGGCAGCGCCTTCGGCTACCGGACGAAGGAGGAGGAGAAGCAGTGGCGTGACCGCGACCCCTTGGCCAAACTGGCCGCAGAGATGACCCGGCGCGGACTCCTCAGTGACGAACAATTGAGTGATCTCACCTCGCACATCACCGAGCACATCACCCGGATTGTTGACGGAATTACCGAGAAAGACCCGGAAAGCACAAGAGGCGCCCGCCGGATCCGCCCCGCGCTTTGGCCGGATCCCGGCGCGGTGGATACCGATATCAGGAGCGAACCGGCCCTGACAGAATCAACCACCGGAGAACAAACAGAAGCCCGTACCGAGGAGCGCCGCTTCGTGGATGCAATTGCGGATGTACTCGGCCGCCGGATGGACCTGGACCCCGGCGTGCTGGTCCTGGGCGAGGACGTTCACCGGCTCAAAGGCGGCACCAACGGGGCTACCCGCGGGCTGAAGGACGCCTATCCCGATCGGGTCCTGGGCACACCGATCAGCGAGAACGCCTTCGCGGGCCTCGCAGGCGGCCTGTCCATGACCGGGCGCTACAAACCGGTCGTTGAATTCATGTACTCGGACTTCCTGTGGGTGGCGGCTGACCAGATCTTCAACCAGATCGGCAAGGCCCGGCACATGTTCGGCGGCCAGTCCTCGATGCCCGTGGTCCTTCGCTCCAAGGTGGCAATGGGAGCCGGCTATGGCTCCCAGCATTCCATGGATCCGGCAGGGATCTTTGCCAACAACCCGGGCTGGCGCATCGTGGCGCCGTCAACGCCGCACGACTATATCGGCCTGATGAATACTGCTTTGGAACTCCAGGATCCGGTGCTCGTGCTCGAACACGTCGACCTCTACGGGACCAAGGGAGACATACCCGTGGGGAACCTCGATTACCAGTTGCCAGTGGGAAAAGCTGCCGTGCGGCGGGCAGGCGATGGCGTCACCGTACTGAGCTACCTGAACATGGTGGATGTTTCGCTGCAGGCTGCCGAGCGGCGCCTCGATCTCGATGCCGAAATTATCGATCTGCGGTGGCTTGACCGGGCCTCCCTGGACTGGGACACGATCGGCGCCTCAATCCAGAAGACCAACAACGTCCTGATCGTCGAGCAGGGTGCCCGCGGCACCTCATATGGCGGCTGGCTGTCCGACGAGATCCAGCGCAGATTCTTCGACTACCTCGACCAGCCCGTTCAGCGAGTCACGGGTAAGGAAGCCGCGCCGAGCATCTCGAAAGTCCTTGAGGCTGCCGCCAACGCTGATCTCGACGACGTCCTTGCGGGCTTCGACGACGTAGCCCGCAACCTCGGCCGTTCCTGAACCCGATCCATCGAAGGACATTCACCATGGCAACAATCATCACTATGCCGGCCGTCGTCGCAGACGCCACCGAGGCAGCCCTCCAGGACTGGCTCGTGACAATAGGTGACACCATCGCCGCCGGGCAGCCCATAGCCGAAATTGAGACTGAAAAGGCCACTGTTGAACTACAGGCTGAGTTTCCGGGCACTATCGGAAGGCTGTTAATACGGCCGGGAACTTCCGTGGGTGTCGGTGAGCCCATTGCTGTGCTCGTGGAAGCGGGGGAAGACGAGGCGTCCATAGACAAGCAAATCGCCGCCGCCGGCGGCGCCTCGCATAGCCTTGCCGAGCATTCCGTGCCGGAGGACACTGAAGCACAAACAACCCGGCGGGATACGCGGCCTGCGGCTCCGGACGCGAACCAGGAGCCGACCCGCAATGCTCAGGGACGGGACTCGCGCATTTTCAAGTCACCCCTGGCCCGAAAGCTCGCAAAAGAAATGGGCATCGACCTTTCAGCATTGGCGGGCTCCGGACCCAACGGCAGGATCCTGCGCGGAGATGTTGAAGCTGCCGGAAGGCAACAAGCCGAAAGCCCGAAACCCGTCCCCAAGGCGGAAGAGCTCCTCCCCGCTGCCCCAACGGCTTCGTCGCAGACGGCCGATGTCCAAAACTTCCAGGACATACCGCTCTCAGGCATGCGCAAGGCCATCGCACGGCGGCTCACCGAGTCGAAGACAACCGTTCCCCATTTCTATCTCTCCATCGACGTTGAAATGGATGCCCTCCTGGCTTTGCGCAAGCAAATTAACCAGGACTCGCTCCCTGCGGGCCGGAAGGCAACCGTCAATGATCTTGTCCTCAAAGCCCTGGGAGGTGCCCTTGCGGACGTGCCCGCTGCAAATGCTTCCTGGCAAGGAGACGCCATCCGCCACTATTCCACGGTGGATATCTCCGTGGCCATCGCCACCACAGACGGCCTGCTGACACCGGTGGTCCGCGGCCTGGAAAACCTCTCCCTCAGCTCCCTGGGCAGGATCATGGGCGACTACAAAGAACGTGCCAGCACCGGCCGGATCCGGCAGCAGGAACTCGACGGCGGGTCCTTCAGCCTCACGAACCTGGGAATGTACGGGACACGGGAGTTCTCGGCCATCCTCAACCCGCCCCAGGCAGGGATCCTGGCCGTCGGGGCCGCCGAGCAGCGCCCCGTGGTGCGCGCGGGCCAGTTGGCAGTGGCCACGGTCATGAGCTGCACGCTCTCAGCAGACCACCGTGTTATCGACGGCGCGGTGGCAGCACAATTGCTGGCCGCTTTCAAAGCGCGCATCGAGAGCCCGCTCAGTATCCTCCTGTAATCGCATCCCCACTGAATCCTGTCGCGCAACGACGCGGCATCCAGCGAAAAGGTTTTATCCATGACTCAAGTAACAGCCGAGCAAGACGAGTTGCCAGGGGATCTGCTGCCGATATCCCGCAAGTCCGCCGGGCACGTCATTGTTGATACGCTGGCCGCCCACGGAATCAAACGGGCCCATGTTGTGCCGGGTGAGAGCTTCCTCGACGTCCTTGACGGACTCCACGACTCGCCCATCGAAACCATCGTGTGCCGACACGAGGGTGGAGCCACGTACATGGCCGAGGCCGACGGCAAGATGAACCAGCTTCCGGGAATCGCGATGGTTACCCGAGGGCCTGGCGCCGCCAACGCGCATGTCGGCCTGCACACCGCGTGGCAGGACTCCACCCCCATGGTTCTGTTCGTGGGGTTGATTCCCTTCGCCCACAGGGACCGCGAGGCCTTCCAGGAGTTCGACATCAAAGCCTGGTTCGACACCGGCGCCAAGCGCGTGATGGTCCTCGATAACGCCGAACGTGCCTCCGAAATCGTCGCCGAAGCCCTGTTCGCGGCGATGAGCGGACGGCCCGGCCCCGTCGTCGTCGGCCTCCCCGAAGACGTGATCCGCCGGCAGATCCCCGCCGAACTCCATCCACCCATACCGGTCGCCACCGGCGGAATGACAACTGTGGACGCGGCTTCGCTGGCCGATGCCCTGGCCGCGTCCAGCAAACCACTCTTCGTCACCGGCGGAAACGACTGGACCCAGGAAGGCGCCGACCAGCTCACGCACTGGCTGGAAAAGCATCACATCCCGGCCGCCGCCGAATGGCGCACGGAAGGCACCATCCCCTTCGGTTCCCCGTCTTACGTAGGCCCCATCGGTTACGGCCGGCCCCGCCCCACCTACGACCTGCTGGAGGAAACCGATCTGCTGATCTTCGTTGGCACGGTCCCCGGGGATGTTATTACCGACGGATTCCTCTGCCGCCAGGACTGGACCAAAAAGAACTTCCTCGTCACCATAGACCCATCCCTCCGTGGCCGCTCCGGACCCGTCTCCTACCAAATCCTGGCCAAACCGGACGTCTTTATCCGTGACCTGGCCAAGATCGAACTTCCCGTCAAAGATGACTGGGTGAACTGGACGTCCAAAATGCGCAGGGAGCAGGAAGCCTTCGCAGCGCTTCCGCGGGCGACGCCGTCGGCCGGTCCGGCACGGATGGACACCCTGATGGCCAACCTCGTCCCCACACTGCCGGCCGACGCGATGGTCACCCTCGGTGCCGGTGAACACACCAACTGGGCACACCGCTACTTCCCCACCCAGCGTTATGCCTCGATGATCAGTGCCCGCAATGGCTCAATGGGCTACTCCATACCGTCCGCCATCGCCGCGTCCCTGGAATACCCGGGCAGGCGTGTGGTGACCATTGCCGGTGACGGCGAATTCCTCATGAACGGCCAGGAACTGGCCACCGCCGCCCAGTACGGCGCCACTCCCCTGGTCATCGTCATGGACAACCAGGAATACGGCACCATCCGCACCCACCAGGAACGGCACCACCCGGAAAGGGTGTCCGGAACGCAGTTGAAGAACCCGGAGTTTGCGCTCATGGCCGAGGCCTTCGGCGGCTTCGGCGTCAAGGTAGAACATGATGCGGACGTTCCTGCCGCTATCAAAGCGGCGCTGCGAGCCATCGACGAGGACAGCGTGTTTGCGCTCATCCATCTGGTGGTTGAGCAGCGGGTCAAAGCCTACTAACCCTCCCCCATCAGCCCCGGGTCGGTTGCGCCAGCCCATACCCCTACAACTTTTAAGGACTTCCCTTCATGACTGTTTCCGCGCTTTCCCCTGCCGTTTCACCCGAACGCGAAGCTTCGCTCCTCGACTCCGTCCCCACCGGCCTGCTGATTGGCGGGCAGTGGCGGGACGCATCCGACGGCGGCACGTTCGACGTCCACGACCCGTCCACCGGCGAGGTCCTGGCGACGCTCGCGTCTGCCACGAGCCAGGACGCGGTAGCCGCCCTCGACGCTGCCGACGCTGTGCAAGCTTCGTGGGCGCGGACCGCTCCGCGTGAGCGTGCCGAAATCCTGCGCCGCGCCTTCGACCTGGTCAGCGAACGCGCCGAGGACTTCGCCCTGCTCATGACCCTGGAAATGGGTAAACCGCTGGCCGAAGCCCGCGGTGAGGTCACGTACGGTGCAGAGTTCCTGCGCTGGTTCTCCGAGGAAACCGTCCGCGACTACGGCCGTTACCTCACCACACCCGAGGGCAAGAACAAGATCCTGGTCCAGCACAAGCCCGTCGGACCGTGCCTGCTGATCACGCCGTGGAACTTCCCGCTCGCGATGGCCACGCGCAAAGTTGCCCCCGCCGTCGCGGCTGGTTGCACCATGGTCCTCAAACCCGCCAAGCTCACGCCGCTGACCGCGCAATACTTTGCCCAGACCATGCTCGACGCCGGACTGCCGGCAGGGGTCTTGAACGTGGTCGCCTCCTCATCTGCTTCAGGGATTTCCGGGCCGCTGCTCAAAGACTCACGGCTGCGGAAGGTTTCGTTCACCGGCTCCACACCGGTCGGGCGGCGGCTCATGGCCGACGCCGCCAAGAACGTCCTGCGCACCTCGATGGAACTCGGCGGCAACGCCCCCTTTATCGTGTTTGAGGACGCGGACCTGGACAAGGCGGTCGAGGGTGCCATGGCCGCGAAGATGCGGAACATGGGCGAGGCCTGCACCGCGGCCAACCGGTTCCTGGTCCACTCCTCGGTCGCCGCGGAGTTCACGGCCAAGTTCGCGGCAGCTATGGGCGCCTTGACCACCGGCCGCGGCACCGACCCCTCCACCCAGGTCGGTCCGCTGATCGACGCCGGTGCGAGGGAGGACGTGCACGCCCTGGTGGCTGCCGCCGTCGACGCCGGGGCTACCGCCGTCACCGGCGGCAAGCCCGTGGACGGGCCCGGCTATTTTTACCAGCCCACCGTGCTCGCCAACGTTCCCAACGGCGCAGCGATTCTAGGCCAGGAAATTTTCGGCCCCGTCGCCCCGGTCACCACCTTCAAAACCGAGGAGGACGCCATCGCCCTGGCCAACGCCACCGAATACGGCCTCGCTTCATACCTCTACAGCGGCGACTTCAACCGCTTGCTCAGGGTCGCGGAGCAGATCGAGTTCGGCATGGTCGGCTTCAACGCCGGCGTCATCTCCAACGCCGCAGCCCCCTTCGGCGGGGTCAAACAATCCGGCCTGGGCCGTGAAGGCGGCTCCGAAGGCATCGCCGAATACAGCACCACCCAATACATCGGCATCGCCGACCCCTACGCGGACTGATACCGCACAAAAGCCAAAGCGCCTGCCGGCCCCGTCAATGGGGCTGGCAGGCGCTTCAGTGTTGGTTCACGGACGCGAGCCAGCTGCAGGTCCAGGTTACCGGGAGAATTCCGTCGGCGGGCTGTCCACCCAGTCCTTGTAGATCGGGTCCTCGGGATGCCAGGCTCCCCAGTGCGAGACGCGAGGAACATTCACAACGTCCCAGTCCGAGTTGATGGGCCGGACGTCGATCCAATCCCAGATGCAGGTCCTATGAAGGATTTTCCACACGCCATCGCGCTTCTCACACAAGTCGCGGTAGCGGCCGGCCTGGAACATCGTCACGTCGGGGTCCTTGAACGGGACCACACAGATAAACATGCTTTCGCGCTTGGCCCGGTTCCCGTCAATCTCGGACAGGACATTGGAAATGTGGTGGCTGCAGCCATGGATCTTGTCGTGCCAGGCCATGGCTGCATCCGCCCATCCATGGCCATTTCCGACGTAGCCACCGTGATCGTCGAATGAATCGGGCCAGTAGGTGGATTTCATGAGTTCGCGGTCGTGCCGGTCCGCTCCTCTCGCGTACAACATGAGATTGTCGTGGAGGGCTTGCTTGTCATACAACTCGGTCAGTTGAGCATCTGTGAGGGACATATATCCAGTTCTTTCTACTCCAAACGCCGGGCAGCGTCTTTGCCTACCCTCGTTGGAAACAACGCTAAAAGCAGGAGCTTCAGGACAGGTAGCTAGTCGGGCGCCATGAAGTTAAGAAACAGCGTCAAGCGTCGGCGGCCAATGGCCTTTCTAGAACTTTCGCGCTGCAACCCGCACAGGTTCAGCCTTCTTTAACGCCTCGCTCAGACGCTCAGCCGACACGGGCCCTGCTGCAGATTCGAGCAGACGCTCGTCCGGGGTGGAGGGATCGGCCACGTACAGTCTGGTGTAGGCCGTGGTTTCCGGTTCAAAACGCCAGCTCTCAGCCAGCGGACCGGCGTCCACAGTGTCGAAGCCCAATTGGTCGATCAGCCTGACCACCTTGGATTTGGCGGAGCCGTCATCTCCCGCAACCGGCAAGCCGGTCCGGTCAGCGGCCCCTGAAGGACGCGCCAATTCGGGGATGTGGTGGGCCAGGATGTTGTTGAACGCTTTAGTCAATCCGGCTCCCGGGAAGTGCCGAAGGACGAATTCACTTGTCGTCAGTCTTTCCTCGTCCAGCTCAGCAACTCTTCCGTCCCGGAACGGGTAGTAGTTGGAGGTGTCGAGTATCGCCTTGCCCGCCAGCAGTGAAGCAGGAATGGACGTGTGCGCCATCAGCGGTATGGACAACACGACTACGTCTCCGGCCTCGGCGGCCTGTTCTATGGAACCCGCGGAAGCCAGGGGACCCAAGTCCGCGACCAGGTTGCTAAGACTCTCCGGCCCGCGGGAATTGGCCAGTACTACAGGGACGCCTGCGTTTACGGCCAGACGAGCGATGGCAGTACCAATGTTTCCGCTGCCAATGATTCCTAGGGTGGACATATTTGTTTCCTCTGAGTGTGTGGTGGATGGAGGGGAGCCTCGAACGCTATGGCCCGTATTGGGCCAGCACAGCATGGGCCTCGATCAAACCTAGCTTATGTTCGCGTCAGCGTAAACATAGAGAATTCTGTAGATAGAATGAGCACATGGCCAGCCGAACCTACACTCCCCTAACTCACCCTGAAGTCAGCGATATGGACTTGTTCCGCCTGATGGAGGCCATGACTGACCCGGTGCGGCTGCGGATCGTCATCCAGCTGGCGAACAGCGGTGACGATATTCCGTGCACTGAGTTTGCCCTGCCTGTCACAAAGTCCGCCGGAACGCGCCACTTTCGAGTATTGCGTGAGGCCGGCGTGATCCGTCAGTACGACGTTGGAGTGCGTCGCATGAGCCGGCTGCGCAGTGATGACCTCGAAGCCCGCTTTCCCGGCCTGTTGAAACTCATCCTTCAGGAGGCACCCAACAACAAGCGCAGGGAGCGTCGGGCCTCCTGACGTGGAGCCGAACCCAGGGTCCGTCACCGCGCAATTCCCGGGCCAGCCGCAGCGATACCCGGGACATGACCGGTCGCATCGAGTACGTTGTCCAGCCAGTCCACGCGGTTAGCGAAACGCTTGGCCTTGTGCGGAGCGGTCCACCGGTAGGCGTCGTTTTCCCAATTGATCTTCAGCCGCCGTCGGGACGTCAAGGCAGTGAAGGTATGGATGAGCCAAGGATTGCTCAAGCCGTCAGCCACCACCAAGTCCGGTCCCCGCAGAAGACCCAGGAGATCCTTGGTTTCGAGACCGGTTTCTTCAAACAACTCTTCAAGGGTCTGCTGTTCAGGCGTGGCACCGGCTTCCATAAAACCGGTAATGCAGTGCCAAAGGCCGCTGTCGTGGCCAAGATTTCCGCTCCTTCTGAACAGGGCAATCTTGTCCCGCCACTGGATGACGGCGGCTACCACGGTGCGCTCCGCAGGGATGTCATGCGCAGCGCGCGAGGGAAACCCCACGCCTGACGCCGCATCATTTGCGCTCATATTCCCCTTCCAACGCGCAGCAACCGCACAGTCGCTACACGACGTCGATCGACTGCGCGTTGACAAGCTCGCGGAACTTGGCACCGTGCCAAATGAGCGGCTCGTTTTCGCCGACTCCGAGCTTCTTCACCTCAAGCAGGGCCATCCAGTGGTCGCCGGCCTCTGAAACCTCATGGATCGAGCACTCGAGCCACAACGCCGCGTCTTCTATGAACACTGCCCCGTCCTTGCCGACGTCGATGGCCACCTGTTCAAAGCGTGCAGCGCGGTCCCTGCCTGCGAGCTTACGGGTCAGATGTCCCTGCCCCTTGCCAAAGATCGAAACACCGAGTGAGGCAGCATCCTTGATCTGCTCCCATGTCTCCGACGACTTCTGCACAGCTACCGCGACGAGGCACGGTTCGAGCGACACTCCGACCATGAACGATGACGCGACGAGTGCATGCTTCTCGCCTCCGGCTTCGACCGCGAGCACCGCAACTCCGGACGGAAACTGTGCGAACGTGCTTCTCACCACCAAGGGGTCGTTGCCGAATGCACTGACCTTAGGCCGGGTCATAAATTTTTGGGACATGGGTTTCTTCCTCTCGGTGCTCGAGTGGGAGTGATCGCTCCTTGACCAATCCCGGGCCGAATACGTCTGGACAGCTACGCAGCAGTTTGGCCGCCGTCGATAGGCAACGCGACGCCGGTAATGTACGAAGACTGCTCACTGGCGAGGAACAGGACGGCATTCGCTACTTCTTCTGCGGTTCCGACACGACGTGCCGGAACCATATTGATGAGATAGTCCGCAGCGGCAGGGTTTTCCGCCAGTGCTTCCTCCATCATCGGAGTCCTGATGGGGCCAGGGCAGATGGAATTCGCGCGGATATTTTGCTCCGCGTATTCAAGAGCGATGGTGCGGGTAAGCCCGAGGAGGCCGGTCTTGGCAGCGCTGTAGCTGCCGTACAAAGGCGTTCCCATCAAGGCTGCGGCTGAAGCCACATTGACTATCGATCCCCCGCCGCGCTCCAGCATCGCCGGAATGGCAAACTTCATCGTGAGGAAAGCGCCTCGGAGATTCACGTTGATCATCTTGTCGAAGTCGGACTCCAGCGCCTCATGGTGCTGGACCATCGGAGCATTGGCGCCTGCGATATTGCACAGAATGTCGAGTCCACCGAACTCGCTGACGGCCAGGCTGACCATGGCCTTCGCGTCTGCCGCGTTTGAGATGTCAGCCTGGATCGGCACCGTGCGGTCTCCGAGCTCCACAGCCGTTTTCTCCTGGGCCCCGGAAAAGTCCGCCACGACGATGTTTGCGCCGTGCTGATGAAACAGGCGGGCAGTTGCCAAGCCCATGCCCGAGCCGGCACCTGTGATTATTGCGGTCTTGCCTTCGAGTATGTTGCTCATTGTCATTCCTTTATATCCGTGTAGTTTTTGGTAGTCGCGGCCTTAGCGTCGGCGGCCGGATGTGGGTTTCGAACCGGGAAAGCTCACCGGATCTCCTTTGATGTCAGTGCGTCGGCTTTCTCTGCTGATTCGCCCACAATCAACGCTAAGAGCGGGCGGGGCTGCACCGGCATGGCCATCAACGCCAACAAGAAAGGAAACTGCGCCAAAGTTTTTCGTCATGGGTGCAAGCCATGTGCCCTTGCGCAGCGAGTCGGCGAAAACATGGTCCGCAAGAACAAAAGGCTCCCCGTAAGCCTGAACTGGATGACCAGTCCGGCTTCCGGGGAGCCCCTTGGCTGTCTATTTACTTCGCCGTGAGGACCGCGTCACGGCCCCGGCTTTCATTCGCGGATTGTCCTGCATTGCCAAGTGCGAAAGCCTTCGTAAACACGAAGCCGCGGTAGTCGTCGGAGACAACTTCTTCGACCTTCTTGACGTATTTGTCAAAGCCACCGGCATACGGAATGAAATAGCGCGAGCCGTCGTATTTGTTGACGTGGACCATGTAGTTGTCCACGGCTCGCCGGAGGAGCGGCTCCGCGATCTCATTGCAGTGGGCGCCCCACTCCCTCTCCGCCTCAATGCTGGCCTCAATGCGGACGGCGCCCTTCTTTTCGGCATGCGCAACGATGGCCGCCACAAAATCAACGTGTTGGTTGTTCCCAGCGAAGAAGTTTGCGAGCACACTGGGGCTCTGAGGGCCGGTGAGCATAAACAGGTTCGGGAATCCATGCGTCATGACCCCCAAATGGGTCTGCGGCTTATGTTTCCACCGGTCACTCGGCTGCTGGCCATGCTCATTGCGTACGTTGGCCTGGTCCAAAGCGCCGGTAAAGGCCTCAAAGCCAAGGGCAAAAACGATGAGGTCAATCTCGTACTCATTGTTCCGGGTCTTGATGCCGGTCCTGGTGATCCGCTCAACCGGATCACTTCTCAGATCAACGAGACTGACATTGCTTTGATTGAAGATCGGGTAGTACCCGGTGTCGATGCAGAGCCGACGGATGCCGATCGGGTAGGCGGTGGGCATCAGCTTCTCGGCGGTCTCGGGATCGTCGACCATGTCGCGGATCTTGCCGCGGACGAACTCAGCGACGACGTTGTTGACTTCGATGTTCGTCCCCTGGTCGGAGAAGGTTCCGAGCAGGGTCTGGCCCCCGAACGCCCATCTGGACTCGAGAATCTGCTGCTGCTGTTCCTCGGAGAAGTCTGAAGCCTTGCCCGCAAAGCCCTGCATGACATAGCCAACTGGGGAATTGTATGACTCCTCACGCAGCTGCAGAACTTTCTTATTGAGGCGGGCCTTCTTCCTCCTGTCCGCCAGCCCATTGTGTGCAGGTATCGAGTAGTTCGGAGTTCGCTGCAGGACATGGAGATGCCCGGCGGTCTTGGCGATCTCCGTGGCAGCCTGCACACCCGAAGATCCTGTTCCAATCAGGGCAACCCGCTTGCCGGCAATCTCAACGGGGGTTTGGGGCCAATGGGCGGTTTGATACCACTCCCCCTCGAAATCATCGAGTCCCGGGAAGTCCGGCTTCCGGGGCTTGGAGAGTTGTCCCGTCGCCATCACGAGATAGCGGGCCCAAACCGTCCGGCCGGTATTGGTCTTGATGAGGTACTTGTTCTCGTTAGGGTGCCAGTCGGCGGAGGTCACCCAGGTGCTCAGCGAGAGGTTGCGGCGCACCTCGAGGCGGTCCGCAACATAGTTGAGGTACCGCAGGATTTCGGGTTGCGCGGCGTACCGCTCGCTCCAGTCCCAGCCCGCGTAAAGCTCGGGATCAAACATGAAGGCGTAGCTGTGGCTTTCCAAGTCCACGCGGGCACCCGGGTAGGCGTTGTGATACCAGACGCCCCCGACGCCGTCTGCTCCCTCGAAGCCGTGGACGTCGTGTCCCAGATCTGCGAACCGGTGGAGGGCGTAAATGCCCCCCATGCCCGCGCCGATCACGACGACGGAATATTCCTCAGTCTCACCCGCGGAGGTCTGGATGTGGTTGTTTGACATGGCTTCGCTCCCTGGACGCGCGTCTTCACTGGTCACTGGCGTCACCACTCGTTGGATGGAACAACCCATCCTGGTTTCGTACTCTTGAAAAGCCCACCGGATCTCCTTTGTTGTCAGTGCGTCGGCCACTTTGCCGATCTTCGTTCACAAATAACGCTAAGAGCCGCCGGGTCGGGACCGGCATGGCAATGGACGCCAATTAGGCGGGAAAGTGCGTCAGCTATCAACCTTCAGCCCGTGCGCGGGTCAACTGCTCCGGGTCTCGGCCAGTGACACGACCGCTACGGCACTCGTGGTCTCCACGCCCAGCTGGTTGATGGCCTTCACCGTGACCTCCGCGCATGCTCCGTGGGTCTCATCGCGGAACACGCGGGTGACCTCGCCTGCAATCCACTGGGTGTCACCGAAGACACCGGGCTGCTTAATGCGCACCGAAAGCGAGACGAGATCGCCGTCGTCCCCCATCCAGTTGGTCACGCAGTGTGCCATCCATGACACGCGCTGGTTGCCGTTGTCGTACGCGCCCGGCATGCCGATCGCGTGCGCCATTGCAGGATCCTGGTGCCCCAGGCTCGGGAAGGGCTCGGAAAGGAAGTGTTCGGGGCCGAGGTTCGTCGGCGCGCTTGGGTCGCCGTTCCTCACCCGCTCCTGCTGGCGCACGCGGGTCTCGACGCCGCGGTAGCCGGCGGTACCGATTGCTCCCGCGTAGTACGCGGTCATGGTGATGAGATCGAGCGGACCCTTGACGACCTGCGGGACGACGTCGCCGACGGACACCGTCTCGGCAAAGCGGGTACGCTGGCCGCGGATCTCCTCGGCCAGGATCGCGGCTCGGATCTGTTCCTTCTCCTCGTCTGTGTAGACATGGGGGTCGCGCGGTTCGTGCATCCGCTGGCCCTCGGAACTTCGAGCCACGCAGACGATCGTATTGCGGACGATCCCGACAAGCTCTTCGCCGACGAAGTAGTCGGTGCGACCCACCTGCTCTACCAGGCGACCCGAGCGGCGTCCCACGCGTTCACGGACGTCTTCGACGAAGGCCCGGGCGCGGACCCGCTCCCCCAGGCGTATCGGCCGGCGGAAGTCGAGGTCGGCACCGAGGTGGATAGCCTGGATGCCCTCCGACATCCCCATCGCGAGTTCGGCGTCGCACACTGAGTAGAGGAATGTGGGGGGTGCGATCCGGGTGCCGTAACGCGTTGTCTGCGCGTACGAATCCGACAGCCATAGCGGGTTCTCGTCACCGATCCCCCACGCGTAGTGGCGGACTGAGTCGGTGCTGGCTTCCTCGTTCCATTGCACAACAACGGCTGACTCACCGATGAAGCTCTTCATGTAGGCGACGTCTTCATCGGTGATCTGCTTTGCAGGTACACCGGTAGTGGCGGTAGTCATGTTGTTGGTCCTGACGAGGTGGTATGGACCGACACAACAGCGTCAACGACAGTGACGGTCGCTGTTGCCGGGTCCGCAAGGATGGGATTGAACTCGAACTCGTGGATGTTCCCGTGCTCTTCCGCCCAGGCAAGAATGTCCATCACAGTACTGGTGAGCGCGTCGAGGGTCCTCCCCCCGGCCTCCCCACGAAGGCTTGCGGCGACGACGCGCACGTCAGAGATAGCTTGGCGGACCTCCGAACGGGACACTGGCAGCGGAAGGATCCTGATATCGTCAATCGCCTCAGTCATCCCGCCTCCCGCGCCGATGACGAGGACCGGGCCGAACTCGGGATCGCGCCGGAGCCCGACCAGGACTTCGGTCTTCCCCGGCGCCATGGTTTGGACGGAGATCGTCGCGGCCTCCCCTTGGATGGAGGTGAGCTGGGTCGCTGCCGCGCGGGCGCTGTCGGCGTCGTTGACGCCGATGAAGACGCCTCCAGCGTCTGCCTTGTGAAGGATCTCGGCATCATCGATTTTGATCGCTACCGGGAAGCCGATCTCCTCGGCAGCCCGGACGACGCCGTCGACATCACTGACGGCGCGGCTGGCCGGTACAGGAACGCCGGACTTGGCCAGGGATTCTGCCACCTCGCGCCAGGTCAGGTTGCACGTCCCGCCCGTTGGCACCGCCTTGAGCGCCGCCCCCACCAGATCGCCGCGGTTGGCACGGGTGCTTTGGACCTGCGCCCAGGAGGATGCGGCCGCGATGGCATCCAGAGCCCGCCCGGCTGTAGGCAGGGACAGGACTCCTGCCTTGCGCAGGATGCCGGCCTGGGCGGCCGTGACCCGGTCGTCCTCGGACAGCGGGACCACCATGACACGTACTCCCGCCGGGATGGTCATCGCGGCGATACCGGCCGCCAGCTCATCGAAGTCGTGCGCGAGCCGGGTCGCCGTCACGATAACCCACCCGTCCGGCGTCGTGGTGAGAACCCGCTCAACGATGCGCAGGTAGTCGGCAGTTGTTGACTGTACTCCAACGTCGATGGGATTGCCGAGGTGATTGCTGCCCACCGCGTCACCGATCGAGCGGAGCGCTTCCGGTTCAAGGTCGCGGAACGTCAGGCCGCGGTCATCGGCCAGGTCATTCCACAGCCCCACCTGGGCACCGGAGGTCGTGACCACGGTCAGCTCCTGGTCCCGGCCGGAGAGCCGCCCGTGGAAGACGTCGAACGTCTCGGTCAGGTCAAGGAGTTGCTCAGGCGACGTGCATACCATTCCAAAACGGTGGCGGAGGACGCTTAAAGCGACGCGGCCGCTGCCTGCCAGCTTGCCGGTATGGGACTGGGCGCTCATCGCGCCGCGGGTGGACCGTCCCAGCTTCAGGACGATGACCGGGATACCGCGGTCCCCCGCGGCGGTTGCAGCGGCCTCAAGATCGTCCCTTGCGCTGAAGCTCTCGACGATGCAAGCCAGGACATGCGTGTCCGGATCAGCGCCCAGCCACTGCGCCCAGTCGGTAAAGCCCGTCGAAATCTCGTTCCCGGAGCTGGCCCAGGCGCTCAACCCGCTCGCACCGCGTGCGGCGAGGGACTGCATGAGCGCGTTTCCCAGTCCGCCGCTCTGGCTGAACATCGCCACGTGACCGGTCGGAATCGCACCACGTTGCAGGACCGATGAGAAGGTTGCGGTCAGCGACCGGCCCACGTGCATGAAGCCGATGCAGTTAGGGCCGATGAGTCGGGTTGTGCCCTTGGCCAATTCCGCACGGAGCAACTCATCGCGGTCGTGCCGACCGGTTTCACCGAAGCCGGCGGCGAACGCGACCGCGAAGGGCACGCCGAGCGCCACGCACTCGCGAAGATCCTCGATAACCCTGTCGGCGGGTCCAACGAGGACGGCAACGTCGGGCACCTCGGGGAGGTCGGAGAGCGTCTCCACCGTGGGTACACCGAGCACTTCCTTGTGCACACTACTGACCACGTAGTACCGCCCCTCGAATCCGAGGCGGGCGAGGTAATCAAGTGTCCGCCCTGAGGTCTTCCACGGGTCCCGGGAGGGACCAACCACAGCCACACTCTCTGCCATCAACGGGTTATCGATGCGCACGGGGCTCAAAACAGCTTTGCTATCCAACATTTACATTCCTCCAGTCCGTCGCACAGTCGCCGGCCTGCGGGTGGCCGGGATCTCTATTGCCTCGACCACAACGCCGAGATCACGATCGGTGTCAAAGTAGGCGAATCCGCCGTCGCCGCCCTGGCCATAACCGCGCGCCGTTTGCGTAACCCGGTATCCGGACCCCTCCATAAGCGTGATCGCGGCATCCAGGCTGTCCACGAATACGCCCAAGTGGTGGAGGCCGCTGCGGCCCTGCTCGGTGAACTCGTGGTAGATACTTGGGCCGGCCAATGGCTGGATGAGCTCGATCTGGGGATTGGAACCGCCCATCGCGAGCTTCATCTCGAATGCGCCCTCCTCATCACCGAAGCGCGACCAGGGCATGAACTCCTGGTCGTAGTGATAGCAGAGCCACTCTTCGATGCCGAAGGCGCGTCCGTACAGGTCGATGGCCTCGTCGAGGTCCGGCACGAGGATCCCCACCTGCCCCACGCTCCCTATCGGAACAAGACCTGCATCATCCCTAAACTCTCTTGTTGTGATAGTTGCTTTCATAATGTAATAACTACGCTACCCTTCTGCGTGCTGTCAACGGATAAAATGGTGCCCCTGGACGCAGGAGCCCTTCTCGTGGCGCTGTAGCCCTTCTTTCGCCATGTGCGTATGATTTCCGCATGGCAAGTACAACTAAGACAGCCGATAAAAAGGCCACCGACACCGAAGCTCCGAAGGACTTGGTCCAGTCGGTTGCCCGCGCCCTCAACATCGTTGATGTCATTGCGGCGTCGAAGGAGCCGATGCGGGCCCAATCCATCGCGAGCGCCGTAAACCTGCACATTGCGACGACGGCGCATTTGCTCGCGACCCTTGTACATGCCGGTTACCTGGAACGTAACGAGCGCACGTACAAACTCGCTGCCGGGAAAATCCTGGATCTGAGTTCGCGCGTGGAAGAAGACTGGCGCCCCTCCCCGCTGGCGCTGAGTCTCCTGAAAATGGTGGTTGAGGCCACCGGCGAAAGCGCGTACCTTTCTGCCTGGCAGGGAGGCACCGTCACTGTGGTCGCCGTGGAGGAAGGCAGCCACGCCGTCAGAGTGGCGGACCTCCGGGTCGGTGTTTCCGGCGACATTCATGCACGCGCCTCCGGAAAGGCCCTCCTGGCCTTCGGTCCGGAATCACAACTGGAACGGGTCCGGTCCGCAGACGGTGAACTCGCACGACGAACCGAGCACACGATCACCACCCTTCCTGAATTTCTGGCCGATCTTGAGTTGACCAGATCGCGTGGTTACGCACTGGACCACCAGGAATACGTCCTGGGCGTCTGCGGCATGGCAGTTCCAATCTTCGAAGGATCGCAGCGTCCCCGCACCGCTTTGTCGATTACGGTCCCGCTTCATCGCTTTACCAACGAGGAGCACTTCCAGAGGTGCCTCGATGCCCTGATGGAAGCCCGCCGCCTGGACGATGAAGAAGGCGACTCAACCCAGGCGTAGTACGTCAAGTTCCAGTACCGGCCCCTCGTCTGCACAAACGTTCAAGGATGTCCGGGGTCCGTCCTCCAAGCGGGGGAAATCCGATGTGGCAACGTAGGCGCACAGGCGCATTCCTTTCGCCACCCGGATCGCGGTGGAACCCAGATCCACGGTGATTGACTCTGCGTTTCCAGCGCCCGGGGTGATGTAGGACGACCCCTCGCAGAGCAGCTCCGAGGAACCGGTGCCATCCAGCGTCGCCAACCTAACGACGACCGGCGTCGGGTCAGCTGTGGTCACGTCGAGTCTGCAACTGACAGTGCCCAGGATTTCGATATCGTCAGCCAGGGGATCCGAAACGAAGGTGTGCACATCCTTCCGCGCATGCATTGCCTCCAACATGCGTGGACCTGAGTTCGCACCCACCTTGTAGCCAGGGAAAAAGGTTCGCCCGCCGATCGTCGGGACGGGGGAATCCACTGACAACCCGGCGCGGGCATCCATAGTGGCCGCGGGATGCTCAATGTTGCCGGGGCGCAGCCGAAGGTGCACTCGGTCGGCGCCTTCAGGTGGCCAGCTTGAGAAGCATCGCCATTCATCAGCTCCCATGGAGAAAACACTCACAGGATGGTCAGAACGATAGAGGCCATCACGCACTTCCTCCAACCAGCCGAGTTGGAGCGACGTCGGGTCGAGGCTATCGAACGACGATGCCGGACCGAACGATCGGCCCGGGAACCAGCCGCCCATGAGCCCATGCGCCCATGGCCCAACCAAGAGTCGATCATGGGCATTCCCCGTGCCGGCGGCCTCCCGCCGCACAAAACTGGCAACCGTTCCTCGAAGGAAAATGTCGAACCAGCCTCCGATGACGAAGGCGGGCACCTCAACGCGTCCAGCCAACTCGGGATCCACCAGGGAACGGCTTCGATCCCGCCAGTCCCGCAGATAGGGTGCGAATTCCCCCGCTTCCTCGACCAGCTGGTGGAAGGTGCGGATGCGCCCCTCTGCGACGCTCCGCTCCAGCGCTGCGATCCGCGGACGGCTCTTCTCATCCATTTGGCTACTAGCGAGGAGAATTGATACCCAGTATGCAAGGAATCCCAACACGACGTTGTCGTCCTCGTAAAGCCAGCCGGAATGGACGTCGTCGGCGGTCACAGCGGGAACAATACCAATAAGGCCTTCAGGATTCCTCGCCGCCGCCAACCACTGGCTGATGCCCACGTATGAGCCGCCCACCATACCCACTTTGCCGTCCGACCACGGCTGTTCGCGCACCCACTGGATAGTGTCCACACCATCGTCGGCTTCATTCACAAAAGGCACGAAGTGGCCCTCGCTTCGGAACCTGCCCCGTACGTCCTGAACCACCACCACCCATCCGCTTTCCACAGCGCGCAAGACGTTAATCCACGTATTGGCGTGCGCGGGGTCATCCTTGCAATAGGGCGTCCGTATCAGCACTGTCGAGCAGGGTTCCCCGTCACCTGGACGATACACATCTCCAGAGAGAGTAACGCCGTCGCGCATAGCGACAGGGACGTGCTTTTCAACTATCAGGTTCATGGCCACCTTCGCTGTTTCGCTTTCGCAGTCGGCTTGGATGGTTCACCCGGCGGTTTGGACCATGTCCAGGCGCGGGTAGTGGTCAAGCAGTTCCGCACCTTTGGCCGTGACCACAACGAGGTTCTCAAGGCGGACACCTCCGACGCGGTGCTCCCCTTCGATGCCTTCGATGGCAATGACCATGCCTTCTTTGATCTCCTCAGGATGGTCAAGCGACCACGAGCGCGTGATTGTTGGAGGGTTGTAGTGGATTGCCCGCGACCCTGCGTTGACCAGGCCGATCCCGTGCCCAAGCTCGATGCTGAAGCATTCCGCCTCAGATGGAAAGCCCAGCTCTTCCGCGGGTGCAAGTACGGCGGCCACGTCAGCTGTGCTCGCGCCTGGTTTCATGCGCGACATCGCCAGATCCAGACGGTCCGTCAGCTTTGTGTAGGATGAGCGCTCGGCTGAGGTTGGAGCGCGGCCGACGACGTACTGGCGGTAGAGACACGCCGTGTACCCCATGTAGGAAGTTCCGCAGGTGAGCAGGTACGCGAGATCGCCATGCTCAACGATGCGGTCTCCACCGCTGATCCCCCGGGGGAATGACAGTGGTCCGGAGAGCAGACGGGCAGCTCCCACTTCCGCGCCGGCATCTTCGATCGCGCGACGGGCCATCAAAGCGATCTGGGCCTGCTTGGTCCCGGGCCGCAATGCGGCCCGGGTCGCCTCGAACCCGGCAGTGCTCAAGCTCGCCGCCATCGAGATACAGGAGATTTCATCAGCGGTCTTGATCGTTGAGCATTCGAGCAGCAGTGGGAGCCCCGGGATTGTTTCGATGCCTGCATCGGCGAGGGCATTCATACCGGCCTCATCGATCTCGCTGACGGCCAGCCGCTCGCCCGCGAGAGAACGTGATGCAAGTTCGTCGCGAATCTGGGCTGCGAAAACGGCCGACAGTTCGGCAATCGCAGAACTGGGCGCCACACCGCCAAGCCAGGAGATGGCTGGGCGCCAGTGCGTGATCCAGGGAGCCTGGTCGGGCATTTGCTGGAGGGATCCCGCTGGTGCGAACACGATGGGTTCGTCATCTGCGAAGAACAGTGCGTAGCCGACCTGGAGCGAGAATTCTCCCCACCAAAAACCCGTCAGATAACGCACATTGTCCGCGCCCGTGAGCAGCAGCGCCGGTATACCCTTCGAACGCATCAGTGCCCGCATACGGTCAGCGCGCTCACGGCGCATCCGCTCGAGATCAACGCCTACGTGCAGTTCTGTGCGCGCTGGTCCGAAGTGCAATTTCTGGTGGTTTTCGGGCATCGTTGCCTTCGCCTTTCATGTTTTTGTACCGATCGATGGTTCCGCGGCTATCGGGGGCCGCCGTCCGCGGCGATGCGGTCGGGCCTTCCGAGAGCCACGGCATCCCGTAAAACTTAGGAAGCCCACCGGAGGTTCGCTTGATGTCTGTGCTGCGTTATTTCAGCCGACCTTTGTTCTGAAATAACGCTAAGAGCCCGGGGGCCCTCAGCGACACGGCATAGAACGCCAATGACGTAGGAAGCCACGCCAGACTTTGAAATTAGGTATTTCAGTCGCTTTGATTGCCTTGACCAGCGACGACCCAGGCCGGATCGCGCCGTTCGACGAAAGCCAGGGCACCCTCGCGCGCTTCCGGTCCGCTCCGCAACGGAGCAACAATTTCTTCTTGAGCAGCGAAGCGCGCCTCCGCCGCCGCATACCTCGACTCCGAAATGATGCGCTTGGCAGTCTTCATTGCAACGGGTCCATTGAGCTGGATTTTCCCTGCGAGTTCCAGCGCGGTATCAAGCGCTTTGCCCGGGTCCGTCAGCCTGTTGATAAGACCGAGCTCGGCGAGGCGTGCCGCAGAGATTGGCTCCCCCAGCAGCGCCAGCTCCATCGCGATGTGATACGGCATCCGGTCCGGCAAGCGGAGCAGCCCGCCGCCGGCTGCGATAAGTCCCCGCTTTACCTCGGGCAGGGCAAACGACGCCGTGGAGCTGGCCACGATCAAATCACATGCAAGGGCAAGCTCAAATCCCCCTGCGTAGGCATAGCCTTCGACAGCGGCAATGACAGGTTTCACCGGCGGCCTGCGGGTAATGCCGGCGAACCCGCGTCCCTCAAGGACAGGGACATCCCCTGCTGCAACCGATACGAGGTCAGCGCCCGCCGAGAAATATCCGCCAGCACCAGTGAGGATGGCGACGCTTACAGAATCATCGGCATCAAATTCATCGAACGCGACCGCAAGTGCCAAGGCGGTGGGCAGGTCGATCGCATTGCGCTTGTGCGGACGCGTGATAGTGATGACGCGAACTCCTCCGGAGTTGCTGACGTGAACGCTTGGCTCACTGACGTTGTTGCTTGCCCCCGATTGGGGCTTGGTCTGTTGCATGATTCATCCTTTGGGGCGTACTGATGAGGAGAGAGCAACAGTGCTGCTGACTCCTTTGTCGGCTACAGTTTTCAAATAGTGAACGTTATTAGCGTGATACGATAGTAGCATTGCTACGTTCGGCGAAAACTCTTTCTCGCCGTAGCCATAAACTCCGACGAAAAGAAGGGAAAGCCCATGAAACCCGCGCAAAGACTCCGGGAACTGCTTGCGGACTCCAAAATGATCATCGCGCCGGGAGCCTACGATGCACTCTCGGCGAAGTTGATTGAGCAAGCCGGCTTCGACGTCGTGCTCATCGCCGGGGGCACCTATTCGAACTTTCACTACGGGGTGCCGGATAACGGCTTTATCTCCCAGGGAGAACTCATCGAGGCCGGCAGGCGCATCACGGCAGTCACCGACCTGCCACTCATTCTTGACTTCGATGATGCAGGGGGTTCACCACTTCAAGCATTCCGCGGCGTCCAGCTTGCCGAGCAAGCCGGCGTCGCAGCCCTGCTCGTGGAAGACATGGTGCCCGCAACGAAGCACTTCTGGACGCCCAAAGACGGCGGGGAGCGCTGGAAACCGCAACTCAAGCTTCGCAGCGTCGAGGAGATGAGCGACATCATCCGTGCTTGCGTGGAAGCTCGGACGTCCCCGGACACGGTGATCGTGGCCCGGTCGGACGCCAGCCGCTTCGGCTTCGACAATCTCGCTGAACGCATGGCTGCCTATTCTGCTGCCGGCGCAGACATGCTCTATCCGTGCGGCTACCCCCTTCTCGACTTACCCAAGCTCTCAGCAGTCGTCCCTGGCAAGTACGTCATGGTGACCGTGAAGAATCCCACCCTGGAGGAGCGCCAGGAACTTGAAAACGCCGGTGTGAAGATGCTGCTGGTCATCAACACAGTGAACGGGGCCGTGGCAGGCTTTCGCGAAAATCTGTCCCTCCTGGCGCGTGGCGAATTACTCGAGGGTGAAGCAGAAGGCGGCGCTTACCTACCCATCATGGAAGCAATCGATGCGGCAGAGTGGGCCCGCCGGGCCCGCCACTTCGGTTATTCCTGACAGTTGTTGCAATCAATCCGAGCAGAAAGCGCCGACGACATCTCAAGTCGTCGGCGCTTCCGTTTGCGTCAGGCGGGCGTTTTGACGCCCGCAGCCAGTTCCGGTCCGGTGAGCGGAGACGGGTTCCAGCCCTCACCCATGGCAACCAGACCCTCGGTCATCATTCCGTGGCTGACCGCGTCATTCATGGTCTTCTTGAGCTCGTTCACCATCAGCATCCGCGTGGAGCGCAGCGTCAGCGTAGGCTTCGCGGCAAGCATCCGCGCAAGTTCATATGCCCTGGTGACTACCTGATCCTTAGGCACCACTTCGTTCACGGCACCCCATTCGTATGCCTGCTGTGCAGTGATCTCCTGGCCGGTGAGGTGGAAGTACCGGCCGCGGTTCAAACCGATGACCAGCGGCCAGATAATCTGCATCCCGTCGCCGGGAATGTTCCCCTGGGAGAAGTGTGCATGATCGGCGAATACGGCATCCTCGGAAGCGATGACGATGTCGCAGAGCAGCGCCTGCTCATTGTGGTACCTTGCGGGACCGTTTACCGCGGCAATCATCGGAACCTCGATGTCGAGGTGGCCGAGCACAAGGCGCTTGGCGTCGTGATGGAGACCGAGCCAGATTTCGGGGGTGACCCAGTTCTTGTTTTCAATCGGGGCTTCCTTGTCGATGAAGGTGTCACCCGCTCCCGTGATGATGACAACGCGGTTCCCCCGGTCCCTGCTGATGTCATCCCAGAGCGATGAAACGTTGTCATGGACACCTACACCCCAGACCACGTCGCTGCCATCCGTGTGGAACGTGACAAGCAGAATGCCGTCTTCATCACGTTCCAGTTTGATGTGCTCGTACTTGTCCTTGTAATCATCGAACGTTATCCACGCCATCGTGAATCTCCTTATTTCTGTGATTGAGCAATGAGTTGCGGCTACACCACGACTAGTTTGACCACTAGTCAAACTCTCGTAATATGAACCCTATATACAAATAGCGCGAGTTCTCAATAGTGGAGATCGAAAAATAGCGCCGGGACTTGCGGTGTGTTCGGGCCCTGTCATCAACCTCCCGGGGGCGGCAGGTCGAGTTCTGCCGGGATCATGGCGTTGTGCGCCCGACGTAAGCGAGTAGGGCGTGGTCCACGGCGCCGGAGTCGTTGCTGTCCAGGCGGGCAAGCACGTGCCCGTCAGGCCGCACGAGGATGGCTTCGTCCCCGTTTACACGGTAGGCGGCCGCCCACTCTGCCTCGGCAGCGATGAAGTCCCCGGAGGGCCCGAAGGTGACCGAGCGGCCTGGAATGCCAAGGCTCTCTGCGCGCTGTGCTGCCTCCCTTGCAGGCTCCGAGCCGGAGCGCGCGAGGATGGTCAGTTCATGCCCGAACAGATCGAGTGTTGAGACAGTGCCTTCAGCGTTGAGCCAGACATGCGGGGCGCGTTCACCCACGGCAGCAGTTGGGGTGAAGGTTCCCACCGGCCAGCCGGCATTGGGCGAAGTGGCTCCGGCAACCGCTCCACGGTCGTAGCGGAATCCGATGTCCAGGCCGGGGTGTTCAAAGTTTTCCGGCCTGAAGGAGCGGGGGCCTTCATCGGCGTTTCCGACGATGGATCGGAAGTTGCGGACGGCTTCTGCCATGTTGAAGAGAGCAACGGGCCGCCGCTCGGCTTCGTAGGTGGCCAGGAGGGCAGGATCCGCCCAGCCTTTGAGGACGGCTGCCAGCTTCCATGCGATGTTGTGGACGTCCTGGATGCCAGTGTTTTGGTTGAACCCGCCGTAGGGAGGCATGACGTGCACTGCGTCTCCGGCGAGCAGGATCCGGCCGGACTGGTAGCGGTCAGCCACCCAGGCGCCCACCGTCCAGGTCCGGGCGTCCATTAACTCGACCGACTCGTCGGGATCGCCGATGGCGTCGCGTATTTGCGTCGTCCAGTCGATGTCTTCGAAGGGCATTCTGTCCATGACCAGCGGGCGGCCCAGCATCGCCACCCGGTCGGTCGCGTCCACGGGAGCAATCACGACAGCCCCGATCGTGTCCGGATTATCAAGATAAATGAAGCTCGATGGGTCGCCCGTGCGCCGCTGGATGACAGGCGAACGGAACAGGACGCTCACCGCCGTCTGCAGGTCCTGATCGCCGGTCGTCCCGATCCCCAGGGCCGTGCGCACCTGGCTGGCGGCGCCGTCGGCCGCGATGACGTACTTTGCGGCGACGTGCTCAAGGCCGTCCTCAGTATCTATCGACACAAGGACCTCTGTCCCTGTGTCGTTTACCGTCGACACCGTCCGGCCGAACTCGATCGTGACGGTGTCCTCGGCCTGGGCGGCGTCAACGAGGATGGGCTCAAGGACGTCCTGGGAGCACAGCACCACGTCCAGGGTCTCCGGGCCGAGGCTGGTGTCCGAGGGTCCATTCGCATTCCCGTTGCTGGTGACGACTGAACGCCACAGTGATACGGCATCGCTTCCGAGCAGGCGGCGTGGTCCGCTGGGAAGCGCCGCTGCCCGCACGTCGTTGGCGAGGCCGAGTTCGCGGAACACCTCCATGGTGCGGCAACTGACCGCCCGGGACCTGGGGTGGCGTGACCGCTCGGTTCGTCGCTCGACCACGAGCGTGTCGACGCCGAACCGTCCCAAGAGGATCGCCGCCGAAAGCCCGACCGGACCGGCTCCGATAATCACGACGTCGACGCTGCGCTTCGCAGGTTTGTTCGGCTCGTTCACTGGCTCACTCCCGCAAACTCAGTCAGTTCGGGCTCCGTGATGCGGGAATCCATGTACGTCAGTTGGCCGCACGGCTGCATCCTGGCGCGCAGCACGTCATCGAACGCCGCGCTGACATCAAGCGGCGTCCATGTCTCGCGGGTGAGGGCGGAGTCGACGATAGCGGGGTGTGAAAGCAGCATCAGGTCATGCCCGTTCGCAAAGCGGACTACCTGGCCGTTTACTCCCTTGCTGAGGTCGGACAGGAGATAGAGCACCACTGGAGCGTTAGTGGAAGGCGGCGGCGCGACGGGGTTGCCGCCGAAGAACTTCGTGTAAGCCTCTGTCCCTGCGGTCATCATCGGCGTGTCGGCGTGGGGCGCCATGGCGTTGACCCGGATGTCTCCACCTTCGGCGCCGAACTCGGTGGCCCAGGCGAAGGTCAAGGAGGCGATCGCCGCCTTGGCTGCCGCGTAGGCGCTCATCATGCGAAGACCAGCAACGGCGCCGGACGTGACGTTGACGATGGATCCGCGGCCTTCCATGGCGGCGAGGCCGTGGACTGACATGAAGTAGGTACCGCAGACGTTGATGTCGACGTGGCGGCGAATGTGCTCCTGGGTCTCCTGCCCGGCGGTCACCGTCTCCAGGTACCCGGCGTTGTTGACCAGGCCGTCGAGCTTGCCGAAGCGTTCTACCGCAGCAGTGACGAGCCGCTGGCAACTGTCCCAATCGGTGACGTCCGCCGCGACGGCTATTGCTTCGCCGCCCGCCCGGTTGATTGACTCCGCCACAGCCTGGGCGCTTTCGGCATTAATATCGGAGACGACGACGCGGGCACCTTCCGCTGCGGCCGCGTGTGCGTACGCCTCGCCGAGGCCGCGGCCGGCGCCAGTGATGAGTACGTGCTTTCCAGCGAGGATTCGATCGCTAGTCATTGAGATGCTCCTTTGCATTCGTAGTCTGGACCGGGGATGCTTTTCCCCAATCCGTGGCATAGGTCGGGTCAAACGGGTAGCGGTCGCCGAAGTTGGATGTGGGCGGGATGCCGAACAGCTCGGCGACGTCCGCTTGCGGAGCGAGTCGTTGCGCCCCGTCCCAAACGCAGGTCCGCGCGAGCACCTTCCACTCCCCCTGGCGCCGCTCGCAGAGATCCCGATATCGGCCAAAAAGCAGGTCGGTAGGGCCGCCGGGGGTCGGCGCAGTCAGGTAGATAAACGCCGTTTCACGCTTGGCCTGATTGCCGTTCAGTTCAATGAGTATGTTGGTGATGTAGTGGCAGGCCTTGTGGGAGGACTCCCGCCGCATGGAATACGCCCAGTCGCAAAAGTCATGGGACAGGCCTACGTACATGCCATGATCCTCAGTCGCCTCAGGCCAGTAGGTGGACTTCATCAGCTCAAGATCCTTGCGGTCCATGCCCCGGCAATAGCGGATCATATTCTCGTTCAACTCCTGCTTGGCAACGAGGACACGCAGTTGCTCCAGTTCAGCGGCCCAATCCGCCATCTTTCCGTTGTTCGTCGCAGCCTCCTTCAGGGGCTCAAATTCTCCAGCCATCGATCAGCTCAGGGACAGGAGCAGCGCCTCGCCCTGGCCGCCTCCACCACACAGTGCCACGGCAGCCTTGCCCCTTCCGCGGCGCTGGAGTTCGTACACAGCCGAGACCACGACGCGTGCCCCGGAGGCGCCGATGGGGTGTCCGAGAGCGATGGCGCCGCCGTTGACGTTGACCCTGTCCATCCCAACTCCAAGCTGCGCCGCCGAGTGGAGTGCCACCGACGCGAAGGCTTCGTTGATCTCCCCGAAGTCCAGCTCCTCTACAGTCCAGCCTGAGGCCCCGAGCGCCTTCGAAATGGCCCGGGCTGGTTTGTCCGGCAGGGATGTGTCGGGGCCGGCAGTCTGTCCGTGGGCTCCGAGTACCGCCACGATCTCCAAGCCATGGGCCTCTGCGTAGCCGCGCGTGGTAAGGACGACGGCGGCAGCACCGTCAGTGAGCGGCGACGCGTTGCCTGCCGTTACGGTACCGCCAGGGGAAAATGCCGAGCGGAGTTTGCTGAGGGACTCCTCATTGCTGTCCGGGCGGATGCCTTCGTCGCTGCCCGCCAATTCGGCCGTTCCCCGACGACGCGGCACTTTGACCGGGACAATTTCCGCGTCAAAGTAGCCTGCACCCTGTGCCGATGCTGCCCGCCGGTGGGAGTCTGCAGCGGCTTTGTCCTGCTGGACACGGGCAATACCGAGTAAGTCATTGGCACGATCTGTGTTGAGGCCCATTGACTCATGGTCGAAGGCATCGGTTAATCCGTCGCGGGCAGCGGCGTCTATCAGCACGGCATCCCCGTACAAGTGCCCGGCGCGCGAACCCGGAAGCAGATGCGGTGCATTGCTCATTGACTCCTGTCCGCCTGCGATGACCACTTCCGCTTCTCCGAGTTGGAGTAGGCGACTGGCTTCGATGATCGCGCTCAGCCCGGACAGGCATACCTTGTTAACGGTGACAGCGTGGGCACTGAGCGGTATCCCGCCGGCTACTGCTGCTTGTCGTGCAGGGTTCTGGCCAGCGCCTGCCTGGATTACCTGTCCCATGAGAACGGCGTCAACAGCATCAGCACTGATGCCTGCCCTGTCGAGGGCGGCCGCGATTGCAGCGCCGCCGAGCTGGACGGCGGACACCGTTGCGAGCTGGCCCATCAACCGGCCTTGCGGAGTCCGGGCAGCCCCCACGATGACGATATCTTCCTTGCGGTTCACTTCTGCTCCTTGACCCCGCGGCCGCCGGCGAATTGTCACTGGTTAGCTGTAGATGGCCCGGTTGAGCCGGACGATGTACTCGGCGCTGACATCCGAATAGTTCGGGAAGCGTTCGGTAATGGCCTCAAGCACGATGTCCCTTCGCTGTGGGATCCGGGCCTTCTCGGCGGCAGCAAGGGCGTTGGGTAACTTGTGGCGCGTAAGGTCGGTGCAGTAGCCGGGCGCTCCGGGCTGCTGGCGCCAGGAGTCCGCCAGGGATCCGGCGTCGACCGCGTCAAACCCGGTCTCCTCGACGAGAGCCATTGCTACCGCCTTGTCGCGATCGCTATCCGCGGCCACGGGGATGGCGATCCGCTCGGCATCGCCCGCTTCGCGTCCCTTCTCCTCGAAGGACCCCGCTGTGATGGCGTTCCAGGCCTTGGCAACCGGGCGCCCGAGCTGCTCGGTAATCCAAACGCTTTCGACCATCCCGCCTTCCAGGGCTTCCACCCGCCCATCGCGCAGGGGATAGTAGTTGGACGTATCGACGATGACGGCGTCGGCCGGGAGGTCGGAGATAAGGGTTTTCACCCCAGGCATCCGGCTGAGCGGGATGGACGTGATGAGGACGTCGACGTCGGTAGCAACGCTGCTTGCTTCTACTGACCGGGCACCCGCTGCCACAATGTCCGAACTGATGGTTTCGGGGCCGCGGGAATTCGCAACCTTTACATCATGGCCTGCTCCACTCAGTTTGCGGGCGAGTGTCGCGCCTATTGATCCTGCTCCTAGAATGCCGATTTTCATGAGAATCCTTGTTTTGTTTTGTGAGCCAATTTTTGGCCTTGATCTTGCCTCTACGTGGTGGTTGATGCCGCGACGGTTACCGCGATACGTCCGCTGCGTCGACTGGGAGCACCGTGTCCAATTCGGGCGCCAAGAACACCATCTGGTCGCGGAACGACTCGCTCGCGTTGCGAAATGCCCGCAGCTCGCCGTCCTTCATGAGCGCCTCCCCGCTGTCGGCCCAGCTCTCGGGCGTAGGTGATTCGACCTTCATTCGTGGCATGCCGGCAATGGCCACGCGACCGGCTGCAACTCCGGCGATCTCGAACGTTTCGCCAAATACTGTCGTGTCCTGGTGAGCCAACCACGTTACGAAGGCAGACACCGAGCTCGCCGGAACATTGGTGCGCATGGCGTCCTTGACGACGGGATTGGGGAAGGCGTCCTCCGTCATCGGTGTCAAGGCAACCGGCATCAGGGTGGTGACTTGAACTCCCACCTCACGAGCCTCCGCCGCGAGGGTGATACCAAGACCCCAGATCGCGGCCTTGGCAGCGTTGTAGGCCGAGTCAGTCGGAACACCCATGACGCCGTTCGACGAGATGTTGATAAGCCGGCCACTGCCTGAGGCAATGAGGTGCGGCATGGCAGCACGTGAGACTCCAACCACGCCCTTGACGGCCACATCGAAGATGCGCCACCACGTCTCGGGCTCCATCTCCCAGAAGCGGCCGAACGCATTGATCCCGGCGTTGTTCACGACAATGTCGAGCTGCCCAAAGGAGTCCAGTGCCGTCTGGACTATGTCAGACGCGTTGGTGACGACGTTATTGCTGTCAACCACTGCGATGCCGCCGGCTTCGGTAATTTCGGCCACGGCCTCGTCGGCGTTCGCCACGTTGACGTCGTTGACGACCACCCGCGCCCCGCGGGAGGCCAGCATCTTTGCATGCTCGCGGCCCATTCCCTGTCCCGCGCCCGTGACAATTGCCACCCGGCCCTTGAAATCAAGATTGTTCATTTTTCAGGTACTCCATTTCTTTTGAATCCGGAAGGCGTTGCCACTTACTTTCCAGCCAGCCAGCCGCCGTCGACCGCCAGGGAGATTCCGGTAACCATGCGTGATTGGTCCGAGCAGAGCCACACAACCGCGTCTGCCTGATCCTCAGGTTCAGCCAGCCCGCGCATCGGAATCGCCGACAGGATCCTTTCCCGGAATTCGGGCGGGTTCTGCTCGAAAGCGTTCTTCATCATGGGACTCGTCGTCGACCCCGGGGTGAGAGCGTTGATACGGATGCCCAAGGGGCCGTAGTCCATCGCCGCGTTCCTTGTCATCCCGACGACACCGAATTTCGAGGCGGTGTAAGGGGCGTTGTTGGCGATTCCGACAAGGCCCGCAGCAGAAGCAGTGTTGACGATCGCGCCGCCTCCGGTCTTCAGCATCGAGTTGACTTCGTGCTTCAGGCAGTAGAAGGTGCTGTACAAGTTCACCTTCATGACCCGATCCCAGGTGGCGCTGTCAGTCTCCCCGATAGGTGCGAAGACACCGTTCATCCCCGCATTGTTGAAAGCGAAGTCCAGCTTCCCGAAGTTCGACACCGTCGCGTCGACGAGACCTTTGACCTGCTCCTCATCGCTGACATCGCATTGGAAGAAGACAGCCTCTCCACCAGATTCCGTGATGATCTCCACCGTTTCCCGCCCGGATGCCTCATCAATATCGGACACCAATACGCGCGCGCCATTCTTTGCGAACGCCAGAGCACCTGCCCGGCCAATGCCTGAGCCCGCGCCGGTGACGAGTCCGGCTTTGTCCTTCATCATCAATCGCTCCACATTCATTAGTAGCTCTCTCCAACATGCACGTTGTTGTCATAGTTGCGGTGCGATTCTTGCGGGAGGAACCTGTCCTCGGTTTCACGCACGTAGTCGGTCAGGGGACGGCCGAACATTGCGCCCCAACCGATGCTGTCGGGATCATCATTCAAGTGGTCGATGTACTCGCCGATGGGTGTGGCCTCGCCTGATTCCTTGACCTGCATGAGCAAGCGCCAAACCTCTTTGACTCCCGGAAGCACGAAAGCCACAGGCTGAATCGCTTGGCCGATCGTCGTCATCTCGGCGACGGTCTTACGGCCGATCAGCGGAACCCCGACGGCGTAGGCAGGCCCGGGTGTCTCCTTCAGCGCGAGTTCGGCCTGCTCCCACGTATGGAATCCCTCGTAGAAGATGACGTCCGCACCGGTCTCGGCCTTGTAGAGCTGCGCGCGGCGGATTGCCTCGTCCACGCCACCGCCAGCGGCACCATAGCCGTCGGTTCGGGCAACGATCACGAAGTCGCTGTCCAATTTGTCGCGGGCATCGACGGCGGCGTTCAGTCGTCCGATAGCCTCGGCGTCCGAAACCAATTCGATCCCGGCTACACCGCCTGATTTCTTGGGCTCCCGCTGATCCTCAATGTGGATTCCGGCGACGCCGGCGTCAATGAACTCGGACACGGTGCGCTGCACGTTGATTGGCGCACCGAAGCCAGTATCGGCGTCGCAATAGATGGGAATGTCAGCGGCGCGGGCAGTGCGCTTTGCATGCTCAACCACCTCGGTCAGGGTGAGCCATCCCGTGTCAGAGACACCCTGCCACCAGGCGGACATGCCGCCGGAGAGCTGGAACGCGTCGAAGCCCGCGTGCTGCGCCATCTGTGCGTGGAGCGGCAGGGCGCCGAACGGCACCAGTGCCGTCCGGGGACTGTCGAAGACGGCACGCAGCGCCTTGCCGGGTGAGGTCAGACTCATGATGCGACCTCAGGGGTGTTGAAACCGACAGTGACCACGACGTAGACGCAGTCCTCGTCGTACGGATTCTTCCAGGCATGGGGCACGCCGGCCATGACGAGCAGGTCTCCCGGAACAAGCGTGCGCTTCTTTCCCCCGGGGAGTACCAGGTCCACTTTGCCCGAGATGACCACCTCATAGTCGATGGTGTCGCTCGCGTGCATTCCGGCGTCGCCGTCGTCGTCGGTGGCGCTCATGCTTTCGTCCAGCGTCGCCGCGTCCACCTCCCCGGAAGAGTGCGCGGGGAAGCTGCTGATACCGAAGGTGGATCCATTGGGTCCCGCGAGGGCGACCTTGCTTGGCGGGGAACCGATGTTCGTTTTGCTGTGGCCCCCGTCTACAGCCCAGTAAAAGGCACCCGCTGCCACGCCGGGGAAGTCGAACTCGGCGCCCGGGCCGACATCGAGGAAGTCGGCTTGGCCGGACTCGTTCGGTCCCGCGACGACGAGTTGGAATTTTTTGGGATCAGGAAAAGTCATCTGTGTTCACTCCTTCGTGGATGGACGCTTCGTCGTCAGGCGCGCAGGCCCGCCTCGCGCATCAGCGGGAAGATCTGCTCGTTCAGCCGGTCGAGGCCCTCGTCATAGTCGACGAGGCCGGTGCAGATGCCCGTGATGCCCGATGCCTGCAACTTCTGCAGCTCCTCGACGACCATCTCGGGCGTACCCGTGATCGGCATGAGTGCCGCGCGGCCAAAGGCCCTCACGGACTCGTCACGCTTGTAGTCCTCGGATTGCTTGTACTCATCCCAGTTGAAGCTCTGGGTGCCGGTGCGGATGATCTCGCGATAGCGAAGCGCGCTCTCCCAGTCGGTGCTCTCTGTCACGTAGTCGGCGTAGGCGCGTGCCTCCTTCTCGGTGTCCTTGACGATGATGTGCGCGCCCGCCCACAGGCCGAGGTCTTCGCGACCGGCTGCGTCAGCCTTCTGCCGAATCTTCGGAGTGAGCTCGCCGCTGTGCTCGACACTGGCAACCGACGCGAACAGGACGTTTGCGTGCTTGAACGCGAACTCCTGCCCTGCGGGGCTTGAACCGGCGCTCATCACCATCGGGCGGGGGGATTGCACGGGCTTCGGGTACGCTTGCGCACCCTTCAGATTGAAGAATTTGCCGTCGAAGTCGAACTGCTGCTCCTCGTTCGCCCACAGGCGCTCGGCGATCTCAATCCACTCGTCGGCGAGTTCGTAGCGTACGTCGTGCTCGGGGAGCTCCACGCCGAAGATGTCGTACTCGGGCTTGAAGTAGCCAGCTGTTACGTTGAGCCCCATGCGGCCGCCGCTGATGTGGTCAATGGTGGTTACCATCTTCGCGCCCATCACGGGGTTCATGAACTGCACGTTGCATGTTGCGATGATCTGAATGTTCTGCGTCACTGCGGCGAGTCCTGCCGCCCAGGTGAACGTCTCGAACTGACGGCCCCAGGGGCGGTCGGGACCTGCGAGTCCCTGCCAGCGTGCGATGGGGATGAATCCGTCCACTCCGTACCGGTCCGCCTTCTGCGCAAGATGCTGCACCTCGCCCCAGTTGCCAAGCTTGATCGAGTTGTCCGCGAAGTTCAGGCCGCCTTGCCCGGTCGAGACGTTCGCCCCGAAGATCGCGACCTTGAAAGCGTTGTCGCCGCCGACCATCGGGCTCTTGTCACGCTCGACTGTGTAATCCGCGACAAAGTCGCGGTCAACAAGGTGGTCGGTGGAAGTTTCGTTGGATGCGATGCTCATAATCGCCGTCCTTTCGGGAAGAATCTAAATTGGTGTTGAACGGGTTGGATTTCTTATGACCGGCAGGTCCCGGTTCAGATCTGGGATGCGTCCCCAAGGGTGTGCCAGCGCCGGTTGTGGTAGACAAGCGGACTTCCTGGTGCCGCGTCACCCGACAGCGCCGGCGACGCTTGAAGTGCCTCGACGGCCACTATGGACGAACCGCCGGCGGCCATCGAGTTGATGATCCTGCCCCGGATCCAGGCCTGGGCTTGGACAAAGTAGGGCTCGCCCGTCGCCAGGCGCGACCAGAGAGAGGTGTCAGCAAAGCGGTCGATCCCGCTGGTGGCGCAGAGTTTGGCAATGTCCACTTGTTCAGCACTCAGTAGATGCACAACGACGGTGTCTGCGCCGAGAATGGTCGGAGTGCTGGACGAAAGTTCCGATACTGAGAATGCCAGGATCGCAGGTTCGGCACTGGCCGAAATGACAGACGTTGCTGTCAGGCCGACCGGCCCGTTGCCCGCATCAGCCGTGATGACAGCGACACCACCGGGATGGTTGCGGAAGGCGGCCTTGAATTCGTCGGCAGTGATTGCCGGTTCAAGGCTTTGGGTGATGGATAAGCTCACCGGATCTCCTTTGATATCAGTGCGCCGGCTTCACTGCCGGCCCTTGCTCAGGGCTTCAACGTTAGGTGCGCAGGTGAGGTAAGTGGCATGGCAAGACATGCCAAACAGATGGGAAACTGCGTCATGCCAGGGCCACTTGTAAATACATGGCGTGGGATGCAAAGCTGGTGACGTGCTTCACATGTTGGGCTGCTGCGGCCCCTTGGCTTGGAACCCTGAAACGCTGGAGCGCCTCTTCGTCAACGGTGAAAGGGGGCAGCAGTGAAACTAAGCTCTTACCAGAATCTGCGGTTACCCAACTTCAGTGTTCACGGACTCTGCGCAGTGTTGAAGGACGCGGATCTTGATTGGCAAACTGCGCTCAGAAGCGCAGAAATCGCCCCCGACGCTATCGACCGCCCGGGAGGCACTATTCCTGCGAAGAAGGAGTTGGCCTTCCAACTGCAGTTCGTCGCTCTCACAAAAGATCGCGTCGATCTCTGGGTGAAGGCCGCACAGTCCTACACCCTGGGCTCCTTCGGTATTCGCGGATTGGCCCTCGCTACCGCACCGACCATTGCGGCCTGGGTAGAAGCCGGCAGCTCAACAGACTACGCCCCCGGCCTGATGGAAATCAGGCCTCTCCGGACGTTGGATGACACGGTGACCGGTATGGAGTTCACCTACCCCGACACCCCTGCAGAGCTCATCCCGTTCAGCGTCTACCGCGATTTCTGCGTCATTGCCCGAACTTTTACATGGATGTACGGCAGCTCTTTCCCCTTCACCCAGGTCGAATTCCCTCTCACAGAAGCCTCCCCTGAGATTTTCCCCTTCGTCCCGTGCGCCATCGACTCCGGATCCGATGCACTGCGGCTCTGGTGGGATCCCGAAACATCGGTCCACGAACTCCCCTTCGGTAACGCCTTCCAGCACGAAGCATGGCTCAAAGCGGATCACCAGATTCTTGACGATCTCAGGGCAACCGGCGACTGGCCCGACACTGTCATGAAGATCATTAGGGCCGCACCCGAGCTCAACCGCAAACTGGCAAATGTTGCCGCAACACTGCGGGTCTCCCCCCGCACCTTACAACGCAAGCTCGAACTAACCGGTGACGACTTTGCCCAGCTCCGGGACAAAGCCTTGCGTGACCTCGCCGCCGATCTGCTGGCCAAAACGGATCACTCTGTAGCACGGATATCCCGCACGCTGGGCTACACAGACCCAACGAGCTTTACCATCGCCTTCAAACGGTGGAATGGGATGCCACCAACGGCCTACAGGGAAGCTTCCCTGTATAAGAACAACACAAGTTCCACGGCTTAGGCGCCCTCGCTGTGCATGGCGTCTGCGGCGCGTATCAGGGCAAGGTGGGAGAAGGCTTGTGGAAAGTTTCCGGCCATCCGTTTTTCGTTCATGGAATATTCTTCGCTGAGCAGTCCGAGGTCATTGCAAAGTCCGACCAGGGCGCCCATCAGCTTCTTGGCGTCTTCCCGCCTGCCTGAGCGTGCGTACTGTTCCACCAGCCAGAAGGAGCAGGCAAGGAAGGGATGCTCCCCCGGCGCCAATCCGTCGACGCCGGTCTCGGTGCGGTAGCGCATCAGCAGACCCTCAGGAGTGAGTAGCTCCTTCTCCAGCTGGGCGACTGTTCCCAGCATCCGCTCATCGTTGTAGGCGAGGAAGCCGACCTGCGGCAAGACCAGCAGGGCCGCGTCCGTCTCCTCGCCACCGTATGTCTGGGTGAAGGAATTAAGGTCACGGTTGAATCCGAGATCCGAAATCTCTGCGGCCAACCGATCCCGATGCCGCTCCCAGTGCCCGAGCGGCCCAGGCAGTCCGTGGTCCCGGACAGCACGTACGCCGCTGTCATACGCCGCCCACATCATGACCCGGGAGTGCGTGAAATACTGCGGATCGCCCCGCATTTCCCACAATCCCAGGTCCTTGTCTTCGAAGTGTTTGTCCACTGATCCCAGGAGGGCGCGCTGCAGGGCCCAGGAGAAATGGTCCTCCTTGCCCCCGGCCAGGCGCAGCCGCTCCAGTACCACCATCACCTCCCCCACAACATCGGCCTGATGCTGGAAGACGGCCGCGTTCCCGATTCGAACGGGTTTGGCGTCCTGGTAGCCAGGCAGGTGCGGGAGTTCCTTTTCCGTCAGGTCGCGTTCGCCCCCTACGCCGTACATTATTTGCAGTTTTTCCGGGTCACCTGCGAGCGCACGCAGAAGCCAATTCCGCCATTTCAGGGCTTCGGATTCGTAGCCGTGCGTCAACATGGCTTCGAGCGTCAAGGATGCATCGCGCAGCCAACAGTAGCGGTAGTCCCAGTTGCGTGGTCCGCCAAACTCCTCGGGCAGGGAAGTGGTAGGAGCAGCAACAATGCCGCCCGTCTCATAGTGGGTTAAGGCACGTAAGACCAGAAGTGAACGCTTGACGCCACTCTGGTAGGGCCCGTCGTAGCGGCAATTGCCTGCCCATGTGGTCCAGTAGTGGATGGCGTCGTCCAGGGCTGCGTCAATGTTGATGGCCGGCGGCACGTCCTGGTAAGAAGGGAACCATGTTAGGTAGAAGTCCACATTCCGTCCCTGCTGAACCGTGAACTCCCCCGCGTGCCGGTGGTCTTCGGCCTGCGGAAGAGGGGCGCCCCGCAAAGACAGAGCGTCCGGACCAGACATGGCGAGAAGTATTTCCGCTTCGGGGTCTGCGCTGTCGCGGATCCTGCTCACCCAAGGCAGGACGGTGGCGTACTGGGGCCGAATCCTTATCTCGTGATGCATGGGGACTGTCCCGCTGAGTCCGGTGACCCGGCGGACGAGTGATGGCTGGGCGCCACCTACTGGCATGAAGTCCGTCACCATCACCTTGCCCGAATTGGCCTGCCACGTCGTTTGCAGTACGAAGGTCGAGCCCACATAGTGACGATCCACTACGACGGCCTTCGGCGAACTCGGGGCTAACAGCCACCGGCCATGGTCTTCATGCCCGAGCAGGGAGGCAAAGACAGAGGGCGAGTCAAAACGCGGGAAGCAGAGCCAGTCCACGCTGCCCTGCCGGGAAACCAGGGGTCCGGTGTGGAGATCCGAAAGCAGCGCATAATCCTCAATCGGGGCAGCCATGCTTCACTCAACCACAAGATGAAAGATCCCCATAGGCCTTGCGGCCAAAGCTGCGAACGCAGGGTCAATTACCGTGCTTGGGCAATGCGTTGGCCCGGTGTGCAGACAAAGAACTGCGGTTGCGCGACCGGTGCAAACGGAACGATGAGCCACTGGTTGCCGTAGAGCTCCACGTAGGAGTCGGAAGGGCAAAGTGTGAAGGCTTCTTCGCGTGTCATCTCGTTCCCTCTCCTTTTTTGCGTTGTTTCGGCTCCACTGCGGAGCCTTGTTTAGCTTCAACGTTAAGAGCCTGCCGCGCTGGACCGGCATGACAAGGGACGCCAAGTAGATGGGAAACTGCGCCAAACGTGACTTCTTGTGTGTTGATGGCCCGCTGGGGGTGCAAAGATACTGCCGTACTGCACGAGCCTTCTGATACTCGGATTTGCCGACGCGCTTTCGAGCAGGGGCCTGTCCCTCCACAAAGACGAGGAGAGCGATGCATCCCCGAACCGGTCCTGAACTTACTGAGGCGCTCCGCTATGCCTGCGGCAGAAGGTGGCAAGGGTGAAAGGCGGAACCTATCAGAACCTGCGGGTAGCAAACTTCAGCGTTCACATATTGCGTGGACTGCTTGAGGATGCGGACCTGGATTGGCAGACTGCGCTGGCGAATGCGGAAATAGATCCCGATGCGGTGAATCGGCCGGGAGGCACTATTCCTGCGAGGAAGGAGCTGGCCTTCCAGCTTCAGTTCGTTGGTCTCACAGAAGATCGTGTCGATCTCTGGGTGCGGGCCGCGCGTGCTTATTCACTGGGCTCCTTCGGGGTGAGAGGATTGGCGCTGGCTACTGCGCCGACCATTGAGGCGTGGGTAGACGTTGCAAGTACCACGGACTACGGCCCTGCCCTGTTCGAGCTGGCGTCACTGAGGACACCGGACGGCGCAGTAACTGGGATGGAGTTCACCTACCCCGATGCCCCGGAAGAATTGGTCCCGTTCAGCGTTTACCGCGACCTTTGTTTCATTGCCCGGAATTTCACCTGGCTCTACGGCAGCCCCTTTCCCTTCACCCGGATCGAATTTCCTCTCGCAGAAGCTTCCCCCGAACTTTCGGCAAACGTCCCTTGCAGCATCGACTGCGGCGCCGACACGCTGCGGCTATGGTGGGACCCCGCTACGTCAGCACAGGAACTTCCCTTCGGTAACGCCTTTCAGCACGCGGCATGGATCAAAGCGGATACCCAGATTGTGGACACTCTCAGGGCGACCGGAGACTGGGCCGACACTGTCGCGAAAACCATAAGGGCTGCCCCCGAGCTCAACCGCAAACTGGCAAATGTGGCCGCAACACTTCGGGTTTCCCCCCGGACCCTGCAACGCAAGCTCGAACTCACTGGGGATGACTTCGCCCAGCTCCGGGACAAGGCCTTGAGTGACCTCGCCGCCGATTTGCTTTCGAATACGGATCTTTCGGTAGCGCGGATATCCCGCAAACTTGGCTATACAGAGCCCGCCAGCTTCACCATCGCCTTTAAAAGGTGGAAGGGGATGCCACCGTCGGCCTACAGGGAAGCTTCCCACTACAAAGCCAACGTCAAATCCAGAGCCTAAGCCTGCCCCCGCGCCCTCCTGACCCTAACGCACCTTGGCGTACATTCCCATGTGAACGGCGTCGAATGCCGTGCCGCGCTGGAGTCGACCCAACTTAACGTTGAAGCCTGCACAAGCCCGGCAAAGAAGCCGGATTCTTCCGCGGAACACAACGTATGGCGTCGACGTCGTCGGCACATCGAACCAACGATGCGCGCCGGGTCCCTCCGATCTCATGCACTTGCTCTCCGCCGTCAGCAACGACCCCAGCGGCTGCTGGGTAAAACAAAAGGTAGTCAAAGATGACACAAACAATAGCGGTCGAGTCCCGCACCGGCCGAAGCACACCGATAATTGCCCTGCTCCTGCTGAGCGGCATAACGCTCGACATCCAGTACGGAATCCTCGCTCCACTCATCGGAGTGATCGCGACTGAATCAGGCCTGACGGGCTCGGAAATCGGTTGGGTCCTTAACGCGCTCATGATGGGCAGCGTGATCTCGGTCAGCCTGACCGCCCGAATGGGTGACATCTTCGGGCATCGCAAAGTTCTCATCGCGCTGATCGTCCTGGCACTGGTGGGATGCGCCCTGGGTGCAACCGCCAACGGTTTCTGGCCTCTGGTCGCGGGCCGATTCCTCATGGGCCTCGCGGTCACGATTCCGCTGAGCTGGGGGCTCCTGCGTCCACGCGCGACGGCCCGGCAAATCCGCCTGGTCTCGCTGGTGCTTTCGACAGTGATGGCAGTCCTCACACCGCTCGCACTAATTGCCGGCGGCCTCATCGTTGGACTGGGTCTGCCCTGGGAGACCGTCTTCTGGGTGACCTTCGCCTTGTACGGGGTCATGCTGATCCTCGCGCTGATCTCACCTGAGACGCCCGTTGCCGCCCGCGCTGTGGTGCAGCTGGACTGGTTCGGTGCGCTGGGGCTCGGCGTGTGGGTCACGGCACTCCTGGTCGGAATTGCTGAAGGGCCCGGCCAAAGCTGGACCTCACCGCTGGTGCTCGGGGCATTCTTGGTCAGCGCAATGACATTGGCTGCTTGGATCATTCAGCAGCGACGCACCCAGGAGCCCCTGGTGTCATTCCGCAACATGGATATCCGCCAGACGCTTATCGGATACTCCGGAATTCTCCTGATCAGCCTGGTTGGCCAAGGCATCTTTATCGTACTGCCGGCATGGCTGCAGACCCCGGATTCTTCCGGCTACGGCCACGGCCTTTCCGCCCTGGCCTCCTCGTTCGTACTGCTCGCTATGATTCCCGGGGCGGCACTGGGGTACCTCTGGACCCGGTGGGGTCTTCGGCGCCTGGGACCGAAGACCGTCCTGGTCATTTCCGGATCCGCTGCCGTCCTCGTCTTCCTCGGACTGGCCCTGGCCCAGGGCCAGATGTGGCTGTCCTGGTTGTGGGTGTTCCTGTACGCGCTCACGATCCTCAGCTGCCTGACCACCGGATACACCCTCGTTGCGGCTGCTGGCCGCCAGGACAACATGGCGGTGACCGTTGGCATGCAAAACATCATCCAGTTCGTCGGAGCGATGATAGCCGTCGCAATTATCCTGAACGTGTTGGTTCCCGGCTCCGACGGATTCATTCCCCAGGCAACGTTCGCCGGCATCTACATCGCCTCGGCCGTGGTCATCGCTGTCTTCGTCATCGTCTGGGCGGTACTGGCACCCAAGCGCATCACCGACCTGCATGCAGTCGACACAGAGACCGATCCCACGAAGGTTCATGCTGCCAGTCACTAGAAGGCCCGGAAGCTGCTCCAGGCGGCGTGCCTCCCGGAGGCGAGCCCTGTCGCCGGGGCCGGTGAGTAGTTCGCCGACTAAACCGCGGGTTGCTCACCGGCCTCGCCGGCGCGTGAGCAACCCGCATTCATGGGCTGCCCGCGCCGTGCCGGATCTCTTGGCGGCGCGGCCCCCGGCCCAAAAAGACGCGACCAAACGGACACAACAATGACTTATCACAAGCAAGATGACTGGCTTCCCCTCATCGGCGAAACAGTGCAAATAAGACAATATGGTCGATTTGTCCGAACGGGGACTGTCGACGCGGTCACGGGCGACGCCACGATCTTGTGGCTTGCGGCCGACGGCGTGAACCAGCGTCGGCTGATCAGCAAAGCTGAAGGGTTTGAGGTTTGGATGACCTACAGATGGGAGGCCGCGGCATCCCGGAGGTGAAATTCCAGGTGATCGACAACCGCGGCTGAATGCACGGTCGTGGAGACCCACGGCAGCAGCACTAGACTGCAACTTGTTGCGCAAATTGAATCGATTTAACATCATATTACGATAGTAGTTACCAGATAGTGCAAGTTTCCTCTTGACGTACTTACCGCTCCGCACGTAGCGTCTCCATTGCACCCACCAAGATCGCCAAGCAAAGAAGCTGGCGGCAAGTCACCCTAACGTCCGGTCGGCAACGACGCCGGCTGGACGCATGGCAGGCCAAGGTGGCGCACGTTTCTGAACGTGCGAAAGAACCGCAAGGAGAAAAATGCGAACAAGGAAGTCGCGAATCATGTGGACTGCAGGATCGACCGCGGTGCTGCTGGCCCTGACTGGTTGTGCTGAAAGCGCCAGCAGCCAGAGCCCCAGCGACACTGTCGCGATCGACGTCGGCAAAAACATGAAGGTCAACCTGAAGACCAGCCCTGACCTCAAGGTCGCCGTTTTTATCCCCGGTGTCGCCAACGCTTACGGACAGGCGCAGGAGCTGGCCGCGAAGGAGACTGCCAAGCAGCTGGGCATGGAGATGACCTTATTCGACGGTGGCTACAACCCTAGCCAACAACTCAACCAGATGCAGACGGCGCTAGCCTCAGGCCACTACGACGCCGCCGTGGTGCAGGCGCTCGACGGCACGGTGGTATGCAAGACCATCACCGAGGATTACCCCAAGGCCAACATCCTTGTGGTGGATAATGTCACGCCGTTGTGCGAGTACGGCATTAATCAGACCGGCAAATCGGTGGACGAGGTCTGGGCGCCGGGCACCATGAACTTCGTTGGCAGCAACAACACCCGCGCCTACATCGACGGCTGGTTCGCTGCCGCGGCCAAGGCGAACCCCGGCAAGCAGAAGGTAGTTGCTGTTCTTGGCCCCGCAGTCGCCGCGCAAACTCGCGTCATCGAAGTTGCCCTAGCGAAATTCTCGGCGGACAACCCTGACTACACGGTCGACAAGATCTACACCGACTACACAACGACCGGCACATTTAACGAGACCCAGACCTACCTACAGGGCCATGCGGACACTACCCTCATTCTGTCCATGTACACGCCGGATATCTCTCAGGGCATCGTCAAAGCTGCAGAAGGCGCCGGCCTTCTTGGCAAGATCCACATCGTGGACCAGGGTTTCGGCGAGTTCTCGATCCAACAGATAGCGGCAGGAAATATCCAGTTCTCTACGCTGTTTTTTCCTTACAACGGGATAAAGGTATCGCTTGAGGCCATTGCTGCGGCTCAACGCGGGGATGCAGGCCCTCGTTTTGTCGATGACTCGGTCATCGGCACTGCGAAGAGTCCTTTCACTGTCACGAAGGACACGATCACCGAGCTTCCCGCCGAACTGCGGTAGTCCCGGATCGACAGGAGGCGGGCGCCCCCTCTCACGGCACGTTACCCCCGTCGGCGCGGTCACTCCCCCAGTTGCGTCGGCACACCACTAGACATCACGATCGCGAAGCAAAGAAGCCCGCGACACATCACATCCCGGCTGCCTAAGGCGCCGGAACGAGGTAATCAGGAGAATTATGCGTACAACGAAGTCGCGGGCCATGCTGGCTGCGGGATCTACGGCAGTGCTGCTCGCCCTGGCCGGTTGCGCTGGAAACACCGGCGCTAACCCAGGCAATCAAGGCCCAGCCGGCACGGTCGCAATCGATGTCGGCAACGACATGAAAGTCAACCTGAAGACCGGCCAGGGCCTTAGGGTCGCCGTCTTTATCCCCGGTGTGGCCAATGAGTTCGGGCAGGAGCAGGAGCGGGCGGCAAAGGAAACTGCAAAAGAACTTGGTATGGAGATGACCCTGTTTGACGCAAGCTACGACCCGAACAAGCAGCTCAACCAAATGCAGACAGCGATGACATCCGGAAACTTCGATGCCGCAGTAGCAATGGCCCTCGACGGCGTGATGTCCTGCAAGCTCCTCACCCATGATTTCGCCAAGGCAAATATCCTTACGTCGATATCAGGCTCGCCCCTGTGCGACGACGGCTCAAATCACACCGGCAAGTCGGTTGACGAGGTCTGGGCCCCGGGCACCTTGAACTTCGTGGGCAGCAACACCACCCGCGATTACGTCGACGGCTGGCTGGCGGCCGCAGCGAAGGCCAACCCGGGTAAGCAAAAGGTGCTCGCGGTTCTTGGCCCGGCCGTCAACACTCAGACGCGCGTCACAGAAGCCGCAATGGCAAAGCTCGCAGCCGATAACACCAACTATTCGATTGACACGATCTACACCGACTGGACGACGACTGACGCGTATAACAAGACCCAGACCTACCTGCAGGGCCATCGGGACACCACCCTCATCCTGTCTGCGTCCTCGCCCGACCTCACCCAAGGCATTATCCAGGCTGAAAAAGAAGCCGGTCTTTCGGAGAAGATACACGTTGCGGACGTCGGTTTCGGCAAATTCCAGATCCAACAATTGGAAGCCGGCAACGTCCAGCTCTCCACAATGCTCTTCCCTTACAACCAGATGAAGGCAAACCTCGAGTCCATCGCCGCCGCGCAACGGGGGGATGCCGGCTCCCGTTTTGTGGATGACTCGGTCATTGGCACTGCAAAGAATCCCTTCGTGGTCACAAAGGAAACAATCTCCGAACTGCCCGCCGAGCTGCGGTAGCACCGTAGTTCGTCCAGCCTTGGGCTGGGGCTACGTTCCCTCGACCGCCGCCCCAGCCCAATAGAGAAAGTAGAACTGGCAATGGAGCCTTCGCAATCGGACCCGGCCATCGGCGTCGCGCTTAAAGCGGTGTCGAAGACCTATGGTGCCACACGCGCATTGATTGATGTGGACGTCGAGATCCACGAAGGAACGGTACATGCGCTGATCGGTGAGAACGGAGCCGGCAAGTCCACGGCGTTGGGCGCGATCGCCGGGCGCGTCGACTTTGATGGAGGTGTCGTCGAAGTCTTCGGTGAACGGCTCGAGCCGGGGAACCTTCGCGCTGCGCGCCGAAGCGGCGTGTCCGCAATCTATCAGGAACTTACCATCGTCCCTCATCTGGATGCGGCAGCAAACGTATTCCTTGGATCCGTCCTGTCCCGGTTCGGAGTTCTCTCGAGCCGCGAAATGCGTCGTCGCTACGTCCAACTGTGTGTCGAGCTGGACGTCCGGGTCATACCTGCCGGCGTTCCCGTTGGCTCCCTGTCAGTGGCAGAGCAGCAGCTGCTCGAGATCATGCGGTCCCTGGTCATCGATCCGCGTGTCATCCTCTTCGATGAGCCGAGCGCGTCGCTCGCCGTCGAGGAACGGGAAGCCCTGTATAGGGCGATCGAAGGATTACGCAGGCGCGGCGTCACCATCGTGATCGTGAGCCACAACTTCGACGAGATCGAACGGCTCGCCGACTGGATAACGGTCTTTAGGAACGGCCGAGCCATCACCACGAGCAGGCGCGGAGAGAAAACCCGGGCCGAACTCGTGCGCGCGATGCTCGGTGACCAGCGGGGGGACCAGACGCTTGGCCGGGTACTCATGGACAAACCAGTGGAAATTCACGCAAGACCCGTCGAGCCGGGCGTGCCCACGGTTCTTGAAGTGGCTGGGCTCACCGTTCCGGGAGCCATCGAAAATATCGACCTGGAACTGAAGCCCGGCGAAATACTTGGCATCGCGGGTCTGGTCGGTTCTGGCCGCTCGACATTGCTGCGGGCAATTGCTGGCGCGGAACACACTGCACGGGGAACTATTCGGCTGGCGGGCGCGGAGTCACCCTGGCCGCGGACCGTCCGCGCCGCGCGCAAGCTCGGCATCGGCTTGATCCCCGAGGACCGGAAGGGAGAAGGGCTCGTTTTGCTCCGCAGCGCCGCGGATAACATCGCACTCGCCAATCTTGGCTCCGCTTCATCCGGCGGAGTGATTAGCCGGAGGAAACTGCGTGCGATGGTCGCCGAGGCAGCCTCACGGCTGAACTTTCCTGTAGCCCGGTTGGGCGAACGCAGCGACAGGTTCTCGGGCGGCAATCAGCAGAAGTTGCTGATGGCACGGTGGTTGTACGACCGACCCCGAGTCCTCCTCGCGGACGAGCCCACACGCGGCATCGACGTAGGCGCCAAGGGCGAGCTCCTGGAGACTTTACGCGTGATGGCGGCCGAGGGCGTTGCCGTGATCATGGTCTCGTCCGAGCTTGAAGAAGTGTTGGCGGTGTCGGACCGGGTGCTCGTAATTGCCAAGGGCCGCAGCATGGGGTTCCTTGAGCGGACCGACGATCAGCAGATCGCCATGGAAGACGTACTACAAGCAGCATTTGGATTGAAGGAGCACGCATGAGCGCCACCATCGACCGGGACACCACCCCGGAAAGCACTGTTACTCCCAGGGTGACGGCAAACAGGAGGCTCAACCTGCGGGAGCGAGCAGCAAGCCTCGGGATGGTCTGGGTGCTCATCATCCTCGTCATCGCGGCGACCATCCTCAACCCGCGCTTCCTCAACTTGGGAAACCTGGTCAACATCCTGACCCAGAACGCCCCCGTCGGCATCATTGCCGTGGGGATGACGTTCATTATCATCGCAGGGGGCTTCGACCTTTCGGTGGCCGCCGTGCTGGCTATCGGCGGAGTGTCCTATGCGACCCTGTCCCACATGATGCCCGCGGGGCCAGCCATACTCATCACGCTGGTGATCGGATTCCTCCTCGGCCTGATCAACGCCCTCCTCATCACAAAAGCCAAAGTGAATGCGTTTATCGCGACTCTCGCAACCGCCTCGTTGTTCAGCGGCCTCACCTTGCTGTACACGAACTCCAAACCGGTTTCCATGGCAACGGGCGGCTACGATTTCCTGTCGGCTGAAGACTTGCTCGGAGCCCCGCTCTCCGTCTGGCTTCTTGCGGTCCTCGTAGCAGCAGGATGGTTCGCACTTTCCAAGACCGTCTACGGCAGGGGAATCTACGCGATCGGCGGCAACAACGAAGCCGCACGGCTGGCCGGACTGCCCGTAGTCTCACTTCGGGCAAGTACCTACGTGCTGACAGCTATGCTGGCGGCCCTCGCGGGAATCGTCCTGGGGTCAGTCATCGGCGTCGGACAGCCAGGCGTGGCCGTTGGAGTCACACTCAACTCCATCTCGATCGTTATCATCGGCGGAACATCACTTCTCGGCGGAGAAGGCGCCATGTGGCGGACGCTCGTTGGCATCCTGATCTTTGGAACCATCAACAACGTCTTCGACATCCTCGCATTTCCGCAGGCGACACAAGAGGTGGCCCTCGGTGTGATCGTGCTCGCCGCCGTATCGCTGGATGCCTACACCCGGTCACGGAAACGGTCCGGAGAAGCCTGAGCTGTGTCGACAAATGGCATGTGCTGAAGAGTCCACTATCAGAGAAGGAAGATAAATATGCCGCGATTGGCCGGCAAGGTCGCCATCATCACAGGTGCAGCCAGCGGAATAGGGCTCTCCGCCCTAAAACTCTTCGTGGCCGAGGGGGCGCGGGTACTCGCCACGGACATCTCCGCGGAGGCACTGCGACAGGCGGTCGCTGAAATCACCGGGAACGGCGGCGAGGCAATCGCCCGCACGCACGACGTTTCCTCGGCTGAGGACTGGAAGCACGTAGTTGACGACGCTCTCGCCGAATGGGGCACCATCGACATCCTGATAAACAACGCCGGCCTTGCAATGGCGAAGGGTGTTCTCGATGCTGAACTTGAGGATTGGAATAAGGTGATGGCCATCAATGTCACCGGACCTTGGCTCGGAATGAAGAGTGTCATCCCCGCGATGCAGACCGCCGGCCGCGGTTCCATCGTGAACGTATCGTCGATCGCCGGGATTGTCGGCGGCGCCTCGGACGGCGGCAGCGCGGCCTACTCCGCTTCGAAGGGGGCAGTCCGCTCCCTGACAAAACACACCGCCCAGTGGTTTGCCAAGGACAACATCCGGGTGAACTCAGTGCATCCAGGTCCGGTCGACACCGGTCTGACCCGTGGCTACGGGCTTACGAAGGAATCGCTGGCCAACCCTGGAACCGTTCCTTTGCCGCCTCACGCCGGGGAGGCCTCTGATATCGCCTATGGCATGGTCTACCTTGCGTCGGATGAGGCGAAATTCATCACCGGAACCGAGCTCGTTATCGACGGCGGATTTACCTCTCAGTGAAAAACCCACTTTCCTACTCACACAGCGGGCCGTGTTCGGTCACAGGACTGCTGGGATCCGAAACCCACCTCATCCGCCGAGGTCGGACGGGGGCTTCCGAACTGCTGGTTCGGAAGCCCCCGCGGATTGGCTCAGATCTCGAGGTCGAGGATGGCGATGTCGGTATTCTTGCGGAACTCGAGGATATACATGGCCACGTCCATGTGGGTGGCATCGGTCGAGAACACCTCCAGGGCGGCGCGGTCTTCGAGTTCGGCGACGAGGCCGAAGTCGAAGTTTCCCTAGACGCCAATGTCGAAACCTGCGTCCAGAGAGCGTAAGCCGGGGATTACGCCCACGAGTGCTTCCAGGCGATCCATCGCCTCTTGCACCCGCTCGATTGGCGTGCCTTCGATCACGCGGAATAAAACGATGTGTCGGATCAAGATGTTTCCTTTTACTTACCCGGCGTAGCCGCCGTCGATGTCGTTGCCGGTGTCGGTCACGAACCGCGGCTCGCCTACGGCGAGATGATGTTGGCTTGAAGTCACCGCGTGATTCGCGGATCGACTCCATATTGGGCCGGAGCGCCAAGATGATCGCGCAGGGTAGTACCGTCATATTCACGATGGAACAACCCGCGATCCTGGAGGATCGGCACCACGCCATCAACGAAGGCGTCCAGCCCATCCTCGTATATGTCTGGGGACACCCAGAAGCCATCAACAGCGTCTGCCTCGAACCATTCCTGCATGTGGTCAGCGGCTTCGGCGGCAGGTCCGACGATGACGGGGTGGTAATCGATCACGCCGTGCGCGAGCACGTCGCGGACCGACCAGCCTTCACGCGCGATCTTAAGTGCATGGCCCGAGCGCGGGTCGCCTGCTGATGGTCGCGCCGTGGACAACTGCTCGGCCGATAGTGGTTCGTCAAGCCGTGCAAGATCGAGGCGCAGGCCGAGCATCTGTCCGAGATAGGACGCGCGCTGAGGAAAAATTCGTCCGCTCAACGTGATTCGGCGATCGAGGCCTTCGCGCCTATCGTTCGCGATCGTTGTCATCAGGCCGGCAAAGAATTCGACCTCGTCCGGGTCCCGCCCGGCGCGTTCGGCCGCTTCACGAAACGCGGCGCGCTGCGCCCGCGCGTCGTCGATCGTGAAAGCCGCGCCGATGACGCCACTGGCGTAGCGGCCTGCGAGTTCGAGTGCGTTTGGGCTGCCCCCGGCGTGGAAGATGACGGGTTGCCCCTGTTCGGAGGGAGGAATGTACAGCGGCCCACGCGACGCAACAAAGTTGCCGCCCATGTTGATGGGAGCGACCTGCTCGGCGTTCGCGAAGCGACCCGTCGCCTTATCGTGCACCCATGCCGTGTTTCCCCAGCTGCCCCAAAGGGCCTGTACCAGCTGGACCGTCTCATGCGCTCTCCCGTAGCGTTCGGGACTGGACGGCAGTCGTTGGCCATAATTCGCCGCGACGTCCTCGCCGCTCGATGTGACGGCGTTCCAACCGGTCCGTCCATGACTCATGACGTCCAGCGCCTTGAACTGCCGCGCGAGGTTGAACGGCTCGTTGAAGGTGGTCGAGCCGGTGGCGACAAGGCCAATCCGGCTCGTTTCGCGGGCAACAGCTGCCAACGAGACCATGGCATCCAGATTGAAGCTGGGCGGTTCATTCTCAATGTCGCCGACGTGACTCGGACCGTCCGGCAGGAAAAGGAACTGGAGCTTTCCACGCTCGGCCGCTTGCGCATGCCGAACCTTCGCGTCGAAACTCGTATAGCTCGTAGGGTCGACCGCCGGGGCGCGCCAGGCACCAGGCAGGTTGCCGTACCCGTTGCCCAGATGCATGCCGATAATCATTTGTCTTTTCATAATGTCCTCTTTCCGTGCGCAAATCCGAACTGTTCGTGCCGTCGACTGCGCGCTATGGCGAGATTTCAGGTGAGTCGGTGGCGAGCCCGTCTGGACTAGGCGCTGGCATGAAGATCTCCTAAGAGTGAGACGTTGTGGACAGCCTGGATCAGCTGAGCGGTTGCGCGTGCCCGTTCGGAGGCGACCGGGAGACGGAAACGTCGGGCTGGCTTTGCGCTGTATGTGCTCGGGTGCTTGGGATGAATTGCTGCGGCGACAGAGCCTGAAGGCCTTGGAGCCGCGGAAAGTGGCGGGCAGGGTTGGGATAAGAAAATCTGTACGGATAAGAAAATCACCTACCCATGGTGCAACCTTCTCACCAATGAGAAGGTCAAACGAGGTGTCATTCTATGAAGACTGATGTCGACCGGCAAGAGCGTCGAGTCTCCGGTTGGGTTCCGCTTAAACACCTGCACCCCAAGGCCAATACCTCCGCAGTGCCACGGCAGGAGCCAAAGCTGTAGGGGGCGTAATGAGGCCCAAGATCCGCCGTTTTACCGAGGCCACAGGCAGGTTCGGCGCCCACCAAACTGAAGCGTCCGACCACACTCCGGACTTCCACACTGTCCAAGGCCAACACCACCCCCAGGTCCCGCCCTTGGCGGTTGTCGGTCTACCACATCTCACGAACGCACATGCCAACGGGGCACTGCGCGGGGGCACACTCAGGAGCCGAGTTATTAGGGCCATACCCACGCGAAAATATGTCAGCCCGGGCGCGAAGAGGGAAACTTAGTATGACTCCCTGGAGAAGTAGACGTATGTGTTGATGTCCACACCACCTTTGGCAGGACAACCGAGCTCATTCGGCCTCCGATGACGTCGAAGAGTAGCGTCCGCAAGAAAAGGTTCAGGCTTGATCCTGCGAAAGTCATGTCGTCCCCGCTCCCCCGGCCCATGAACAGGTGTTGGCCACCCCCGACCGACCCAACGCAACCGGAACGAGGAACCGCAAAACCCCACCACAGTAGGCGGAGGGCCCACCAGCCAGGACCCTGAACCCGCCACCCACACACCTAAATAGGCCACCGCGGCGGCCAGGCCACAGCCCGCACACATAGCGTCAGAGGGACGCCACCAGGCGAATTCTGGGGGTCGACGCAACACCCGTGGTCAGCTGGCTATTAGTAAATCACGAAGTCGCTCGGCCGGGGTGTCCCAGGCGAGGGTTTTGCGGGGGCGGGCGTTGAGTTCCTGGGCGACGTGTTCGAGGTCTTCGGGGCCG
>NZ_JBFRGF010000032.1:0-54904 GCF_052115205.1 Arthrobacter sp. 2RAF6 | reverse complement strand
GTCCCCGCCAGGATCGCGACCACGGCACGGAAAATCATCCTGCACCTGCCCGCGCACTGGCCCTGGGAAACCGGCTGGTCACAACTCTTCGAAGCGGCCTGCGGGCCACCCAGGACCGCCGCCATCTGACCACCCAGCCGACCCGGCGCRACCAGGACCACGGAACACCACCGGCAGCAAGGCCGGCAACCCAGTCATGCCCATCAACCGAACCCGGACCAAGATCAGAAACACCCCGCCCCATCAAACCTGACCGGTGGATCGAGGCTAAGGCGGCTCGGCTCAGGATGCGAGGCTCACCACGAGGTTGATGGTGGTCGCCAGGATCCCGACGCCGAAAACGTAGGCGAGCAGGCTGTGCCGCAAAGCAGCGGATCGCATTGCCCTGGTGGTGATCGACGTGTCCGAGACTTGGTAGGTCATCCCGAGGCTGAAGGCCATGTAGGCGAAGTCCGCGTATTGCGGCGGTTCTTTTTGGTTGAATTCGATGCCGCGGGGCGGATCGGACGTGTAGTACACCTCGGCATAGCGCAAGGTGAAGAGGGTGTGCACTAGGAGCCACGACGCCGCCGCACCGCCGAGGGCAAGCAGTGCGAGCATGAATTTGTCGAATCCGTGCGCGTCCTTGGCGCCGATCATCACCAGCACGACGGCGGCGAGCGAACCGACGGCGGCACACAGGATGAGGAGGTCGGCGGTGGAGCGCCGTGGATCTTCTTCCGTGGCGTGGCTTCTCGTCTGATCCGCTTTCATCGGTGTGATGACCGTCCACACGAAAACGTTGTACACCGCCGCGGCCACTGCCCAGCCCGCAGCGGGTGCGTAGATCCACTGACCCCATATTCCGGTCGCTACGGCCGCAGCGATGCCGGTAACGATCATGAGCCAAAATCGCAATTGCGAACGTTTGGCACGGGCAGACTTTCGACGCTGGTTCTTTGCTGCGGCGTTCATAGTCAGATCATGGCACGGGGGCTGACCGGCCCCGGCGTCACGCCACGCATACTTTTAGCGTCCGGCGTGGAGCCGCGTCCCGGAAAACCGGGGGATCCCGACGTCGGACGGTCCAGAAAGTTGCGCAGCGTGACGGCTCAACTTCCCGATCTGGGCGCGAACATGATCAGCGCGACGCCCAGAAGGCAGATCGTGGCTCCGATAATGTCCCAACGGTCCGGCCGGAAGCCGTCAAGTAGCATCCCCCAGGCCAAGGATCCGGCGATGAACACACCGCCGTAAGCGGCAAGCACGCGGCCGAAATGCGCGTCCGGCTGGAAAGCCGCCACGAATCCGTAGATGCCGAGGGCGACGATCCCAATGCCCGCCCACCACCATGGCTTGGCCTCCTTGACCGATTGCCATACCAGCCAGGCCCCGCCGATCTCGGCGATGGCCGCGAGGACAAAGAGGGCGGTGGATTTGAGGATGGTCATGGGTTCAGTCTGCCTGAGGCTGGCGCAGCGGTTCCATGCGGGTCATCCACCTACCTGGGTTATCCACATACGCGACGCCGCGCATTCCACCTTGCCGACACGCCGAATAGGCTTAGAGGCGGGAAATGGACTAAGATATTGAAGTCTGTGCTGCGCCCTGCTTCCGCTTCTGGAAGCGGTCAGCAGCACTGTTCATCGCAAATGAACCTCCTGTTACGGAAATGCCGTAACCGCTTAGCCCAAAGGAGGTGGGTTCACATATGCGTCCTTACGAATTGATGGTAATCATCGACCCCGAGGTCGAAGAGCGTACCGTAGAGCCGTCGCTTCAGAAGTTCCTCAATGTCATCACCACCGATGGTGGAACCATCGAAAAGGTTGACATCTGGGGCCGCCGTCGCCTCGCTTACGACATCAAGAAGAAGTCCGAAGGTATCTACGCTGTGGTGAACTTCACCGCCAAGCCGGAAACCGCCAAGGAACTTGACCGCCAGCTGAGTCTCAACGAGACCATCATGCGCACCAAGATCACCCGCCCCGAAGAGCAGAAGGTCGTTGCTGAGTAATTTCAGCTCCAGGCTTTCATTCTTTACCCCGCAGGAACGAACAAGGAGGCAGTAGATGGCAGGCGAAACCACTATTACGGTCATCGGTAATCTCACCAATGACCCCGAACTGCGGTTCACACCGTCAGGCTCGGCGGTAGCGAACTTCACCATCGCGTCTACTCCCCGGACCTTCGACCGCCAGTCCAATGAATGGAAGGACGGGGAAACCCTGTTCCTCCGCGCATCGGTATGGCGCGAAGCAGCTGAAAACGTCGCCGAATCCCTCACCAAGGGCATGCGCGTGATCGTTTCCGGCCGGCTGAAGAGCCGTTCCTACGAAACCAAGGAAGGCGAGAAGCGCACCGTTATCGAGCTCGAAGTCGATGAAATCGGCCCGAGCCTGCGTTACGCCAACGCCAAGGTCAACCGCACCCAGCGCTCCGGCGGTCAGGGTGGTCAGGGCGGCTTCGGCGGCGGCAACAACAGCGGCGGCTTCGGAGGTGGCGGCGCTGGTGCAAACCAGGGCGGCAACTCCGGCGGAACGTGGGGCGGCGGCCAATCCGCACCGCAGGAAGACCCCTGGGCTACCCCGGGCGTCAGCAATGCGGGTGGATGGGGCAACGGCCCGGATTCCGAACCTCCCTTCTAAACACTCATAAAAGCTCGACGCCGGAATCCGCCGGACGTGCCGCGAGGCACCCGGGTGGCGACCGCCGTCGAGCACCACCATCCCGTGGATCCATTCCACGGGCTCCATAGAAAAGGAGCTCCACGATGGCTAAGGCTGAACTCCGTAAGCCCAAACCAAAGTCCAACCCCTTGAAGGCCGCTGACATCACTGTCATCGACTACAAGGACGTAGCATTGCTGCGCAAGTTCATCTCCGACCGCGGAAAGATCCGCGCTCGTCGCGTCACTGGCGTCACGGTGCAGGAACAGCGCAAAATCGCCCAGGCAATCAAGAACGCCCGCGAAGTTGCTCTGCTGCCTTACTCCGGCGCTGGCCGCGGCTAAGGAAGGGATTAACTAACATGGCAAAGCTCATTCTGACCCACGAAGTAACCGGTCTCGGTGCTGCTGGCGATGTTGTCGAGGTCAAGGACGGTTACGCACGTAACTTCCTGCTGCCCCGCGGCTTCGCTCTGACCTGGACCAAGGGTGGCGAGAAGCAGGTTGAGTCCATCAAGGCTGCCCGCGCTGCTCGTGCCCACGCTTCGGTTGAAGCTGCACAGGCCCAGGCTTCTGCGCTTTCTTCCAAGAAGGTCAAGCTCGTAGTGAAGGCCGGCGAGTCCGGTCGTCTCTTCGGCACCGTCAAGCCGGCTGATGTCGCTGCTGCAGTTGAGGCCGCTGGCCTCGGCTCCATCGACAAGCGCAACGTTGAACTGCCGAACCACATCAAGTCTCTTGGTTCGTACCAGGCCAACGTCCGCCTGCACGAGGACGTTTCTGCTGTCATCGACCTCGAGGTCGTTGCCAGCAAGTGATGCAGGGTTCCCTGGAAGCTGAGCGTGCGAAGCTTCCAGGGGGCATCACGCAGCGCAAGTAGCGTCAGCTCGAAGGACCCTCGTCCCCGGTTTCCGGAGGCGGGGGTCCTTTGCTTTGCGCGGTTTCGGGGCCCGCGAACTGGCAGTAGATGCCCTCTGGCGGCTTCGTGAAGGGCAGTAGCTGCCTGTTCGCGCTAAGGGAAGGCTGGGTGGGGGGAACTTGATACCCTGCAGCGGTGAACTTTGAAACGATGCGCACCAGGCCCTTCTCGCAAGTGGATGTCTTCACTGACGTCCCGTACCTCGGCAATCCGCTTGCCGTGGTCGTCGACGCTGAAGGGCTTAGCGCGGAGCAGATGCAGCACTTCGCCAACTGGACCAACTTGTCTGAGACCACCTTCCTGCTGCCGCCCAGCAATCCCGCGGCCGATTACCGCGTGCGGATCTTCACCGGCAGCGAGGAATTTCCTTTCGCGGGACATCCGACGCTCGGTTCGGCGCATGCGTGGCTAGCGGCCGGCGGAGTGCCGAAGCAAGAAGGGATGCTGGTTCAGGAATGTGGCGCAGGCTTGGTCAAGGTAAAGCTCGACGGCGGCCGCCTCGCCTTCGCTGCGCCGCCACTCACTCGCTTCGGGCCCGTCGGCGAGGCAACCATCGAACAGTTGGCCGCTGGACTCAGCCTGCCCCGAACCGCGCTCCTGGATGCCTCGTGGCTGGTCAATGGCCCGCAATGGATCGGTGTGCTGCTCGAATCGGCCGAGCAGGTTCTTGGGCTCGAGCCGGACCTTGCGGCATTGGGTGATCTGAAGGTTGGCGTGATCGGTCCCCATGAAACGGGTGCCGGTGTCGATTTCGAAGTCCGGACGTTCATTCCCGGAGACGCCATGGTGGAGGACCCTGTGACGGGAAGCTTCAATGCGGGGGCGGCCCAGTGGCTGATCGGCAGCGGCCGGGCACCGGAGCAATACGTCGCGGCGCAGGGTACGGTGCTGGGCCGGGCGGGACGCATCCACGTCTCGGCCGAAGACGGCGACATCTGGGTGGGCGGGAGCTCGGTGATGTGCATCCAGGGAACAGTGCGGCTATAGCAGGGGAATAAAAAGGGTGGAGCCGCAGTTTGGGAGTATAGATGCAAACGCATGTACTCTGGTTTAAAGCCATCGAACCGCCCAGCAACAGGAGATCGCCATGGAGACCCGCCGCATAACCGTCCTTTCCGCCGGACTTGGCGTACCGTCGTCGAGCAGGCTTCTTGCAGACCAGCTCGCTGCGTCGACCAAGCGCCAGCTGGGCGATGCCGGGTACAAGGTGCAGGTGGACGTTATCGAGCTCCGGGACCTGGCCGTGGATATCGCCAACAACTTCGTCACTGGCTATGCAGCACCGCGCCTCGCGGAGGTGATCGCCGGCGTCGAGGATTCTGATGGCATCATCGCCGTCACGCCCGTCTTCAGCGCCTCCTACAGCGGGCTGTTCAAGTCCTTCATCGACGTTCTGGACCCGAAGTCCCTGGACGGCAAGGCAGTTCTTGTTGGCGCCACGGGAGGCACAGACCGGCACCAAATGGTGCTCGACTACGCCATGCGTCCGCTCTTCACCTACCTTCGTACCCGGATAACCCAGACGTCCGTTTTCGCCGGACCCCAGGATTGGGGAAACACCGACGACGGCGCGTCGCCGCTATCGGTCCGCGTGGACCGGGCGGCGGGCGAGCTTGCCCGGCTCCTGAGCGGCGAACAGCCGCACCGCAAGGCGGACGCGATGGAATCCCTGCCTTTTGAACAACTCCTCGCCGGGATCACCGCGGGACGATAGGGGAGCCTCGGCGGCCCGCTCCCGGCACTAGTCGTCCAACAGCTCGATGAACTCCAGGGCCTGCTTCATGCTGATGTCGGAATGCTTGGTCAGGGCCAACGCTGCCGCTTCGACATCGCCGCTCTTGGCCAGGGTGCGGATCCGTCCGTAGATCTCGTCATTGAGCATGTTGCTGCTCACCTCTCGCGTGACGTCGCCCTTGCTGGCGATTGCCCGGTAGCGGTACGGGAAGCGCTCCGGCTCGTCGTCGTCGGGCATGAGGTCCTGCGGGGCGGGTTCGGGTTTGCGGAAGGGCTGCGGGTGCGCTGCAAGGGCGCCGACGGCGTCCCGTGAGGCGCGCAGGCCTTCCCCGGTGGCGCTGAGGTACAGCTTGATGGCAGCCATTGCCTGACCTTGGGCGATCAGGGAATACAGCTGCCGGTGTTGATCCTCGCTGAGCTTTGCGGCGGCCTCGCGGGCCAGCTCCGCAGGGTCGGCCGCGTTGCCCGTGGCGGCATTGTCGCGACGTTCCGCGGAGCGGCGGGAGAGCACTCGGCTGATCAGCAGCACGCCGACGACGACGGCCGCCAGGATAAAGACCGGAACGAGTAGGGATGACATGCGCTAAAGCCGATCTATGTAGTTCTTGGCGGTCAACAAGTCCGAGTGGGTTTGCTGGCGCAGGAGCTTGATGGCCTGAATCTTCTGCCCACTGCGGACCATGCCCTGCAATTGCAGGGCGAACTGTGGATTCAACTGCCCATTGGGCAGAACGGGACCGTTGTAGCCGGCCTGGCCGACCCCCGGGCTGGCCCCGACTTGAGCCCTCAGCGCGGCCCGCGACTGGCTGTCCTGCTGGGACTGTTGCTGCGCGTTCTGGCTCGGTCTTGTGGATGCATCGATGCGGGCCCTTGCCGCCGTCGCCGCCTGCACTTGGGCGGCCTGGTGGGCTGCCGAGCGTGCGGCCAGCTCCCGTTGATAACGCTCGGCGTCGGACAGCCCTGAGCTGCGTGGCCTGAATGCCGCCGTCAGGGCCCAAATCACAGCCACAAGGATGATAACGGGCATTGCGACCAGCAGTACATCCCCCACGGTGAAACCCATACCTAGAGCTTATGTCAGAACGCAGTTATCCACAGCACATTCCTGCTTCGGCATGGCTTCTGAGAGCCGGCTGTCAAATTTCAGGAGATATTGTGGGGAGTATCACATTTTTGGCATATTTATCCCTCTTTGGGCCATTGGAGGAGGGGCGGGGCATGGATTGAGCGAATCGGCCTGTGGATGATCCCTAGAAGAAAATACTTTTGATCCACATGGCATGAAGAACGTCTTCCCAGCTCAGGGGCTATTTGCCGTAAAAAGAATTTCTCTTTCCACAGGGTCATGCACAGACTGTGCACAAGTAGGGGTGTGTATTCCACACTTTATCCACAGGCCCGGCTTGGTGCCTAGGAAAAGCAGGGCTAACGTGGCTGAGTACCTGCTTTAGGTACTTGGAAAACCCCTGTTTCTTGTGGACGGCACCTTGGTGCCGTCGAAAAGCAGCACGCCCGCGGACCTGTCTGTGGATAAGTTGTGGAAATCTCGGGAACCCAAAATTGTCGGTGCCCTACGGAACAGTTTGGACCAGCCGGCATAAACGGCGCGGTCGGAACAACCCACACCGGGGCATTGGCCTACCGCACCGCCGGGAACACTTATCTGCCGCGGTACACAATGGAGGACGGCTTTGTCAGTTACGCACTTGGATTCGATCGAGGGCGGCCGGACGTCGGACGCCAGCCGCAAACCTCCCCAGGACATTCCCGCTGAGCAATCAGTTCTCGGCGGCATGATGCTGTCCAAGGACGCCATCGCCGACGTCGTGGAAATCGTCCGTGGCCATGACTTCTACCGCCCGGCCCACGAGACCATCTACGAGTCCATCATCGACCTCTATGGCCGCGGCGAACCTGCCGATGCCGTCACGGTGTCCGATGAGCTGACCAAGCGCGGCGAGATCAACAGGATCGGCGGCCCTGCCTACCTGCACGAGCTGATCCAGACCGTGCCCACAGCGGCCAACGCAGGCTACTACGCCGAAATCGTGGCTGAACGCGCCGTGCTGCGCCGCCTCGTCAACGCCGGCACCAAGATCGTCCAGATGGGCTACGGCCAGGACGGCGAGGTCGAAGACCTCGTCAACCAGGCCCAGGCCGAGATCTATGCCGTGGCCGAACGCCGCACCGCGGAAGACTACGTGGCGCTCAAGGACGTCATGGAATCCACCGTTGACGAGATCGAGGCATCCGGCCACCGCGGAGAGGGCATGACGGGGGTCCCCACCGGGTTCTACGAACTCGATGAGCTCACCCATGGCCTGCACCCGGGCCAGATGATCGTCATCGCCGCGCGCCCCGCCGTCGGTAAGTCCACGTTCGCGCTTGACTTCGCCCGTTCCGCCGCGATCAAGAACAACCTCGCCACGGTGATGTTCTCCCTGGAAATGGGACGCAACGAAATCGCGATGCGCCTGCTGTCCGCGGAAGCCACCATTGGCCTTCAGGACCTGCGCAAGGGCACCATCAAGGACGAGCAGTGGTCCAAGATCGCCACCACCATGGGCCGGATGAACGACGCGCCGTTGTTCATCGATGACAGCCCCAATATGTCCCTCATGGAAATCAGGGCCAAGTGCCGTCGCCTGAAGCAGCAGCACGACCTCAAACTGGTGATCCTCGACTACCTCCAGCTCATGAGCTCCGGCAAGAAGGTGGAATCCCGCCAGCAGGAAGTCTCCGAATTCTCGCGTGCCCTCAAGCTGTTGGCCAAGGAGCTCCAGGTTCCGGTCATCGCGCTTTCGCAGCTCAACCGTGGATCCGAACAGCGCCAGGACAAGCGGCCCATGGTCTCGGACCTCCGTGAATCGGGTTCCATCGAGCAGGATGCCGACATGGTCATCCTGCTTCACCGCGAAGACGTCTACGACAAAGAATCCCCGCGCGCCGGCGAGGCTGACATCCTCATTGCCAAGCACCGTAACGGTCCCACCAAGGACATCGTGGTTGCCTTCCAAGGGCACTACTCCCGCTTCGCCAATATGGCGGGCGAGACTGGCGGAGGCGGCGGATTCTAGGAGGTCGCGGTCGGCCAGAAGACGAGGTCGGTTTATCCGGTCCGGGCGCTACAGTGCGTTGATCGTGATGATCTTGTGGATCTCGGACCGGGTGGACGCCAATCGTCGCACTGCCTACCCGCCGTTGAGCAAATGATCGGGCATCCGGGTTCCGGGAGCCCGTCCCCGGATCTCCAGCAGTTCGCGGGCGTGGGCGTGAAGGCGCCGATCCTCGTCGGTTTCCGGTACCCAGGGCGGGATCGGAACGGACGTGCCGGTTTCGTCCCTGGCCACCATGACCGTGAGGCAGTAGGTGGTCAGGTTCATCTCACTGCTCTTGGGGTTTCCGGAGCGGACATGGACGGCAATATGCATGCCTTTGTGGCCTGTGTAGACGAGACGGGCTTCTACTTCCACCACGTCGCCGATCAAGAGCGGGCGGTAGAAGCGCACACCCCCGGAGAACACCGCCACGGTGTCCTTGCCGCAGTACCGGGAAGCGCACACGTAGGCGGCCTCATCGATCCACTTCATGACGATGCCGCCGTGGACCTTTCCGCCCCAGTTCACGTCAGTGGGGGCCGCCATGAAGCGGAGAACGACGCGCTCGGCCGTGCCGGCGTCGGTATATTCCTGTGCGTTCATGGCTTCGACAATTTTTTCCCGTACGGCGATCCGCGCGAGGGCGTTGTCACGCTGCTCGATTTCTTCCGGCGTCGAGGGCTCGAACTGGGGGACTGGAACCGGGCGCCCGTCGGGACCGACCGCAACGAAGATCACAAGGCACTGGCTGCGCATCGTGGCCGGCCCGCCCTTGGGGTCGCCGGAGGACACGATGGTCCGGATGTGCATGGAAGAGCGGCCCGTGTAGACGATGGTCGCTTCGACCTCGACCATGTCTCCGCTGTTGACGGGGTCGGCGAAATGGATGTTGCCCACATAGGCCGTGACGCAATAGGACTTCGCCCAGCCGACAGCTGCCGCGTAGGCGGCCTTGTCCACCCACTCAAGGACTGTGCCGGCGTCGACGGATCCGCTGTGTCCCACGTCGGTGGGGGAAGCAAGGAACCGCAGCGTGACGGAGTGGGAGGGGAGCTCGCTCATGACGTGAGTGTATCGATGGTGTGGATCATGATGCGCTGTATGACGGGCTGGCGACGCCGGAGTGGACCAGCGACACCCAAGCTGGCCAGTGTCACGCAAACGGGCTGGCGACGCCCGGATTCGGGAGTCGCCAGCCCGTTTGCGCACCGCGGGCGCACTTGGGTGTCGCCGGCCTAGGCGAGAATGCGCAGCTTGGAACCCTTCCGGCCGAAGACAGCGGCGTCGATGGAGATCCGTCCGGCGCCGGTCAGGGCCACGGCCGCCGCTGCCGCAGCGAGGGCCAGGACAAGTTCGAACCCGCCCTTGTCGGCAAACAGGCCGGCCGGGGCGTGGACCAGGAACAGGGCGCCGAGCATGTCCAGTGCAAGGAGGGCGGCGAAGACGCGGGTAAGCACGCCCGCGATGAGGGCAATGCCTCCAATAAGTTCGATGGTTGCCACGATCGGGGCGACGACGTCGGCGGCGGGTACGCCCATCTTGCCGAAGGCGGCCTGTGTGCCGGCGATGCTGAACTCGGTGAATTTCTGCCAGCCATGCGCGGCGAAGATGAAGCCGACGATGACGCGCAGGACGGTAAGGGCTGTGTTGGTCAGGGTGGATTGGTTCATGTGTTTGCACCGTTTTCGGGTAGCGGTTGGCTGTCGTGAAGCCCCCAAGGCCAAGGCCGAATTTGTTGAAGCTTCAACTCAAGCTTTTCGAACTTTGCTTGAAGTGTCAAACAAGCGCGGGACTGCGGGCCGCCTCCGCAGTCCCGGCGGATCCTATTGGCCCTTCCGCTTTGCTTCCAGCCAGGGCTTCAGGAGCCGGGTGGTGACCGGCAGGAAAATGTAGACCATGAGCGGCGTCAGGATGCAGATGTTCAACAGAACCTGGAGAACCAGCGGCCAGCCCAGGACCAGGGGGTGCAGCAGGAAATTGGCGAGAAGGCTTAAGGGAAAGAACGGCAGGAAGATGCTGACAGCCTGCTTCCATCGTGGCGGCACCACGGTCTCCGGGACCACGAGGTTCACGTCGCCGGGTTGTGAGAACCATCCTTCGATGCCGGAACGGCGCTCCACCCGTGTGACCTCCATGAGCTCGGTGGCGCTTTCGATCCACCATCGGCGCTCTCCGGATTCCTCCCAAGCCTGCAGGGTTTCAGCGTCCGCGAAGCGATAGAGCATGTGCCATTCATCGGAATCGGCTGCCGTCCGCACCCACCCTGAACCCAAGTAGCCGGGCCATTCCCGGGCAAGTTCCTGGCCCGCGTGGGCCCATGCGTTGGCTTGGCGGGTGTAGCCGGGAGTGATGGTGCGGGCGACGGAAACGGTGATGGGATGCTCGAGCGACACCTCAACAATCTACCCGCCTGTGCCCCGCTAGGCTGGGAAAGTGCCCCAAACAGTGACTCGTCCCACCGCGCCCTCCACTGCCCGCGAGATCCTGCGCCTGGCTGTCCCCGCCTTTGGGGCGCTCATCGCAGAACCCCTCTTCCTCTTGGCCGACTCCGCAATTGTGGGGCACCTTGGCGTTCCTCAGCTGGCGGGCGTGGGGCTGGCCTCCACCCTGCTGTACACCGCCGTCGGACTTATGGTCTTTCTGGCATATTCGACGACTCCCGCAGTGGCGCGGGCCATCGGGGACGGAAAGCTCACCAAAGCGCTGGCCGCAGGGCGCGACGGCGTCTGGCTGGCCTTGCTGCTGGGTACCGTCCTCGCGGTGGCTGGCTTCTTCGCGGCTGAGCCGCTGGTCGGGTTGCTTGGAGCCAGCGGCGAGGTGCGGGCATACGCCGTCGAGTACTTGCGCTGGTCCATGCCGGGACTCGTCGCCATGCTGCTGATCTTCGCTGGCACCGGCGTCTTGCGCGGACTGCAGGACACCCGCACCCCCTTGGTGGTCGCAACAGCGGGCTTCGCCATCAACATCGCCCTGAACTGGACCCTCGTCTACGGGCTGCACTTGTCCGTGGCGGGGTCAGCCATCGGTACCAGCATTGCTCAATGGGCCATGGCTGCCGTCTATTTGGTGATGGTTGGACGGAATGCCCGGCGCCACGGGGTTTCATTGCGACCGGACTGGCGCGGAATCCGCACGATGACCACCGTGGGTTCATGGCTCATGCTCCGCACCCTCAGCCTGCGCCTGGCTATCCTGGCCACGGTCCTGGTGGTCACTTCCCAAGGGTCCGTGAACCTCGCCGCGCACCAACTCGCGATGACCATTTTCTCCTTCCTCGCCTTCGCCCTGGACGCCTTGGCGATTGCTGCGCAGGCCCTCATCGGCAAGGAACTCGGCGCCGCCCGTCCGGCCCGGGCGCGCGATCTCACCCGCACGATGATCCGCTGGGGCGTGGGCTTCGGAGTGGTGACCGGTGTGCTCCTCGCGGTGGCCGCTCCGTGGGCAGGCTTCCTCTTTACCTCCGACGTCGGCGTTCAGTCCGCGCTCACGGGGGCACTGTGGGTGCTCGCCGTCGGGCAGCCCCTCGCGGGTTACGTCTTCGTTCTGGACGGCGTGCTGATCGGCGCGGGAGATGCCCGCTACCTGGCGATTGCCGGCGTCGTGAACCTCGCGGTATATCTGCCGCTTTTGGCGGCAGTCCACCTGACCGGGCCCGACGGCGCGGCGGGGCTCGTGTGGCTCTGGATCGCGTTCGCGCTGGGCTACATGATGGCCCGCGGGGTCACTCTGGGGCTGCGCGCCCGCTCCGACAAATGGATGGTCCTCGGTTCCCACTAAACTGGACTCGTGACTCTCCCCGCCTCTTCAGCGACTTCATCCACGCCTACAGCAGCTGGTCTCTGGAAGCCCGTACTTCTCCGCGCCGGTGCCGGGCTGGTGTTTGGAGCCGTGACCGTCTTCTGGGGCTCGCCATCCGTTCACGTTCTGGCCTGGGCTGCCGGGCTCTACCTGCTCGCAACCGCGGGCGCCGCGTTCCTGGCCGCGAGTGTTCCCGCAGCCGCGGCCGTCGTCGTTGGCCTGGCAGGGGTGGGTGCCTTGATCACGCAGTCCGACACGGGTGCCGGCGTTTCCGCGCTCGTAGGATTGCTGGTGCTCGGGGCGTTTGAGCTGGTCCGGGGATTCCGGCAGCGCGGACGGCACGTGCTTGCCCGCGACTGGATCATTTCCGGTGTGGTGGGCATTGGCACCGCCGTTGCTTTGCCGTTCTTCATCAGCCTTGGAGCGCACGCGCTTCTCGGTGTTGCCGGCGGCGGCGCCATCATCTCCGGAGTCTTGTGGGTGCTGTCCGGGCTGAGCCTGCGGCACGATGGGCGAACGCCCTCCGCCGAGGCCGTAAACTAGTAGTCGTACGTTCTACCCTGCGTAGAACTCTCAAGGCGCGCACGGCGCCAGCACCCACATTGGAGGAATGACCTTGGCTGACCAGAAACCAGGAGAGCCGCGCAAGATGCGGACCTCGGTGAAGGGACCGCTGATGTTCTCCGCGTTCTGGGGCGTCTTGATCTTCTTCGCCGTGCTGATTTTCGCCTCCGGCGGCAGCGCCCGCACTCCGCGCTTTGACCTTGCCTTTACCGGCGCCGGCATCGCATTCATCGTGAGCCTCGTACTCGCTGCGATGCTTTCCATGAGCCACAAGGAAAACGCCGAGCACCTCGGCAAGGGCTCGGGCGTCAACCTGAGTTCCAGGAAGCCGGGCCAAGGCCACGGTTCTGCGGCCCCCCAGGCGGGCAGCGAAGCGGAAACCCCCGACGCAGACTAGGCCGTCTTGGTCTTGTTTTGTGCCACGGCCTTGTTTTGTGTCACGCAAGACAACTTTTTGCCAGCTGGCCGACGCAGCAACCACGGAAACCCGCGGCAGGCCGCCGTCGTGCGCCCTTAAAAGTTGCACGGCATGACGCCCGCGCCCGCTCACTCCGTGCCTGAGGCCTTCCGGGCCCGGTAGGCTGCCACGTGCGTTCGGTTGGCGCAGTTGCCGGTATCGCAGTAGAGCTTGGATCGGTTGCGGCTCAGGTCCAGCACGACGGCGTCGCAATCGTCCGCCGCACACACCCGCAGGCGGTCCATTTCCTTGCTGCGGATGACGTCCACGAGTGCCATGGCAGCTTCCGTGCCCATGCGTTCCGCGAGGGGCGCTTCGGGGGTGGTGGCGTGCAGATGCCAATCCCAGTGGTCGTGCTTGACCAATTGGGGAAGTGCACGTGCGTCGGTGAGGAGCTCGTTGACGGTCTTTGCGGCCGCGTCCTCATCGGACGTCCACAGCGAAGCCAGCTGGCTCCGCAGTCGCTTCGCGCTGAGCAATTCGGCCTCGGTTCCCTCCCTGGTCCCCGTGAATTCTTCCGCGTCGAGGAAGGCGTGGAGCTCGGCGACACTCGCAAGCGATTCCGTGCCGTTGGCGGCCGTATTGATCAAATTGACCACACTTCGAAGCGCCACCTCAGTGTCAGGTGCAAAAAGCACTTTGACTCCTTACATCTCTCGGGAGTATTGTCAGCAGCGTAACCCATTTTACTCCTGACAGGAGGCTGCTGTGTCAGCTGCAACAAACCGGGCTGGTGCTGTGGGCTTCATGGCGTCGGGCCTGGGGCTCGCGCTCTTTTCCTCAGCGGTCTTCGGTTTGTCCGGCTCGTTTGCCAAGTCCCTCCTGGAAACCGGGTGGACCCCCGGCGCTGCAGTTGCCATCCGATTGAGCGGTGCTGCACTCATCTTGGTGATCCCGGCCGTCGTCGCTCTCCGGGGCCGTTGGCACCAGCTCAAGGACAACTGGCTCACCATCCTGCTGTTCGGCGTGATCGGTGTTGCGGGGTGCCAGCTTTTCTACTTCAACGCGGTGTCCAGGCTGTCCGTGGGCGTCGCCCTCCTGCTCGAATACCTCGCGCCAACCATGATCGTCTTGTGGCTGTGGGCCGCGAGCCGACGCCGACCCCGGGCCCTCACCGCCATTGGAACGCTGCTTTCCCTCGGCGGACTCGTCCTGGTGCTCGATCTCACCGGCTCCGTGAAGGTGGACTTCGTCGGCGTCCTGTGGGGCATGGCCGCGGCCGTCTGCCTGGTCATCTACTTCTTCATCACAGCCAAGCAGAACGACACGTTGCCGCCCATCGTGCTGGCTTCCGGCGGTCTCATGGCAGGTTCAATCCTTATCTGGATTGCCGGCGGAACCGGTCTGCTGTCCATGACTTTCGCCACCACGGACACGCAACTCGGGCCGTGGACCACGCCGTGGTGGGTCTCGATCGCCGGCCTCGTCATCCTGTCCACCGTGCTGTCCTACGTCACGGGGATCATGGCAGCACGAAGCCTTGGCTCCAAGGTGGCATCCTTTGTCTCGCTCACGGAAGTGTTGTTCGCAGTGGTGTGGGCCTGGCTGTTGTTGGCCGAGTTGCCGGGAGCCATCCAGCTCGTGGGCGGGGCACTCATCGTGTGCGGAGTGGTCTTGGTGCGAATCGACGAGCTGCGCGCGGACAAGCGTGATGCCGCGGAGCCCGGTAAAGACTACGCGGCCCGGCAGCTTGACCACGCGAACGACGTCGAGCCGGTTCCTTCCGAGAGGGCGCTCTAAAAACCGAGCCTTGATGGGGGACCGGGGCCTAGCATATTGATATGTGCCGGAACATCCACACCCTCCACAATTTCGAGCCACGAGCCACCTCGGCGGAGGTGGAAGCTGCAGCCCTGCAATACGTGCGCAAGATCAGTGGCACCACCAAGCCGTCCAAGGCCAACGAGGAGGCCTTTGCCGAGGCTGTCCATGAGATCGCGCATATCACGCAGCATCTGCTCGATTCCCTTGTGACCCATGCGCCGGCGCGCAACCGCGACGAGGAGGCGGCCAAGGCCAGGGCCCGCGCGGCCGTTCGTTTCGGAACGGCCTAACCTCCCCAATCTGACTGGCAGTTGTTGTCGTTCTCACGCCGGATAACGACAACAAGTGCGAGCTAGTTGGGTGGCCAGTTGGCGGTGGGGACTACTTTGCGAACGAGCGCAACCGGAGCGAATTTGCGACCACCAGGACCGAGCTCGCAGCCATGGCCGCGCCGGCGATCATCGGGTTGAGCAAACCAAGGGCTGCCACGGGGATGCCGATGGCGTTGTAGAAGAACGCCCAGAACAGGTTTGTCTTGATGGTGGTGAGCGTCTTCCGGGACAGCTCGATGGCTTGCACCAGCTGGCCGAGGTCGCTGCCCATCACGGTCAGATCCGAGGCCTCGATGGCCACATCCGTGCCCGATCCCATGGCGATGCCAAGGTCGGCTTGCGCCAGGGCTGCGGCGTCGTTGACTCCATCCCCGGCCATGGCCACAGTGGAGCCCTCGGACTGAAGCTTCCGTACCGCGTCCACTTTGCCTTCCGGCAGGACCCCCGCGAATACGTCTTCCGGGGCGATCCCGACGGCGGTGGCCACTTGGGCGGCGACGGCGGCGTTGTCTCCGGTCAGCAGCAGAGGGCGGATCCCGAGTTCCTTGAGCTTCGCGATGGCTGCCGCCGAACCGGGTTTGATTGTGTCCCTTAGCGTGACTATTCCAGCGGGCTTCCCGTCCACGGCAACCCAGATGGCGGTAGCGCCACCGGCTTCCTCGGAGGCCAGTGCCTGGCGCTGTGCATCGTCAGGGAAGATTCCGTTGTGTTCCAACCAGCCAGTCCTGCCGGCAACGACCGTTCGCTCGGCGCCATTTCCGGCTCCGTTCAGCACAACCATCCCCCGGACTCCGCCGCCCGGGGCGGAACTGAAGTCCTTCACAGCGGGGAGCGGGCCGGCGTCGGGCATTGCGGACTTGGCAGCAGCGGCAATGGCGTGGGCGATGGGGTGCTCCGACGCTGCCTCGACGGCGCCGGCGAGCGACAGGACATCGGCGGGGGAGTGGCCGTTCAAGGCCAAGGTGTGTCCAACGGCGAGCTTGCCGCTGGTGACGGTTCCGGTCTTGTCCAGCAGGATGGCGTCCACAGTGCGCGTATCTTCAAGCACCTGTGGACCCTTGATGAGGATGCCGAGCTGCGCGCCCCGACCGGTCCCGGTCAGGAGGCCAACGGGTGTCGCGAGCCCAAGCGCACACGGGCAGGCAATCACGAGCACCGCCACAGCAGCCGTGAACGAGGCATTGAGGTCCCCGCTCAGGGCGAGCCAGAATACGAAGGTAACGACGGCGATGACCAGCACGACCGGAACGAAGACGGCGCTGATGCGATCGGCGAGCCGTGCAATCGGGGCCTTGCCCGTCTGCGCCTGGCTCACCAACCGCCCCATTTGTGCCAGCGTAGTCTCGGAACCCACTCGGGTCGCGCGGACCAGCAAGCGGCCTGAAGTATTGATGGTGGCCCCCGTGACCTGGCTTCCCGGTCCGACCTCCACGGGCACGGATTCACCTGTGACCAATGAGGCATCCACGGCAGACGAACCGCTCGTCACCAGACCGTCCGTGGCGATCTTCTCTCCCGGTCGAACCACGAAGACGTCCCCTGCCACGAGTTGCTCGGCCGGGATCTTGTGCTCGACGCCGTCGCGTAGCACCGTTGCATCCTTGGCTCCGAGATTCAGCAGGGCCTTGAGGGCATCGCCGGCCTTCGCTTTGGCGTTGGCCTCAAGGAAGCGGCCCAGAAGCAGGAAGGTGGTGACCACGGCCGCAACTTCGAAGTACAGCCCACCGCTCACGCCTCCCATGGTCTCCATGCCGGGGTGTTCAGTCATCATGGGGTTGGCAAAGAGCTGCCACGCAGAGTAGAGGTATGCGGCCAGGACACCAATGGAGACGAGCGTGTCCATGGTCGAGGCGAAATGGCGCGCGTTGATGGCGGCGGCGCGGTGGAAGGGCCAGGCGGCCCACGTCACCACGGGAAGTGCAAGTGCGGCGGCCACCCAGCCCCATTGCGGGAACTGTAAAGCCGGAATCATCGAAATGGCGAAGACCGGGACCGTCAATATGGCAGCGGCGATTAGTCTCGGCCTTAGCTGGCGGGACGCAGGGCCGTGGTGCATGTGGTCGCCTTGGGCTCCCGGCGGGTGCGCCCCGTGGTTCCCTTGCGCGCCGCCACGGCGGTCGCCTTGCGCGCCGGTACCGGCGCCATGGTCGTTGTGGTCGCCAGAAGCCTCGGCGGCGCCGACCTTACCCGCGCTGCCTTCGGTGTCGGTCTCGAGCGCGCCGAGCATGTCGGTTTCGCGATCGGGAGCCGTGGAGGGGCTTGGCCTCGGTTCGCGGATCCAGGCTTTGTAGCCCGTTGCGTTCACTGTGTCCACGATTTGTTGGTCGGTGACGTTGTCCGGAACTGTTACCTGGGCCGATTCGAGGGGGAGATTGACTGAAGCCTCCACGCCGTCGAGCTTGCCCAGTTTCCGCTCTACGCGGGCCACGCAGGATGCGCAGGTCATACCCTCGATGTCGAGTTCGATGATTCGCGTGCCCGTTTGGTGGAGGATCTCATGATTGCTCACATCGGCCCCTAGGCCTCGTTGGCGACTACCAGGTAGCCGGCTTCGGCGACGGCTTCGCCGATTTCGGATGGCGACAATTCCTGGGTGGAGGTGATGGTGACGGTGGAGATTCCGCCGGCATTCAGATCGATCTCGACATTCTCCACTCCCGCCAGGGACTCAATTTCCTCGCTGACTGCTGAAACGCAGTGCCCGCAGGTCATGCCGGAAACGCTGACGTTCGTCTGGATGGTAGCGGTGTGGCCCATGGCGTGCTCCTTGGTGGTGAGTTGAATGGTGTGGTGAGTGCTTGCGGGGTTACCGCAGCAGGCGCCCGATGGCATCGGCTGCCTCCTTGACCTTGATGTCGATTTGCTCAGCGCGCACTACCGGATCGGGCTCGGATGCTGCGCCGACAACGCAGTGCCCGATGTGTTCTTCCACGAGCCCGAGGCTCACCGCATGCAGCGCCTTCGTGACTGCCGAGACTTGCGTGAGGATGTCGATGCAGTATTTGTCCTCTTCCACCATGCGCGCAATACCGCGCACTTGGCCCTCGATCCGCTTAAGGCGCAGCAAATATGCGTCTTTGTTGGAAGAGTAGCCGTGCTGGGAATCCGGCTTCGAATCTGCGGATTCCAAATGAGTGGGGTTCACATCGATCGTGCTCATGCTGCAAAGGTATACCCCCTAGGGGTATAAATCAAGTACCCCCTGGGGGTATGCGAGCGGTCATGAAGGGTGGTCCATACCCGAAGCGGAAGACCGCCGGGCACCGAACCCTTTTCTCCATGGAGGATCCATTGAAAATCGCACGCTCTGCGGGTCCACTTCGCCGCGTTTCCGCGGCTGAGCGCCGTGGCGGAGGTGCTCTGGTCCCAGTCCGAAAACCGGGACTACGATGGTTTCCTGGCCAGGCTCGAAGAAGCACATCTGGAACGCCTGGAGGCCATGGGAGTGGAATGCCGGCCGCTGTCCGGACCGCATCCCTGGCAGTTGAGGCCCGGCGTGGTTGGGTGGAAACGCGATTACGACGCCGAGCAGCGCATCGCCGCTGGATAGGTGCCAACGCCAGACTCGCCAAGCCGGCTTAGGAGAGCAGATGGAAAAGCCAACGAACGACGCCGGTCCTGGTGCCGCGGGCGCTGCCGGAGGTGCCGCGGGCGCCTACTTCCGCGCGAAGCTGCAGTTCGAGATCGACGTCATGGACGTTGCCGATGCGGCCCCCGGCAGTTTCGTGCTCGTGGATACACGCAGGCGGTCTTCGTGGGACCACGGACATATCCCGGGTGCCGTACACCTTCCGACCGCCGAGATACCCGCCCGGGCAGGCGCACTAATCCCGGCCGGGAGTTCAGTAGTGGTCTATTCGTGGGGACCGGGCTGCAACGGAAGCACCTTCGCGGCCCTGGCCTTCGCCGAGCTCGGGTACCCGGTGCGCGAAATGATCGGCGGCATTGAGTACTGGGCGCGGAACGGGCTTCCCGTGGAGACAGCTCAGGGTGTTGCCGTGCGGGACTTCGACGGGCTGGTCACGGCGCACCAGCCGGAGGTCTAGCGACGCAGAAGCGGATTTGCGCGTCCTGAGTCCATCGGGGTGTCTAGATTCCAGGCCGGCTCACAAGCTGGATGAAGTTTCCGCAGGTGTCATCGAGGACCGCCGTCACCACGGGACCCATGGGCGTTGGCGGTTGCGTGAAGATTACGCCCTGGGCTTCGAGTTCCTGGTGGGCTGAAGCGACGTCGTCCACCGCGAACGAGGTGGCGGGAATTCCATCGGCGACGAGCGCCTGTTTGTAGGCCTTCGCCGCAGGGTGCTGGTCCGGCTCAAGCAGCAGCTCAACGCCATCGGGTTCCCCGGCGCCAACAACCGTCAGCCACCGGTAATCCCCGACCGGCACATCCGCCTTGGTAACGAATCCCAGTTTCCCGGTATAGAAGGCCAGGGCCTTCTCTTGATCGTCGACAAAAACGCTGGTCACATGGATTCGGGCCTGCATGGGCATCTCCTGATCGTGCCGGGGGCGGTCACGGTTTGTCCGGTGGTTGTCGATACTACTGGACGTCGAGCTTCCCGAACCACAGCATGTGCGAACCGGGTATGTCGGTAAAATCAGTGAACTGCCGGAGTTGCCAGACCTCGACAACACAAGACGGGCGGTGACCTTTATGCGGGCAGTCGCGCTGCTGCGACGGGAGCTGATTGGCTTCGGTCCGGCCATGAACGACCGGGCGGCCGAGCAGGTAACCCTAGGCTGCGGCCATCCCGAGTTTGGTGACGGCAGCCAGCTCGCCCTCGGTTTCGATCCCTTCGGCTACCAGGGCAGCTCCGATTTCGGAGGAAAACCCGACCATCGCAGCGCCCAGGGCCCGTTGTGCCCCCTTAGGTTACGGGCTTGGAAAGTTCCCTCGAAATACTCGGCAAATCCGGCCTTGACCGGTCAGAATGAAGGCGGCTCATGGATTTTCTTGGGGATGCCGTCTTTCGACTATGACCTGCCGCCCTGAAGCCTTGGGCTGCATCATTCCTACCTCGAAAGGCGCCACCATGACCCACCCTCCCGCGGACCAGCCTGCCCCCCGGTCCGACGACGCACTCCCCCCGACAGCCCAGCCCGCTGACCACGAGACGAACCAGCCGGCAGGGTACCCACCGGTGGCGCCGCACGTACCGCCGCTCGTTCAACACCAGAGCGATCCACCTGCCCACTACCAGCAATACCAGCAGGAACCTCCGGCGCCCCAGCAGTATCAGGGGCAGTACCCCCAGTATCAGCAGCATCCTCCGCTGCCGCACCCGACGTATGGCTACCCGCAGCCGAAGTCCAGGCTCGCCGCCGGTCTCCTAGGTATCTTCCTGGGAGGGCTCGGTATCCACCGCTTTTATTTGGGTTACACCACGATCGGCATCGTCCAGATCGTCCTCACGGTGGTGCTGGGGATCTTCACTTTCGGGCTCGTCGGCCTATGGGGCCTTATTGAGGGAATCATGATCCTCGCCGGAGCGAGTTACTTTCGGCAGGACGCTAAGGGAATTCCGCTTCGCGACTGACCAAAGAACGGACTGGCGACGCGCAAACGGACCAGCGACGCCTGGATTCGGGTGTCGCTGGTCCGTTTGCGCGTCGTGAATCAGGTAGACCTTATGCCGTAACTGCCAACGCGTCGATCTCAACCAGCATGACTTCATGAGGGAGGTCGACGAACACCGTGGTGCGGCTGGGCAGTTGGCCGCTGGGGACGTTCTCGGTGATGAACTCGCCGTAGACATCGTTCATGGCTGCGAAGTCGTCGCGCGTGGTGAGGTAGACACGGAACATGATGACGTCCTCCACGGAGGAGCCGCCGGCCTCGAGGATGGCCTTGACGTTCTCCAGGGTGCGGCGGGTCTGGACGCGGACGTCGCCCTCGCCGATGTACTGATTGGTGGCCGGATCCATGGGGCCTTGGCCGGACACCTGGAACAAGCCGCCCTTCTGGATGCCTTGGGAGAATACGTGCGCCGGGGCCGGAGCGTTTTGGGTCAGTACTACAGTCTTTTCACTCATGCTGAGTTCCTTTCGTGGCTGATCCAGCCGAGGTCGCGGGAAATGGCCTCGGTGCTGGCTTTGAGGTCGGGCAGCAGCTCAAGCAGTCCTTCATAGCTGAGCATCACCACCGGTACCGAACAAGAGGCTGCGGCCACGACGGCCCCGCTCGCGTCGCGAATGGGAGTCGCGACGCAGTGCACGAAGGCTTCGTGCTCGGCGTTGTCGTGGGCCCAGCCCTGGATCCTGACCTGCTCCAGTTCGGCCAGCAAGGCCTCCGGTGAGGTCAGGGTGGTGTCGGTAATTCTTGTGTAGTCCAGTCCTGCGGCGATCCGTTCCTGGCGGCTGCGCGGCATGTCGGCCAGGAGGACTTTTGCGACGGCGGCCGAATGCAGGGACGCGGTCAGGCCGATCCTGGAGTACATCCGCACGGGATGGTGCGACTCGAACTTGTCGATGTACACCACGTCGTTGCCCTCGAATGCGGCAAGGTGCACGGTGTGCCCCGTCTTTCCGTTCAGTTCGGCCAGGTGGGGGTGCGCCACTTTGCGGATGTCCCGCTGCTCCAGGGCGAGTGAGGACAGCTCGAACAGCTTCGAGCCAAGCATGAACCGCTGGTCCTCATCGCGGACCACGAAGCGCTTTTCCTCCATGGCATGCAGGAGGCGCATCACTGTGGTCTTGTGCACCGAAGCCTTGGAGGCGAGCTCATCCAGGGTGGCCGGTTTGGCCGCGAGTTCGGCAAGCAGGTCGATGGCCCGCATCAGGCTTTGGCTCATGGCGCTGTGCTCCGATCTTGAAGGCTCCGGTTTTCGCTGGCGAAGTGTCCGCCGGCAACATGGATCGCTGTCCATCCGGCGTCGGTGGAATTGAGGATGGCCGCGAGTTGTTCGGCTCCGGGCAGGGGGCCGCGATCGCCGTGGACGGTGAGGGTGCAGGCGGCCGCGACATGGCCCCGGCGGAGGCTAGCCTTCTGCTCGAGTCCAAACAGCACGCCGCTCAGGTAACCGGCAGCAAAAGAATCGCCCGCGCCCACCGGCTCGAGCACGTCCACGGACAACGCAGGCACTTCCGATCGCGTGCCGTCCCGTTCCAGGGCGATGGCGCTGATGGCTTCGTTCTTGATGACGACGACGGCGGGATCCGGCATGAGGCGCCGGAGTTCAGTTTCGTCTGTGGTGCCGAAGGCGTGCTCGGCCTCGTCCTTGCCCACCAGCACGATGTCGGCGAGGTTGGCGAGCCGGCGCAGCACCGAGCGGTCCTGACCGGCCCAGAGTGCGGCGCGCCAGTTGACGTCGAAACTGATGGTGCGGCCCTGCCTCGGTGAGGCCAGGATCGCCTCCATCATCTCCAGGCAGTCGGCCGAAAGGGCTGCGGTGATGCCGCTCAGGTGGATGAGCGCGGCTTTTTCCAACAAGCGCGCGACGGCGGGACTCGCCAGGGTGCCCAGCCCCATGGCCGATGCCGCGGAACCCTGCCGATAGTACAAAACTGAACTGCCGCCGTCGGGATCTGATTCCTGGGCGGGGACCTTGACGTAAAGTCCGGTGGGCCGTCCGGAATCAACCTCGACGCCGGAAATCCCTACGCCGTGGCTGCTGAGCTCGTCCAGGATCCGCGTGCCGAAGCCGTCCCGGCCCACCCGGCCTACCCAGTGCGAGTCCAGGCCCATGGCAGCCAGGCCCATCGCAACGTTCGATTCGGCGCCGCCGACGCCGCAATGCAGCTCAGCGGCTTGGTGCAACGGGACAGCCTTCCCCGGGGTGAGCATGGCCATCGTCTCGCCCACACATACAGCTGAAAGCATGAAACTCCCGCACTCCCTCTGCCGCTTTTAGCGGCACTCGACACCCCCATGAAGAAGGGATTTCCGTGGCTGGAACCGAGGCCTCCGGGCACGCCGCGGCCTTGACTCCCAATCCTGCACCATGTTAGACATATCACCAACAGTATTGCAACAAGCGTTGCAAAATACGCAACGCAAGCGAAAACTCCACCCAACAGCCCCGCAGCTTCAAAAACGCAGCACCGCGAAGGGAATCAACGCGTGAACACTTCCGAAGCCATTTCGGCGTCCGCCGTGGCCGCCTTGGCAGATCGCCGCCTGGACTGGCGGCACAAGGCCGTGCCCGCTACCGCAAATGGGACCACCCACACCGATTTCCTGGCCGAAAAGCACACGCTGGCCGATCTCCAGACCCCGCTGCTGACGCTCGACGCCGGGGCCCTCCGCCATAACGCGGATCGGCTGGCCTCGTGGTGTTCTGAGCACGGCGTCTTGCTGGCCCCGCACGGAAAGACCACCATGGCACCGCGGCTTTGGGCGGAACAGCTGAGCCGCGGCGCCTGGGGGATTACTGTGGCGAACTTCGCCCAGCTCCGCGTTGCCCGCGAATTCGGCGTGCGGCGCCTGCAATTGGCCAACAGCCTGACCGATCCGCAGGCCATCGAATGGGTCGCCGCGACCGCGAGGCCGGATCAGCCGATCCTGTCCTGGGTGGACTCCACCGTCACCGTGGATGTCATCGGCCGCACGTTGGAAGCCGCAGGAAGCAACGCCGTCCTGGATGTCCTCGTTGAACTCGGCGGAATCGGTGGCCGCACGGGCGCCCGGGGCGTGGAGGCGGCGCTCGACGTCGCCCGCGCCGTCTCTGCCTCCTTGAACCTGCGGCTGGTCGGCGTCAGCGGCTACGAAGGATCGCTCGCCCACACGGCCGACGCCGACAGTCTTGCCGCCGTCCGCGGCTACTTGGGCCAGATGGGTGAGCTGCATCAAAGGCTCCTCGAGGAAGGTCTCTACGGATCCGACGCCGTCATCCTCACGGCAGGCGGCAGCGCCTACTTCGACGACGTCGTCGAGGTCCTTTCGCCGAGGGTGACCGCTGGCTCCGAGGCGGGCCCCCGGGTGGAACTCATGATCCGCAGCGGGGCCTACATCATCCACGATGACGGCTTCTACCGCGGCATCTCGCCGTTTTCCCGTGATGGCGGCGAGCCGTTCAAGGCAGGTATGCACGGCTGGGCGCGCGTCGTGTCCCAACCCGAGCCCGGCCTTGCCATCCTCGACGCCGGCAAACGCGATTTGCCCGTTGACGAAGGCCTGCCCCGGCCGCAGCTGATCGGGCCCACCCTCGGCGGTCCCATGCTGCCGCTCGCCGGTGCCAAGATCACCGCCGTCAACGACCAGCACTGCTTCATGACGTTCGACGCCGGCACCACCACTGTGCGGCCCGGCGACGTCGTGCGCCTGGGACTTTCGCACCCGTGCACTGCCTTCGACAAGTGGACGCTCATCCCCGTGCTGGCGGACACGGACGGTGACCAAACCGTCGTCGACCTCATCCATACCTTCTTCTAGGACACACGCCATGAAGACCCTCATTAGCAACGCCGTTCTGGTGGACGGAACAGGGGCGGACCGTCGCCCCGCCGACGTCCTGCTGGACGGCGAGGTGATCGCCGTCGTCGCCGACGCCGGATCCCTCACCGCAAGCGGAACCGGCGCCGAGCGGACGATCGACGCCACGGGACTCGTCCTGAGCCCCGGCTTCATCGACATGCACGCCCATTCGGACCTGCAGTTGCTGGTCAACAAGGACCACTACGCCAAGCTCAGCCAAGGCGTCACCACCGAACTGCTGGGCCAGGACGGGCTGTCCTACGCTCCGGTGGACGACGTCACGCTTGCCGGGGTCCGCGAGAAGATCGCCGGTTGGAATGACAACCCACAGGACTTCGACTGGAATTGGCGAACCGTGGGAGAGTACCTGGACCGCCTCGACACGCCCGAAAACGGCCAGAGGATCGCCACGAACGCCGCCTACCTCGTGCCGCAGGGAACCGTCCGCGCCGTGGTGATGGGCTTCGCCGAAGGGGACCCGACACCCGAGCAGCAAGAGCGGATGCAGGGCATGGTCCGCGCCGCCATGGAGGAAGGTGCCGTGGGCATGTCCTCCGGGCTGACCTATACCCCGGGCATGTACGCAAGCACCGAGGAACTGGCAGGACTTTGCCGGACCGTAGGAGAACTGGGCGGTTTCTACGCCCCGCACCACCGCTCCTACGGGAGGGGCGCTCTCGGCGCCTATGCGGAGATGATCGGGCTGAGCCGCGACACGGGCTGCGCGCTGCACCTTTCCCACGCCACCATGAACTTCGCCGAAAACAAGGGCCGGGCGTCCGAACTGCTTGAGCTCATCGATGCAGCGCTCGACGACGGCGCCGACGTCACGCTCGACACTTACCCCTACCTCCCCGGCGCCACCACGCTTGCGGCCCTCTTGCCAAGCTGGTCGTCCTCCGGCGGTACCGAGGCCACACTCGCGCGGCTGGCCGACCCGGATACGCTGGCGAAAATCCGAGAAAGCGTGGAGATCTACGGCTCCGACGGCTGCCACGGAGTGGTTGCCGAATGGCACACCCTGGAAATCAGCGGCGTCCAGAACCCGGCGCTCGCCGGCCATGTGGGCAAGACCATCGCCCGCATCGCCGAGGAAACCAACGCAGAGCCGTTCGACGTGTTCGCGCAAATCCTCCAGGAAGACCGCCTGGGTACCGGGATCCTGCAGCACGTTGGCCACGAGGAAAACGTGCAGGCCATCATGGTCCACCGCACGCACACCGGCGGCAGCGACGGCCTCTTGGTCGGAGCCAAGCCGCACCCGCGCGCCTGGGGAACATTCCCCCGCTATTTGGGCCACTACAGCCGCGACTTGGGCTTGCTGACGCTGGAAGACATGGTCCACCACTTGAGCGGCCGTCCCGCCGAGCGGCTCAAGCTTGACCGCCGCGGGCTGGTCCGCGAAGGATACGCGGCCGACGTCGTCCTCTTCGATCCGCGCACCGTCCGTGACGAAGCCACCTTTGAAAACCCCCGCAAGCCAGCCACTGGAATCCATTACGTGTTCGTCAACGGGACGGCAGCGATCGATGGCGGGAAGCCCACCGGCGCCCGTGCCGGCCGTGCCCTGCGCCGCAGCCCCGACGGACGCACCCGAGCAGGAAGTACCGACATCGCATGACTCCTGAAGAATTTGTCGAACAGCTTGAAGCAGACCGCACCCTCGCCGTCGTTCGCGCGCCGCTTATCCCTGACGCCGCCGAGCTCTGCCGGGCATTGGCCGACGGCGGCATCCGCAGCGTCGAACTGACGTTCACCACCCCGGATGTGCTGAAGCATGTGCGGCGGGCGGCGGATACCGCCGCGCAGCACAGGGCCGCCGTCGGGATCGGCACCGTGATGACGGCCGGGCAGGCAAAGGCCGCCATCGACGCCGGTGCCCGGTTCCTGGTGACCCCTGGCCTTCGTCCTGAGGTTGCGGCGGTGGCTGCGGCCGCCGGTATTCCCTTCAGCTTGGGCGCCATGACACCCACCGAGGTTGCACAGGCCCTTGACCTCGGTTCCGCCGCAGTCAAGATCTTCCCGGCCAGGCAGCTCGGCCCTGCCTACCTGAAGGATCTCCAGGGTCCCTACCCCGGTATCCGGCTTCTTCCCTCCGGCGGGATCGATGCATCGAATGCCAAGAGCTATCTCGACGCCGGTGCCGCAGCGGTCTGCTGTGGAACCAGCGTGGTCCCTCCCGCCGCCGTGGCCGCAGGCGACTGGGCGGACATTTCCGCCAGAGCCGCAGCCTTCACCGCCACCTTCGCGTAGGAATCCCAGAAAGTAACCTCCATGAATGAATTCCTGAACTGGCTGCGCCACGATACGGCCGGCTTGCTTCTCCTGGCAGGTGCGGGCATTGCCCTCCTGCTGTTTTTGATCATCAAAGTCAAGGTAGAACCGTTCATTGCCCTGGTGGGTACCAGCGTGCTCGTGGCGTTGGCGGGCGGCGTGAGCATCGATGCCCTTGTCGGCTCGCCCATCAAGAGCGGCGATGCCCTCATCGAGAAGGGTTTCGCCGGGATCCTGGGACACATCACCCTGATCATCGGCCTGGGTACCGTGCTCGGGGCCATCCTGGAACGTTCCGGTGGCGCGGAGGTCCTGCTGGGGAGGCTCGTGAAGGTCTTCGGCGAAAAAGGCACGCCGCTGGCCATGGGCGTCACCGGCTTTGTCCTGGGGATTCCGGTCTTCTTTGACATCGGCATTTTCGTGCTCGCGCCCCTCGTCTACGTTGCAGCGGTGCGCGGCGGGAAATCCCTGATTTTGTACGCCTTGCCGCTCCTCGCCGGCCTTTCCGTGACCCACGCCTTCCTGCCGCCGCACCCGGGTCCCGTGGCCGCGGCCGGTTTGTTCCACGTTGAACTTGGCTGGATCATCATCATGGGCCTGGCTTGCGGCATCCCTGCTTGGTTCGCCTCCGGTATTCTCTGGGGCCAGTGGATCGGCAAGCGCGTGCAGGTGGCTGTTCCGGAGGACCGCGTGATCCCTGAAGCCGAGGAGGCCGTGGGCCACGAGCCCCCCATGAGCGTCGTTGCCCTTGCCATCGGGCTGCCGATGCTCCTGATCCTTGGCGCCACCTTTGGCAACGTCTTCCTGCCCGCCGGTGGATTCCGTGATGCGCTGGTGTTCTTCGGTAACCCGGCCATTGCGCTCACCGTTGCCGTCGCATTGTCCATGTGGCTTCTAGGCACCCGCCGCGGCATGAGCGCAAAGGACCTCTCCGAACTGAGCTCGGCCTCGCTGAAGCCGGTCGGCATGATCCTGCTGGTGGTTGGAGCGGGCGCATTCTTTGGTGCCGTGCTCTCGGCAACCGGTGTAGGCAACGCCGTGGCGGACAGCTTGGCCAAGGCGGGGCTACCGGTCATCGTGTCCGCTTACGTGATTGCCTGCGGCATGCGGCTTGCCCAGGGCTCCGCCACGGTAGCGATCGTGACGACCGGCGGCATCCTGGCTCCGGCGCTCACGGCCGGACATTATTCGCAGCCGCAATTGGCGCTGATCGTCATGGCCATCTCCTCCGGTTCCATCATCGCCAGCCACGTCAATGACGGCGGATTCTGGATCATCTCCAAGTACTTCAACATGTCGGTCAAGGACACCCTGAAGACGTGGACCGTGCTGGAGACCGTGCTCTCAGTGGTGGGCTTCGGAATGGCGGCCCTGCTGTACCAGTTCGTCTAGGACACGGTTCCGCGCCGCGCAAAGGGCTGAGCGACACGGAAAGGGCTGAGCGACACGCAAAATCCCTGGCGACACCGGTATTCGGGTGTCGCCAGGGATTTTGCCCGTCCCAGGGTAATTTGCGCGTCGCGAGGCCTGGGTCGCGTCGCCCGGAAACGGGCTTAAACAAAGAGCTCCGGAGTGCGTTATTGGGGGATACGCACTCCGGAGCGGACTTTGGAGCAGGTTCTTTGGGTTCCTGCTGACAATTAGCTTACGTGCCTCCATGGCCCTCCGCTACCAATCCGAATAACTACTTTCACTTTAGTTTTTCCGGGCCGGATTCCGGCTCTCCCGGAATCCGGGTCTCGGGTTCCGGGAGGTACCCGGAGTTGCCGCGGTCACGCCGGGGGAGCGGGACTAACATCACCGGCCGATTCTGATGGTGAATGAGCCATGTGGCAACTGAGCCGTTCAGGGCCTCGGATATTCTGTGGCCGAGACCGGGCCCGGGGCAACCGAGGATGATCATTGAGGCCTGGATATCATCCGCAAGCCGTCCGATGGCGCGCGCGGGATCCCCGGCGAGTAGGCGCAGGGTCCAGTCCACGGCACCGTCGCCTGTGGCTTCGCTTATTTGGGAACGCAATTCGGTCCGGACCGCGGCGATGTCCGCGTCAGCCTTCCCGGGGTGGAGGGACATTCGGTGCGTTTCTCTTGCAGAGTCCCATTCCACCAAGTAGCTGGCTTCATCCACGTATGCGCAGACCAACGGGGCGGCGAGACTGACTGCTAGATCCCGGGCCGTCTGGAGCACGTGGGGATGTTGCCCGGGCAGGACGCCGAGCACCAAGGGAACACGACCGCTGAAACTGTCCTGGGTCATACTCAATTGTTGTCCCGGAGACATGGTTTGAACAGCGTTCCCTGCCCCTTGTAGTGCACCCGGCGCAGGCCTAGCGTTAACTTCCACAGGAAGGGGTGGTCCACGTGGAGATCTTCATGTGGTGGCTGGACATAGACCTCAAGAGCAAGGAGTGGCTGCGCGAAAACCTTCGTGCCACGGAGCTTCCCGAGGAAGTTCTGCAACGCATTGCGGATGTCGGAGGCTTGCGCCTTGAAGAGCTGGCTGGTGGGCTGAGCGACGCCGACTGGGACTTCATTGAGACGCAGTCCGAGTTCGTGGACTGAGGCGGTTTCCTAGAAGCGGTTCATAAAACCGTTGCGGCTCCCGCGCGGGGATGGTTGCATGGGGTTCATGGCTACCGCAGAGAGTTATGTCTTGGCGATCGGGACCAAAAAAGGACTGTGGCTGGCACGCAGCGCAGACCGCAAGGAATGGTCCCTCTCCGGTCCACACTTCCTCATGAGCGAGATCCCCAGCATCGGGATCGATACGCGCGGGGACAACCCCCGGATCATGGTGGGGGTGCGCTCCGAACACTGGGGTCCCACCGTGGCCCACTCCGATGACCTGGGCGCCACATGGACCGAGCCCGAGCAAGGCGCCATCAAATTTCCTGAGGACACCCAGGCCGCATTGGAACGCATCTGGCAGATCCATCCCGACTCAGCATCCCGGCCCGGGGTCGTCTGGGCGGGTTGCGAACCGATCTCCGTCTGGAAATCCACCGACGGCGGCGAGCACTTCGAGCTGAACCGCGGACTGTGGGACCACCCGCATCGCAGTGAGTGGGGAGCCGGCTACGGCGGTGCTGCCGCCCACTCGATCGTGGTCAACCCTTCCGGGGAGAACGTCCACGTCGCCATGAGTACCGGAGGCGTTTACCGATCGCTCGACGGCGGAGCCTCCTGGGAGGCCCGCAACAAGGGGATTTCGGCCTACTTCATGCCTGATCCCAATCCGGAGTTTGGCCAGTGCGTGCATAAGATCGCCGCCGATGCCGCCGTCGAGGGCCGTTTGTATGCGCAGAACCACCACGGCGTGTACCGCACGGATGACAACGGTGAGAACTGGATCTCCATCGCCGACGGCCTCCCGGCAGATTTCGGCTTCGTCATGCTTACCCATCCCCGCCGCGAAGGGACCGCGTGGGTGATCCCGATCAAGGCGGATAGTGAGCGGATTCCCCCGGACGGCCGTCTTGCAGTGCACCGCACGGACGACGCCGGTGAGTCGTGGAAGCGCTTGGATGTGGGCCTTCCCGACCACGAATACAATGCCGTGCTCCGTGACGCAGCCGCGGTGGATTCTGCTGAACCTACCGGGGTGTACTTCGGAACACGCGGCGGTTCGGTCTACGCCAGCGCCGACGAAGGCGAGTCCTTCATCGAAGTTGCCTCGCATCTACCCGATGTTTTGTGCGTCCGGGCTGCCGTTGTGTCCGGCGTTGTATCCGCAGAGGCGGCAGCCGAATTGGCCGCTGCCGCCGCAGCATCCGGTCTTCCGGCCTAGGACGGACCTTGCCCGATATCACCGTGGTTTTGCCCAGCATTCTCCAGCCCCTCGCCGGCGGGCAGTCCTACCTGACTACGCCCGCCGACGGAGCTGTGACCGTGGAAAGCTTGCTTGATGCCGTGACCGGGGATTACCCGGTGCTGGCCCGGAGGCTCCGGGATGAAACCGGTTCGCTCCGCCGCTACGTGAATATTTACGTGAATGGCGAGGAGGTCCGGCGTCTGAAGGGTCTGGATACTGAGGTTGCAGCCGGCCAGGAGGTCTTGATCATCCAGTCCGTGGCCGGCGGCTGAGCGGTTCGGGGCCAGGTCAGGCCACTCGCCAGACGGTGCATTCGTCGGTATTGATGGCCTTGCGCAGGCCCGTCAGCTGATCCATGATCCAGACGACGCCGATGCCCGGGGCCGTTTCCTGGACACTGCCCCTACGGATGACCACGTCATCGTAGGAGGGTCCGACGGAGAGGCGGGCTTCGATCTGGTCGCCACGGTGCAGCTGGTCAAGGGCGCGGATTCTTGTGGGGCGGGTTGATACTTCCTTCAACATGGTGGCCTCCCTGGCTGGAGCTGCCAGCGTTTGCCGGCTATTCCAGTGTGACGGGCCAATGTTGCGGGGTGGTTTCGGCAGCGTTAGCCGTGGGTAAGACTTGTGTGAGCACAAAAAACGATTGCTCCCCACCGGCCCCCTAGCCTCGCAAGCTCGGCCAGGGAACCCTGCCGGCGTGGGCCCAAACCGGCCCCCTAGCCTCGCAAGTCCCCACCGGCTCCCAGCCTTCGCAAGCTCAGGCCGGGGCCCTCACCGGTGTGGGCCCCCGGCCAGGGAACCCTGCCGGCGTGGGCCCAAGCCGGTGGGTGGGGAACAACGGATGTCTTCGGGGGGAGCGTCCTACTTGAGGCCGAGCTCCGCCGTCGGGGTCTTGAAGGATTCGCGGGCAGTCATCGCGGAGACAGCTGCGATGACGCAGATGACCCCGGTGAAGATGCTGATCTGGACCCACCCGCCGGCCTTGGTGCCGCCGATTGCGGTGACGATGGTCGGGGCGAAGCCTGCCATGAGGAAACCGATCTGCGTGCCGATGGCCAAGCCGGAGAAGCGGACCTTCGTGCTGAACATTTCGCCGTAGAAGGAGGGCCACACTGCGTTTGCAGCGGCGTATCCGAAGGAGAAGTACACCACGGAGACCAGGAACATGAGCGGCACGTTTCCGGATTCGAGCGTCAAGAGGAATACCGGCGTCATGATGGCGCTGGCTACGGCGCCGTAAATGAAGACGGGCTTGCGGCCGATCCGGTCAGCCATCCGGCCGAAGACCGGCTGGGTGCCGAGCGCGACGACGTTTGCCGCCACGACGAGCCACAGGGTGATCGTGCTGTTGACGTGGGCCACGTCCTTGGCATACGCAATGGCCAAGGTGCCGAAGACGGTGCTCACGGCCGAGATGAAGGCGCAGCAGATGACGCGCAGGACGTCGGCCCAGTGCAGCCGGAGGAGGTCGGCCACGGGAAGCTTGGCAATCTGGTTGTTCTTCTTGGCCTCGGCGAACGCCGGCGGTTCGTGCAGGGTGCGGCGGATGAAGAACGCTACCAGGACCACAACAGCGCTGAGCCAGAACGGGATGCGCCACCCGATGCCGTACTTGATCTCGTCCGGAAGGGCGACCACGGGGATGAAGACCAAGGCTGCAAGGATCTGGCCGCCCTGGGTTCCCGTGAGGGTCCAGGAAGTAAAGAAGGAGCGGCGGTTGTCCGGAGCGTGTTCGAGCGTCATGGACGAAGCGCCGGCTTGTTCACCGGCGGCCGAGAGGCCCTGGCAGAGGCGCGCAAAGACCAGCAGCGCCGGAGCCCACCATCCGATGGACTTGAAATCGGGGAGGCAGCCAATGATGAATGTCGCGCCGCCCATGAGCACCAGGGTGAACATCAGCACGCGCTGGCGGCCGATGCGGTCGCCGAAGTGCCCCAGGATGATGGCTCCGATTGGCCTTGCCACGTAGGCGAAGCCGAATGTCGCGAAGGACATGATGGCTGCGTTGGCGTCGGCGCTGGGGAAGAAGACGTGCGGGAAGATCAAGGCCGCGGCCGAACCGAAGATAAAGAAGTCGTAGTACTCGACGGCGCTGCCAAGGAAGCTGGCGAGGGCGGCCTTCTTCGGCGTTCCTGCCGTGGCAGTGCCCGGCGTCGTAGACGGGATCGTGTGACTCATGGTGTTCCTTTTGTGTGACGGCGATGTCGCATCTGGCTGAAATTTGCGTACCTGGAACGTCGATGTTGGTCCGGCAGCGGCCTCACACTGTAGCCACATTGTGAGAGCTACTTGTGCGATATAGCAATAATGACTGTGAGCGCAGTCACTTGTCAAGATATTTACTCACCATCTAGATATAGCTCTCACGATGTGGCAATCTTTAGTTATGGATGTGAAGGAAGACACAAAGACCGACATGATCGGAAAGGCCCTGGGCCTCCTCGTATTGCTGGGCAATGAGCCTAAGGGGGCCAGCGCTTCCGAACTCGCCCGCCAGGCGGAGCTGCCCTTCAGTACTACGTACCGATTGCTCGGATCCCTGACCCGCGACGGATTCGTCGACTACGAGCCCGATGGCCGCCGCTACCACCTGGGCCTTCGCGTCTTCCAGCTCGGTCAACGGGTATCAAACCACCACGGCTTTGCCGGTACCGCGCGGCCAATCCTGCAGCGTGTGACGGAGGGGACGGGCGAGGCCACCATCCTTTCGGTCCGGGACGGCCACCACCACCTCACGGTCAATAAGGTGGACGGCCCCCAAATGTTCCGGGTCACGAGTGATCCCGGGCATCTCGGAATGCTGCACACCACGGCCGTCGGCAAGGCGCTGGTTGCCTTCGCCGACGATGAGGAGCGGAAGCTGTTAGTGGAAGAGCTTGAGTTGGAGCCACTCACGGAGTTCTCCATTACCGACCGCGACGCTTTCCGCTTGGAAATCGAGAAGGTCCGGCGCCAGGGCTACGCGATCATGGACGAGGAAAACGAGGTGGGCATGCGCGCCGTCGCCGTCCCCGTCCTCAATTCCCAGGGCGTTGCCTTCGCCTCGCTTGCCACCGCGGTCCCCGTTTTCCGGATGAGCGTGGAGCAACTGGTGGCGGTGGTCCCCCTGCTGAAGAGCGCGGCGTCCGAGCTCGCCGACCGCCTGCCGCAGCGCTAAGGGCGTCAGCGGCCGTCACTTTTGTTCGCGATAAGAACACAAGTGCAATATGTGAACATTTTGTGTAGTCTGATTCATACCGCCCGGCGGAGCAGCAGACTCTGGATGACTCAAGGGGATCCAGAGGGAGCCAATCTGCGGGTGCAGTTGTCAAAGGAGCAATGAGCATGAGCAACCGAGCCGAATCCTTCCTGGTGGGCCTTATCGGTGAAGGCGTATCGCCTTCGCTGACGCCGCCCATGCATGAGAGGGAGGCTGACGTACAGGGGTTGCGCTACCTGTACCGGCCCATCGACCTGCTGGAGCTCTCCTTGCCCGGCTCCGCCGTGGGCGATTTGCTGACCGCCGCTTCCCGGCTTGGCTACAACGGCCTCAACATCACGCATCCGTGCAAGCAACTGGTGCTGCCGTTCCTCGACGAGGTTTCCGAGGACGCCCGGCGGCTCGGCGCTGTGAACACCGTGCTGATCCAGGACGGCCGCTTCATCGGCCACAACACAGACTTCTCCGGTTTCGGTTCCGCTTTGGCCAGCGGGCTTCCCGACGCCGGCTTGGACCGCGTCGTCCAGTTGGGCGCCGGGGGTGCCGGCTCCGCCGTCGCGTACGCCCTTCTTTCGGCGGGCGTCAAGAAACTGGACCTTGTGGACGTGGATCCCGCGCGCTGCGCTGAACGGGCGGCGGAACTCGCTGCCCTGTTCCCTGGCAGCACCGTCACGGCGCGCACGACGGCGGAGCTGCCGCAGCTCATGCCGCTCGCCGACGGTTTGGTGCACTGCACCCCGGTGGGCATGGCCGCTCATCCAGGCCTCCCACTGGACATGTCCCTCGTGGAACCCCGGCACTGGGTGGCTGACATCGTCTACCGGCCGATCGAGACCCAATTGGTGCTTGAGGCCCGCGCCAAGGGTTGCCGCGTGCTCGACGGCGGACGCATGGCCGTGGGCCAGGCCGCGGACGCTTTCCGCATCTTCACCGGTCGCGACGCCGACCCGGAACGGATGCGGGCACATTTCCTGGAGTTGGTGAGCGCCGAAGAGCCCAAAGCTGAAGTGTCGAAGTCCGACAAGGCACTCGCCGGAGCGGGGCACTGATGCGCACAGGAATCGCCACCGTCTGCCTCTCCGGCACGCTCAAGGAAAAGATGCAGGCCTGCGCCATCGCCGGCTTCGACGGCATCGAGATCTTCGAACAGGACCTCGTCACCTCGCCGCTCAGCCCCGAGGATGTGCGGAAGATGGCCGCGGACCTCGGACTCGGCCTGGATCTCTACCAGCCGTTCCGCGACTTCGACAGCGTCTCCGAAGACATCCTGCAGGAAAACCTCCGCCGGGCGGACGCCAAGTTCAAGCTCATGTCCCGCCTCGGCATGGACACCATCCTGGTGTGCACCAACGTGGGAACCGCAACGATCGATGACGACGACCTCCGGACCGAGCAGCTCTCCCGCCTGGCGGAATTGGCCGGGGACCACGGCGTCAAGGTAGCGTACGAGGCCCTGGCCTGGGGCAAATACGTCAACGACTACGAGCACGCGCACCGCTTGGTGGACGCGGTGGACCACCCCAACCTCGGTACATGCCTGGACTCCTTCCACATCCTTTCCCGCGACTGGGACACCGCACCCATCGAGGCCATCAAGCCCGAAAAGATCTTCTTCGTCCAGGTGGCCGACGCCCCGAAGCTCTCCATGGATGTCCTGTCCTGGAGCCGTCATTACCGCGTATTCCCGGGCGAAGGACAGTTCGAGCTGGCCAAGTTCATGGGTCACGTGGCCCGCGCGGGCTACTCCGGCCCGGTCTCGCTGGAGGTCTTCAACGACGTCTTCCGCCAATCCGATGTGGAGCGCACCGCCGTCGACGCGATGCGCTCGCTGATCTGGCTTGAGGAACAAAGCGCCAAGTGGCTCGACGCGAACGCGGCATCCCTTGCCCCGGGAGCCGCCAGCGGTGACTCGCCCGCCAACGCTGCCGGCCGGCGTCGTTACCCCATGGAACTGGCCACGCTGCCCAAGGTAGCCGAACCTGCCGGCTTCAACTTCGCAGAGGTCAAAACCGATGAGCCCGCGCAGCTCGAGACGCTGCTGGGCCAGCTCGGCTTCGAATTCGACGGCCGGCACCGGACCAAGGACGTGCAGTTATGGTCCATGGGGCAGGCACGCGTCATCATCAACGAACAGGCGCCGTCGCACAGTGAACCCGCCATCGCGGCCTTGGGGTTCGACGTCGACTCTCCTGTGATTGCCTCGGCCCGAGCCCAGCAACTCAAGGCCCCCGTGGTGCCACGCAAAGTCCAGGCGGACGAGGAAGTGTTCCAAGGTATCGCCGCCCCGGACTCCACCGAGATCTTCCTGTGCCAAGGCAGCCCGGACGGCACCGCCGCGTGGACCAGCGAATTCGGGCAGCCCAGGGAATTCGGCGAAGGCCTCGAGCACCCTTCAGCGGGAGCGCAAGCGGTCATCGACCACGTGAACCTGGCCCAGCCCTGGCAGCACTTCGACGAAGCCGTCCTCTTCTACACGAGTGCACTTGCGCTGGAACCGCAGCCGTTCGCCGAGGTGCCAAGCCCTAGCGGCCTGGTGCGCTCGCAGGTCATGGTGACGTCGAACCGAGCCGTCCGCCTGGTGCTGAACCTTGCTCCAGTCATCCAGCAAGGCAACCGCGCCCTCAAGAGCTACCAGGAGCACATCGCCTTCGCGGTGGATGACCTCGTGGCCACGGCCCGGGCGGCCCAGGCACGCGGGCTCGACTTCCTGCAGATCCCGGCCAATTACTACGAGGACCTGGATGCGCGCTTCGCCTTGGATCCTGCCTTCCTCGCCACCCTCAAGGAACTGAACCTCCTCTACGACAGGGACGCGAACGGTGAATTCCTCCACTTCTACACCGCCACCGTGGGCAGCGTGTTCTTCGAAATGGTCGAACGCCGCGGCAACTACGACGGCTACGGCGCCCCCAACGCCCCCGTGCGGCACGCCGTTCAATACGACTCGCTTCACGCCGGCCACGTGCACCGCTGAGCAAAATCGCAAGCAGAAACCAGGAAAGCAACCACCCGAAAGGAGCCGGCCGTGCTGCTAGACGCAAATGCCGGGCACTACCAAGACGACGACGAGCTCGTACCGGCGGCCGAACCGCATGCCGCCCACGCGCCGTCGGACGCCGCCGTCGAAACCCAAGCGGATCTCAGCGCCGAGATCAAGGCCATCGGCAAAGCGTACGCCCAGGCGCTCAAGGACGGCGGCGCGCCGGAGACCCAGCCGCGCCTGGACTTCGCGCCGTACCGCAGCAGCATCCTGCGCCACCCCACCAAGAGCCTGCACCACGCGGATCCGGAGACCATCGAGCTGTACTCGCCGGCGTTCGGGCACCAGGACGTGCACGCCCTGGAATCGGACCTCACCATCCAGCACAACGGCGAACCCCAGGGCGAGCGGATCATCGTGCAAGGCAAAGTGCTCGACGGCGACGGCCGCCCGGTTGCCGGCCAGCTCGTGGAGATCTGGCAGGCCAACGCCGCCGGCCGCTACATCCACAAGCGCGACCAGCACCCCGCCCCGCTCGACCCGAACTTCACCGGCGTCGGACGCTGCATCACCGGACCGGACGGCTCCTACCGCTTCACCACCATCAAGCCCGGCGCCTACCCGTGGAAGAACCACCTCAACGCCTGGCGGCCAGCGCACATCCACTTCTCGATGTTCGGCACGCATTTCACGCAGCGCATTGTCACCCAGATGTACTTCCCCGGTGACCAGCTGTTCCCGCTGGACCCCATCTACCAATCGATCGTGGACCAGGACGCCCGCGACCGGCTCGTCGCCAAGTACGACCACGAGCTGACAAGCCCCGAGTGGGCCCTCGGCTACAACTGGGACATTGTGCTGAGCGGGTCGAAGCGGACCTGGACCGAAAACGAAGCCTTTGGCGACGCGGGAGATGAGGAGTAGAAGATGAGCAAGTTGATCCCCACGCCCGGCCAGACTGTTGGCCCGTTCTACGGCTATGCCCTCCCCTTTAATAAGGACAACGAGCTCCTCGCGCCCGGCAGCGCCGGAAGCATCCGCCTCCAGGGCACTGTGTACGACGGCGCCGGAGAAGCCATCCCGGACGCCATCCTGGAGATCTGGCAGCCGGATGCCGAAGGCAAGGTGGTCCAGCGTACGGGCTCCCTGGTCCGCGATGGCTACACGTTTACCGGCTGGGGCCGCGCCGCGGTAGGCAACTCCGGTGTCTTCACCTTCACCACGGTCAACCCAGGAGCCACCGAAGCGGGAGCGGCACCGTTCATTTCCGTCGCCGTCTTTGCCCGCGGCCTCATGAACCGCCTTTTCACCCGCATCTACTTGCCGGAAAACGAGGAAGCGCTCGCGGCCGATCCGCTGCTTAACTCCCTCGATCCCGAGCGCCGCAGCACCCTGATCGCACGCCGCGACGCGGATGGCGGACTCACCTGGGATCTGCGCCTGCAGGGCGGGAACGAGACCGTCTTTCTCGACTTCGAAGGCGCCTCCCAGTGAGTGGCGACGGCGATTTCGGGCTGCTCAGCCCGGTTTCGGCGTCTCCCGCTGTGGTGGCGCTGACGGGTGACCGTGCGGTGATCGCGGCCATCCTCGACGTCGAGGCCGCCTGGGCATCCGTCCTCGAAGAGGCGGGCTTCGCGCCCGCCGGTTCTGCCGCCGTCGTCGCCGAGGCCGCGGAATCCTGGGCCTACGACGCCGCTTCCATCGCCGAACGCGCACAAGGTGGCGCCAACCCGGTCATTCCGCTGCTGGCCGATCTCAGGGGCAGGGTCAGGCAGCTCGAGGCTGGAGATCCCCGCGGGGCCATCGGCGCGCTTGCCGCCGTGCATACCTCCCTGACCAGCCAAGACGTCTTGGATTCGGCCCTGATGCTGCTCGCGCACCGCGTGGTGTCCGCGCTTCTTGCCGAAGTAAGAGGCGCGACGACGGCGCTCGCCGCCCTTGCGGAGCAGCATGCGGACACGCTGTGCGTGGGCAGGAGCCTGACGCAGCATGCGCTTCCGTTCACCTTCGGGCTCAAGGCGGCGCAGTGGTTCCATGGAGTGGCCGCCGCGGCCCGTCGCCTCGAAGCCGTGGAGCTGCCGGTGCAGTTCGGCGGAGCCGGTGGCACCCTGGCCGCCGGTACCGCGCTCACGGAAGGCTCGCCGTCGAGCCCCTTTGACTTGGCCGATGCTTTGGCCGGGAAGCTGGGCCTCGCTCCCGTTCCGGCTCCTTGGCACACGAACCGCCTTGCCGTCACTGGACTCGGTGACGCCCTCGCGGCATTGACGGATTCCTTCGGCAAGATCGCCTCGGACCTGCTGTTCCTCAGCCGTCCCGAAGTTGCTGAGTTGGGTGAGCCGCTTGCCGCAGGGCGAGGTGTCTCCTCGGCCATGCCGCAAAAGCAGAACCCCGTGTTGTCCGTGCTGATCCGCAGCGCGGCGCTCCAGGCCCCTGGCTTGGCCGCGCAGCTGCACCTCGCAGCCGCGAACTTCAACGACGAACGCCCGGACGGCGCCTGGCACAGCGAATGGCCTGCCCTGCGGGGTTTGCTCCGCCTGAGCCTTGGTGCAGCCACCCAGCTGCGCGAGCTTGCCGAAGGGCTCCGTGTCTTCCCCGAGGCGATGCGCGGGAACCTGGAAATCTCCGGGCCATTGCTGCTCAGCGAAGCCGTTGCATCCTCGGTTGCTCCGCTCCTCGGCGCGGACAAGGGTGAAGCGAAGGCCCGCCTGCAAGCCGTCGTCGACGAGACCCTGCAAGCTCCGTTGGCGGAGCAGGCCCGGATCTACACCAAGCTCATTCGTGAGGTCGTCCCGGCCAGCAAGCTGTCCGATGAGGAACTGCATGCACTTCTGGACCCTGCGAACTACGTGGGTGAGGCTGCCGAGATCAGCCGTCGCATCCTCGCCGCGTACCCGGGATTCACACACACCAACCAGAAGGGAGCCGATCGTGGCTAAGCCCATCGTCAAGGCGGTGTTGCTGTCCCCACAGCGCACCTTGGGGGAGAAGCCGCTCCTGGTGGTGGGGCCATCGCTGGGAACGTCTACGGTGCTCTGGACCGAGACGGCAGCCCTGCTCGGCGGTGAGTTCGACGTCGTCGGCTGGGATCTTCCCGGCCACGGCGTCTCGCCCGCAGCTTCCGAAACGTTCAGCGTCGCCGAACTGGCGGCCGCCGTGGTGGACCTGGTGGACTCGATCGCGCCCGGCGCCGTTTTCCATTACGCCGGGGATTCCCTGGGCGGCGCCACAGGACTGCAGCTCGGCATCAAACACGGAGAACGCCTCAAGTCCCTGTCCGTGCAATGCTCCGGAGCGAAGCTCGGTACTCCCGAGGGGTGGCTGGAACGGGCTGAAACCGTTCGCGCACAAGGTACCGCGGTGATGATCCAGGGTTCGGCGCAGCGATGGTTCGCTCCCGGTTTCATGGATCGCCAACCCGTGGTCAGCAGCCGCCTCCTGTACGCACTGCGGGACGCAGACCGCTTCAGCTACGCCTTCTGCTGCGAGGCCCTCGCCGGATTCGACGTCCGCTCCAAACTCGGCAGCATCACCGTCCCCACGCAGGCACTGGCCGGCGTCGAGGACACTGTTGCGCCGCCGTCGTTCGCTGAAGAAATTGCCGCGGGCATCAACTCCAGATTCAACACAGCTGGCGGCACCGCTATCGCTATTGCGCTCGACGGAGTCGGGCACCTCGCGCCCGCGGAGGCGCCCGCCGTCGTCGCGGACCTCATGCGGACGTTCATGACGGAGGCCGGAAAATGAGCACTGATTCTTCACAGGGCGCCGTTCAGCGCGACGCCACCTCGCAGGAAATCTACGACGCCGGCATGGTGGTCCGCCGCGAAGTGCTCGGCGATCCGCACGTGGACCGTGCCAACGCCAAGAAGGACGAATTCACAGGTGACTTCCAGGACATGATCACCCGCATCGCCTGGGGCGGCATCTGGACCCGCCCGGGCCTGACGCGACAGATGCGCTCGGCCGTCACTATCACCGCGATGGTGGCGCATGGGCACTGGGAAGAACTGGCCATGCACATCCGCGCAGCCATCACCAACGGTCTGAGCAGGGACGAAATCAAGGAAATCCTGCTGCAGACCGCCATCTACTGCGGAGTCCCCTCCGCCAACACCGCATTCAAGACCGCGCAAGGCGTTTTCGCGGAACTCGACGAAACCCCCACCCCACCCAACTAGCTCGCATTAGATGTCGTTTTGAGCCCTCATAACGACATCTAATGCGTGGGCCCACGCCGCCAGGGTTCCCTGGCCGAGCTTGCGAGGCAAGGGTGGCGGTGGGGACTAGTTGGGACTGCAGAACCTAGAGGAGACCCCATGAACCAGGCATATGTTTACGACGCCGTACGCACCCCTTTCGGAAAGTTCGGCTCCGGTCTTGCCGGGGTGCGGCCGGATGACCTCGCGGCCCACGTAGTGCGTGAGGCCGTCAAGCGCGCGCCGGATTTGGACGTCGAGCGGATTGACGAGGTGGTGTTCGGCAACGCCAACGGCGCCGGCGAAGAGAACCGCAACATCGCCCGCATGGCCACCCTCCTGGCCGGGCTCCCGACGTCGATCCCGGGCACCACGGTCAACCGTCTCTGCGGCTCTTCCCTGGACGCGGCGATCATCGCCTCCCGCCAGATCAACGCCGGCGACGCCGAGCTGGTGCTGGTGGGCGGCGCCGAATCCATGTCCCGCGCGCCCTGGGTGCTGCCCAAGACCTCCAAGCCGTACCCGGCCGGGGACATGACCCTGGCCTCCACCACCCTGGGCTGGCGCCTGGTGAACCCGGCCATGCCCAAGGACTGGACCATTTCCCTGGGCGAGGCCACCGAGCGGCTGCGCGAGAAGTACGGGATCACCCGTGAGCGGCAGGACGAGTTCGCGGCGGCCTCGCACAACCTCGCCGCGGCCGCCTGGGACGAAGGCTTCTACGACCAGTTGGTGAGCCAGGTTCCCGGCACGGAGTTGGTCCGTGACGAAGGCATCCGGGCGGGTTCGACGGCGGAGAAGCTGGCCGGGCTCAAGACGGTGTTCCGGCCCGAGAACGGCACGGTCACCGCCGGTAACTCTTCCCCGCTGAACGACGGCGCCTCCGCGGCCTGGATCGGCAGCGAAAGCGCGGCCGGGCTGCTCGGGCTGGAGCCGCTCGCCCGCATCGCCGGCAGAGGCGCGCACGGAAACGACCCCCAGTTCTTCGGCTACGCGCCGGTGGAAGCGGCCAACAAGGCCCTCGCGAAGGCGGGCATCGGCTGGGAGCAGGTGGGCGCCGTCGAACTCAACGAAGCCTTCGCCGCGCAGTCCCTGGCCTGCATCGATGCGTGGGGGATCGATCCTTCCATCGTGAACCGGCATGGGGGCGCGATCGCGATGGGCCACCCGCTGGGCGCTTCCGGCACCCGGATCCTGGGCACCTTGGCCCGCAGCCTGCAGGCTTCCGGTGAGCGTTGGGGTGTCGCGGCGATCTGCATCGGCGTCGGGCAGGGCCTGGCCGTGGTGCTTGAGAACGTCACTGCCGGAATTTCGGCACAATCGGTGAAGGGCTAGGGCAATGCTGAAATTCATTGACACGGTCGGCGAAGCAGTCGCCGGCATCAAGGACGGCTCCACCGTCATGATCGGAGGCTTCGGAAACGCGGGCCAGCCGTTCGAACTCATTGACGCGCTGCTCGATTCCGGCGCCACAGACCTCACCGTGGTGAACAACAACGCCGGGCAGGGCGACCAGGGCCTGGCCCTGCTCATCAAGGAAGGACGGGTCCGCAAAATGATCTGCTCCTTCCCGCGCCAGTCCGATTCCTGGCACTTCGACGCCAAGTTCAAGGCCGGGGAAATCGAACTGGAGCTCGTGCCGCAAGGCAACCTGGCCGAGCGCATCCGGGCTGCCGGGGCCGGCATCGGCGGGTTCTTCACACCCACGGGCTATGGCACCATGCTCGCGGAAGGGAAGCACACGCGCTTCCTCGACGGCAAATGGCAAGTGTTCGAGACGCCCATCCACGCCGACGTCGCGCTTATCAAGGCGCTCAAGGCCGACGGCAAGGGCAACCTCGTCTACCGCAAGACCGCGCGCAACTTCGGCCCCATCATGGCCGCCGCGGCCAAGCACACCATCGTCCAGGTGTCGGAGATCGTCCCGACCGGCGCCCTGGACCCGGAGAACGTGGTAACTCCCGGAATCTACGTCAACAGCATCGTGAAGGTGGCCTGACATGAGCATCCAAACCTCTCTGCAAACTTCGGCTACGCCGTTGGGCCGTGATGATCTCGCGCGGCTCGTGGCGCGGGACATCGCTCCGGGCTCGTTTGTGAACCTCGGCATCGGTCAGCCTACGCTCGTTTCCAACTACCTCACAGAAGAGCAGAACATCACTCTCCACACCGAGAACGGGATGCTCGGGATGGGCCCGGAGGCCAAGGACGAGGAGATCGACGGCGACCTCATCAACGCCGGCAAGATCCCCGTCACCGAGCTCCCCGGCGCTTCGTATTTCCACCATGCCGATTCCTTCGCGATCATGCGCGGCGGCCATCTGGATATCTGCGTCCTCGGCGCGTTCCAGGTGTCTGCCACGGGCGACCTCGCCAACTGGCACACCGGCGCGCCGGACGCGATCCCGGCCGTCGGCGGGGCAATGGACCTGGCCACCGGGGCGAAGGACGTTTTCGTTATGATGACGCTCCTGACCCGCGAGGGCGTGTCCAAGCTCGTGGAGCACTGCAGCTACCCGCTCACCGGCGTGGGCTGCGTGACGCGCGTGTACACGGACAAAGCGGTCTTCCTGATAGGGCCCGACGGCGTGACCGTGCGTGAGACGTTCGGCGGCACCTTTGAAGAACTCCAAGCGATGGTCCCCGTCCCGTTGGTGCCGTTCGACGAGAAGGCGGCTGGCGCCGTCGTCGGCGTCTAAAACGCAGCGCGAACTGGCAGCAAATGCCCTCCGGAAGCCATCCACGGGGCACCTGCTGCCAGTTCGCGCCAATAAGATGGGTAACCATGACCGACGCAGCAGTAGCCGGAACTCCCCAGGCCAGTGACCAGTACGTGCAATCGCTGGCACGCGGATTGTCCGTGATCCGTGCTTTCGACGCGGCCAACCCCGTCATGACGCTCAGCGAAGTGGCGGCGCGCACCAACCTGACGCGTGCCACGGCCCGTCGGTTCCTGCATACCCTGGTGGAGCTGGGGTATGTCCGCACGGACGGTAAGACCTTCGCGCTCACCGCGATGGTGCTGCAACTTGGCTATTCGTACCTGTCGGCGTTGTCACTGCCCCAGCTCGCGCAGCCGCACCTTGAAGAACTCTCCCTGAAATTGGGGGAGTCGACGTCGGCCGCGGTGCTGGACGGGGCGGACATCTTCTACGTGGCCCGCGTGACCACGCGCCGGATCATGACGGTCGGCATCTCGGTGGGCACCCGCTTCCCCGCCTACGCCACGTCCATGGGAAGGGTGCTCCTGGCGGGCCTGCCGCAGCAGAAACTGGATGAGTACCTGTCCTCGGTGGAGTTCAAGGCCCTGACGCCACGGACCATCACGTCCCCCGAAGAGCTGGTGGCCGAGCTGGACCGGGTGCGCAGGCAGGACTGGTGTGTTTTGGACCAGGAGCTGGAACTCGGGCTCATGTCCGTTGCAGCGCCCGTCCGCAACGCTGCCGGCAAGGTGGTGGCCGCCGTCAACGTCTCGCTCCAGGCTCAAAACGTCGCCGCACAGCCTGATCCCGCGGCATACATCGACTCGGTCCGGCAAAGAATTATTCACACCGCGCGGTTGATTTCGGCGGATATCGCCGCTAAGCACTGAGCGCTGCCCTCGATTGGCTTCAGCGCACTCCTAGAGCCACAAGCTCGTCACCCCGGTCAGGCCTTGGACTTGGACCGGAGTGTTGCTGTCGGTGGTGGTGCCGTTTCCGAGCTGACCCTGTGCGTTGTAACCCCACGCGCGGACCGTTCCATCGCTGAGCACAGCGAAGGCGTCGTAGATGTTGCACGCCATCGAGCTCACTCCGGTGAGGCCTTGGACCTGGACAGGGGTGCGGCTGTCGGTGGTGCCGTTCCCGAGCTGCCCATACCAATTGGCACCCCAGGCGCGGACCGTTCCATCGCTGAGCACCGCGTACGCCGAGATTTCACTCGCGGTGACGCTCGTGACTGCGGTGAGGCCCTGGACTTGGACCGGGGTGTTGCTGTTGCTAGTGGTGCCGTTGCCTAGCTCGCCGTACGCGCCGAACCCCCAGGCCCAGACAGTCGCGTTGCCCATCACCGCGTATGCCGTGCCACCGTTGGCTGCGAGGGACACGGTGCCGGTGAGGCCTTGGACCTGGACCGGGGTGTTTCCGTTGGCCTGAGTGCCGTTGCCCAGCTGGCCATAGCCGTTGTAACCCCAGGCACGGACTGTCCCGTCAGTCAGGACTGCGTAGGCCGTGCCGTAACTGGCCGTGATGGAGGAGACGCCGGTGAGGCCTTGGACCTGGACCGGGGTGTTGCTGTCGGCGTTGGTGCCGTTGCCGAGTTGCCCGGACTGGTTGCTGCCCCAGGCGCGGACTGTCCCGTCATTCAGTACCGCGTAGGCGGAGTCCCCATTGGCTGTGATTGAGCTGGCCCTGGTGACCCCCTGGACTTGAACGGGGATGCTGCTGTTGCCGGTGCTTGCGTTGCCGAGCTGGCCGGAGGAATTGTCGCCCCACGCCCACACCGTTCCATTGCCCAGCAAGGCGTAGGCAGTGCCTCCGCTGGCGGTGATGGACACGACTCCGGAGAGCCCGCTGACTTGCACGGGCACACTGCTATCGGTTGTTGTGCCGTTCCCGAGCTGGCCAAAACTGTTTCCGCCCCAGGCCCACACTGTTCCGTTGATTAGCGCCGCGTACATGGTGCCCGGGCCTTGGGCTCCCATGAAGGCCCCGGTCAAGCCCGATATGGCCACCGGCGAGCTGCTGAAGGACGTTGTGCCCGTGACGCCGAGTTGGTGGTTGTAGTTGTCGCCCCAGGCGCGGATGGTTCCGTCGGCCAGCATTGCGAACGCGGTGCCTCTTGCGGTTGTGATGGATGTGGCTCCAGTGAGACCCGTGACTTGGGTAGGGACGTTGCTGTTGGCGTTAGTGCCGTTTCCGAGTTGTCCCGTCGGGTTGGCGCCCCAGGCACGGACCGTCCCGTCACGCAGCACGGCATAGGCCACCGGATTGTTGGAATCCCCTTTGTCAGCAGTGATGGAGGCAGCTCCGGTGAGGCCGCTTAGCTGTACGGCAGTGGTGCTGTTGGTGGTGGTCCCGTTGCCGAGTTGGCCGGAATGGTTGAGGCCCCACGCCCGGGCTGTCCCGTCGCCCAGCACGGCGTAGGCGCTGCCTTTGCCAGCCGCGATGGACGAGACGTTGCTGATGCCCTGGACGCGGACCGGGGTGTAGCTCTCTGATGTCGTCCCGTTTCCGAGCTGGCCGCTCCCGTTCGCGCCCCAGGAACGCACGGTTCGGTCGGCCAGCAGCGCGTACCCGTTGTAGTTGCTGGCCACCATGGAGATGACGGCGTTGAGGCCTTGGACTTGAACCGGGGTGTTGCTGCTGTTGGCGGAGGTTCCGCTGCCTAGCTGCCCGCTCGAATTGTCGCCCCAAGTCCGGACGGTCCCATCGGATAACAGTGCGTAGGCGCTGAAGTCGCTGGCTATGACGGCGGCGACCCCCGTGAGGCCGATGACCTGGACCGGTGTGCTGCTTCCGCTGCCTGTGGTGCCGCTGCCGAGTTGACCCACGAAGTTGGAACCCCAAGCACGGACAGTTCCGTCCTTGAGTAAGGCGTATGCTCCGTAATAAGTGGCCGTGATCGCAGTGACGCCGGCGAGGCCTTGAACCTGGATGGGCGTGCTGCTGAAGGTGATCCCGCCGCCGAGTTGTCCGCTGGAACTTTCGCCCCAAGCGCGTACGGTCCCGTCACCGAGGAGTGCATACGCTGTGCGTCCGTTGATCGTGATCGATGTGACTCCGGTGAGGCCCTGGACTTGCACAGGAATGCTGCTGTCGTTGATGGTTCCGTTGCCGAGCTGGCCGGACTGGTTGCTGCCCCAGGCGCGGACGGTCCCGTCGGCCAGCAGGGCGTAACTGGTGGATCCATCGCCGGCGAACGATTTGACCCCGGAGAGGCCGGCGACGGCGGCAGGACTGGCGAGGTAAGGGGTGGTCCCGTTGCCTAGTTGGCTGGATTGGTTATTGCCCCAGGTGACCGCTGAACTGCTTGACGCGGCGGGAAGGTAGTACCCGGCGACGTCGACGATCAGCTGGGTGGCGCCGTCGGAACGGTTGAAGAGGGTGATCTTGCCGTCGGCCCCCACGGGGACGGTGACGGAGCTCGGAACAGTCTGGCCGCTCGCGAAGTTCACATTGGACGCATTCGGCCGGATGCTCCCCGAGGCGTAGGCGGTGATGAACCCGAACGATTGCGGGCCGGTGACGGTGAGGTTGAAAACCGCGGCCGCGGCGTTGGCGGGAATCCCGCCCACGCCCCCCACCCGGAAGGACACCGTCCCGTCCGGACCTGCCGGCGAGCTGCCCCGTGTATCCAAGAGTCGCGCCGGCGTCACCGGGACGAAAGCGCCGGGAGCGCTCGGGGTCCCGGCGAGGAAATAGCCGGCGACGTCGGCGATCAGTTGGGTGCTGCCGGAGGAGCGGTTGAAGAGGGTGACTTTGCCGTCGACGCCGACTGGAACCGTCACGGAGTTCGGAACCGTTTGGTCTGTGGCGAAGTTGATGTTTGAAGAGTTCGGCCGCGTGGTTCCGGAGGCGTAGGCCGTAACGAACCCGAACGACGTCGGATTCGCCACGGTGAGGTTGAAACTCACCGCGGAGACCATAGCGGGAATCCCGCCCACGCCTCCCACCTGGAAAGACACCGTCCCGTCCGGGCCTGCGGGCGTGCTGCCGCGGGTGTCGAGCAGCCTGGCAGGGGTTATCGGGACGAAGGCGCCGGGTACGGTCGGCGTCCCAGTCAGGTAGTACCCGGACACGTCGGCGATCAGCTGGGTGCTGCCGGAGGAGCGGTTGAAGAGGGTGACTTTGCCGTCGGCGCCGACAGGCACTGTCACGGAGTTCGGCACGGTCTGGCCGGCAGCGAAGTTCACGTTGGAGGAGTTCGGCCGAGTGGCTCCGGAGGCGTAGGCGGTGATGAAGCCGAACGATTGCGGGCCGGTGACAGTGAGATTGAAGGTGACCGCCGAAACCGATGCCGGGATCCCGTTGACCCCGCCGACTTGGAAGGACGCGGTCCCGTCCGGACCCACGGGCGTGCCGGTTCGGGTGTCCAGCAGCCGTGCGGGTGAGATCGGAATGAAAGCGCCAGCCGCCGTCGGCCTCGCCGAGGTCCCTACGACGGCGACCGGCGCTGTTGCGGAACCGCCTGTAACGGCAGCCCCGGCGCCGGGAGCCGCAAGACCGGACAACATCAGCAGGACGCCCATTGCGCCAGCCACACCAGTGGCACCCCGCGTCAGCCATGCACGCAAAGACCCCATGAAATCTCCGAAGGACATGGCTCCCGATGACGGGCAAGCCGCTATTGATCCTCGCGAAAATTACCACATTGCGGGATCCCGGCGTGGTTGCCACGGCGCGTTGAAGCACGTAGGCTCGCGGCCCATGACCGACGTGGATGAGCAAGGACGCACGGAACCTCCCCTCGCAGCCGACGAGGCTGCTACCCTGCTGGGCTTCCTGGACTACCAGCGAGCCACATTCGAGTGGAAATGTGCGGGCCTGGATGCACCCGGCTTGAGAACGACCGTGGGTCCCTCATCGATGACCCTGGGCGGGCTGCTCAAGCACCTGGCCTACGTTGAGGAGCACTGGTTTTCCCAATGCCTTCACGACCGGGACCGGCAGCCCCCGTGGGACTCGGTGGATTGGAAAGCCGACCCTGACTGGGAATGGCACTCGGCCGCCGAGGACTCACCCGATCAGCTCCGGGCGCTCTGGCAGGACACGGTGTCCCGCTCCCGCTCGCTGACCGCGGAGGCAATGGCCGACGGCGGCCTGGGCCGGCTGGCAGCGCGCACCTGGTCCGATGGCCGGGCACCCAGCCTGCGATGGATTGTCCTGCACATGATCGAGGAGTACGCGCGACACAACGGCCACGCAGATCTCCTCCGCGAATCGGTGGACGGGGTCACCGGGGAATAGCCCGCGGCCGCGTAGCGAACCGGCGCCCGCCCCGCTACCGCGTCAGCTTGGCGTGGTCCGGATGGTGGTCGCCGATGTGCCCGGGAGCGTTGGCGGCCAGGACGCGCTCGACGAACGCACAGTATTCCTCCACATAATGGCGCAGGATGGATGCCGTGCCTTCGTCCCTGACCGATCCGTCCTCGTAATAGGACACCGGATTGAATTTGATGTAGGCCTCCGGGGCGTTCAACTGGAGGCTCCCAGCCCACAGCGAGCTTATTAGAGCAGCCCGAAGATGGGAATGGCCGGCTCCGATGCATGGATATGCCAACACCGCACAGAGTCTGGATATTCATACATCGAGCCCGGGGCGTCATCCCTACTCCCGCCAAGGCCTTCCGCGTCCTAGACTCAAGCCAACAACGGCTCGGGGCAATGATGTTCAGAAGGACAACGGGGTTTCAGAAAAGGAGCGCGGGTGAGACTTGGCATAGCGCGGGAACGCGTGGAGGGTGAACGTCGTGTGGCTGCGACGCCGGAGACCGTCACTCAGTTGGCTGGACTCGGGTTGGAAGTCGTCGTCGAAAGCGGAGCTGGAACCGCCGCGGGCCACAGCGACGAGGACTACCGCCAGGCCGGTGCCCTCATCGTCCCCGCCTTGGATCTGGCCAGACTGGACGTCTACGCGCACGTCCGCCCCCTCGAACCCGCGACGGCGGCCGCGCTGCGCCGGGGCGCCGTCACCGTAGGGCTGGCCTCGCCGTCGTCGGAGCTTCCCACCGTCCGCGCGCTCGCCGAGGCGGGCGTGACCTCCTTCGCACTGGAGCTGGTGCCACGCATTTCCCGGGCACAATCCATGGACGCGCTCACGTCCCAGGCCCTCGTGGCCGGATACCGCTGCGTGCTCGAGGCGGCAATGCGCCTCCCGCGCTTCTTCCCGCTCTACATGACGGCCGCCGGAACCATTCCCCCGGCCCGCGTGCTGGTGTTGGGTGCGGGCGTGGCCGGCCTGCAGGCCATCGGCACCGCGAAGAGGCTGGGTGCACGCGTGTCCGCCAACGACATCCGGCCGGCGTCGGCGGACGAGGTCGCGTCCATGGGCGGCACCTTCATCAAGCTCGACGTGGAGACGGCGGAATCGTCCGGCGGTTACGCGCGCGAGCTCAGCGCCGACCGCGGCGCCCTGCAGCGTGAGCTGCTCGCCCCGCACGTGGCCCAGGCGGACGTGCTCATCACGACGGCGGCGGTCCCCGGACGGCGGGCCCCTCTCCTGGTGAGCCGCGAAATGGTTCAGCACATGCGCCCGGGCTCGGTGGTCGTCGACCTCGCCGCGGAGTCCGGCGGCAATGTGGAAGGCTCGGTGCCTGGCCTGGATCTTCAAGTACCGACGGCGGACGGCCAGGGCACGGTCACCCTGGTGGGGATGAAGGATGTCGCCTCTGCCATGCCAGCGGACGCCTCGCGCCTCTACGCGAAGAACGTCGCGAACTTGCTGGCCCTCATGACTTGTGATGGCGCCGTCGTCCCGGATTTCGGCGATGAGGTGGTGGCGGGCGCGTGCTTGACGCACGACGGCGAGGTGCGGCACGGTCCGACGGCTGAGGCCCTTGCTGCGCTCTCCGCCGAGACGGCGGAATCTGTGAGCTCCGCGAACGAGGGGGTCTCCTGATGGACGGCATCGCCCTGCTTACCATCACCGTCTTGGCGATCTTCGTGGGCTTCGAAGTTGTCTCCAAGGTCTCAAGCACGCTACACACGCCCTTGATGTCCGGGGCCAACGCCATTCACGGAATCATCCTGGTGGGCGCGATCATCGTCGCCGGGCAGGCCTCGGACCCTTGGGTCCTCGCTGTCGCCTTGCTCGCCGTGGTCCTCGCCACCGCCAATTTGGTGGGCGGATTCGTAGTGACCGACCGCATGTTGGAGATGTTCCGCGGCCGTAAACGCATTGTGCCCCCAGACGGGAAATCTGCGGCCGTCGAGGCCGAGTCCAAGGAGCGCACGCGATGACCCTCATCGATCCGGTGTGGACCTCGCTCCTCTACCTCGCGGCTGCCGTGTGTTTCATCCTCGCGCTCAGGGGACTCAGTTCGCCACGTACCGCCCGTCGGGGCAACCTGGTGGGCGCATTCGGCGCGGCGCTCGCCGTCGCCACGGTCTTTATGTCCGTCAAAATGGACAACGTTCCCTGGATCTTGGGCGCGATGGTGGTTGGTTCGGGCGTGGCCGTGCCGGTCGCGCGCCAGGTCAAGATGACGCAGATGCCACAGCTCGTGGCGCTGTTCAACGGCGTGGGTGGCGGTGCCGCGGCGCTCGTTGCACTCCTGGAACTCGCGCACACTGAGGACCCCTGGGTGCGCGTGGCCATTGTCTTCACGCTGCTGGTGGGGGCGGTGTCGTTCGCAGGTTCCGCCGTCACATTCTCCAAACTGCAGGAGCTCATGACCACGCGCCCGGTGGTGTTCCCTGGCCTGCCGACCCTCATGGGAGCGGTGCTGCTCGCGGCGGTGGGTGCCGCCGTCGCCGTCGTTTTCAGTGGTTCCCTAGCGCTCGCGCTGCTGCTCTTGGTGCTGGGGCTGGCAGCGGGCGTGTTGCTGGTGCTGCCGGTAGGCGGCGCGGACGTGCCGATCGTTATCTCGCTGCTGAATGCCTTTACGGGCCTGGCCGTGGCAGCCTCCGGCCTGGTGCTCGGCAATGTGCTTTTGGTGGTGGCTGGCACGTTGGTAGGTGCCTCGGGCACCATCCTCACCCGGGCCATGGCCGCGGCCATGGGCCGCAGCGTTGCGGGTATCCTCTTCGGCGCGTTCAAGGGAGGCTCGACGGCGGGGTCGACGACGGTGAGCGACCGCCCGGTGCGCTCCTCCAGCGCGGAAGACGTCGCCGTGCTTCTCGGCTACGCGCAACGGGTCATCATCGTTCCTGGTTACGGGCTCGCGGTAGCGCAGGGTCAGCACACGGCCGCGGAGCTGGCACTCGCACTCGAGGCGCGGGGGATCGACGTGGATTTCGCGATCCACCCGGTGGCCGGTCGAATGCCCGGGCACATGAACGTGCTGCTCGCCGAAGCCAATGTGCCCTATGAGTCCCTCAAGGAAATGGGCGAGATCAACTCGGAATTCCGGACGACCGACGTCGCGCTGGTGGTCGGCGCGAACGACGTCGTCAATCCAGCCGCGAAAACCACTCCGGGTTCGCCGATCTACGGCATGCCCATCCTCGAAGTGGCTGACGCCCGTCAGGTGGTCTTCCTGAAGCGGTCCATGCGGCCGGGTTTCGCGGGAATAGAGAACGAACTCATGTACGAGCCGCAGACCACGCTGCTGTTTGGCGATGCCAAGGAATCACTCGGCAAAGTGTTGAGTGCGGTCAAGGCGCTCAAGCTTAGTTAACCAACCCTGGGGTGCTCGCCGGGTATCCATGCTGCCTAACCGGGTGAGCACACTCAGGATCGCGACCCGCAGCTGCTGCCCAGCCGGGTGAGCCCACTCAAGACGCGGCCGGTTTCAACGCCCTATCATCGGCCGAAGACCTAGGGTGGGAATGCTCCCATCCTTGACGGTTGCCCAGGCATCGAATGGACGGTGAGTGGAGTGGCTAAACTCTCGACGCATGAGCAGGCGGTCACACGGCGCTTTGGGACCCGTTGGGCCGCGGTCGGAGCGTGCGCCGCGATGGTCCTGGCATTGCTCAGCGGTTTTGCCTTGCCGGCGCATGCGGCTGCAAACACCGTCATTACACTGACTTTCGATGACGGCAACGCCGACCAGCTGACGGCCGCAACCACGCTGAAGAACCTCGGACTTCACGGCACCTATTTCGTCCCCTCCGGATGGATAGATCAGCCGAGCTATTTCACGTCGGCGAACCTGCAGCAACTCTATGCGGACGGCAATGAGATCGCCGGGCACACGGTCACCCACCCCGATTTGGTCACCCTGACCTCGGATGAAGTGACGCGGCAGGTGTGCAACGGCAGGGTCGCACTGGCAAACATGGGCTTCAAGGTCACCAGCTTTGCCTACCCCTTTGCTTCCTTGGACCCTGCTGTTCAGACCATCGTGAAGAATTGCGGTTTCAACAGCGCACGCGGGCTCGGGGACCTTTACAGCAAGGACGATCCCGGGCTCCCGGCTGCCGAGACCATCCCGCCCGCCAACCCCTATGACACCGCGGCGCCGGAGGAAGTGGACAGCACATGGACGCTGTCCAACCTTGAAAACTCCGTGACCAGGGCGCAGGCGGCTGGCGGTGGCTGGGTTCAATTGACGTTCCATCACATCGCGGTGGGGACCGATCCGACCCTCACCATCAGCCCCAGTCTGTTCAACCAATTCGCCTCGTGGCTAGCGCAACAACAGACGGCGGGCAGCGTTGTCGTGAAGACGGTTGACCAGGTAATCGGTGGCGCGGTCCAGCCCCTGGTCTCCGGCCCGCCGGTGCCGCCCCCGCCTCCACAGGGGACCAACATGATCCAGAACCCGAGCCTGGAGACGCTCACCAGCGGAATTCCGCTGTGCTGGGCAGCAGGTGGATACGGCACCAACACGCCCAGCTATTCTGTGGTCTCGCCGGGCCACACGGGCAACAACGCAGAACGGCTGACAATGAGCGGTTATGTCAGCGGTGACGCGAAGCTCCTGCCCGCCTTGGACCTTGGCGGTTGCTCACCGACGGGCACTCCAGGCCATATCTATCAGCTCAGCGCCTGGTATAAATCCAATGTCATCACCCAATTCGAGGTCTATTACCGCACAGGAACAGGGTACTGGACCTACTGGACGGCGAGCCCGCTGTTCAACGCCAGCAGTAACTGGACCCAGATAACCTGGACCACGCCGGCCCTTCCGGCAGGCGCCTCGGGAATCAGCTACGGACTGAACATCCAATCCAACGGGTCGATCACCACGGACGACTATTCGATGATCGACGTGACCCCGGTGACCGCGACGGCGCCTGCCGCTCCCACCGGGGTGACCGCGACGGCGGGCAACACCTCGGCGGTGGTGTCGTGGACGGCTCCGGCCAACGGCGGTTCCCCGATCACTTCCTATGCCGTGACGCCGCATGCGGGCACTACTACCCTGGCTCCGGTGACGGTGTCCGGGAATCCGCCCGCGACGACGGCGACCGTCACCGGGCTCAGCAACGGCACCGCCTACACGTTCACCGTCACGGCGACGAACGCCGTCGGGACGTCCGCGCCGTCTGCGGCGTCGGCTCCGGTCACGCCCACGGCTCCGACCGCGCCTGCGGCACCCACCGGGGTGAGTGCGACGGCGGGCAACGCCTCGGTGGTGGTGTCGTGGACGGCGCCGGCCAACGGCGGCTCCGCGATCACTTCGTATGCCGTGACGCCTTCGTCCGGTGGCACGGCTTTGGCTCCGGTGACGGTCTCCGGGAGTCCGCCCTCGACGACGGCGACCGTCACCGGATTGACTAACGGCACGGCTTACACGTTCACCGTGACGGCGAGCAACGCCGTCGGAACGTCTGCACCGTCTGCGGCGTCGGCCCCCGTCACGCCGGCGGCCCCGCCTCCCGGCGTCACCAACGGCGGCTTCGAATCCGGGCTGGCGTCCTGGACCACCGGCGGCGTCAGGGCACCCGTGCCCTCCACCGCCGCCCACACGGGCACGGGTTCCGCGCTCCTGGGCCTGGCATCGGGGGCCGAACCGCTCGGGGACAGCAACCTGGCCCAGACCATCACCATGCCGGCTGCCGGGACGTCCACGCTGTCCTTCTGGTACCAGCCCCACACCGCGGACGACACCTGCACCGGCACCAC
>NZ_JBFRGF010000031.1:0-99961 GCF_052115205.1 Arthrobacter sp. 2RAF6 | reverse complement strand
ACCCGGAAGCTAAGACCCACAGCGCCGATGGTACTGCACCCGGGAGGGTGTGGGAGAGTAGGACACCGCCGGACAACCATTAACGGTCCAGGCCCCGACACCACATGTCGGGGCCTGACCCATTTAACACCCCAACCCAAACAGACCCCCGCCCACCCATGACCCGGAAAACCCCAACCCCGGCTCACCTATCAACCGTTGCGGGCGGACGCCGGCTCACCTATGAACGGTTGCGGGCCAACGCCGGCTCACATATCAACGGTCGCGGGCCAACGCCGGCTCACCTATGAGCCGGGCCGGCCCCTGCCCCACCCGCCGTCAGCAGAAGTGAGCGGGCGTCCCGCCATGACCGCCCATACGTGAGCGGGCGTCCCGCCATGACCGCCCATACGTGAGCGGGCGTCCCGCCATGACCCGGTATATGTGAGCGGGCGTTGTTTGAGGCGTCAGACGATTTGGGAGCCCAAAGGGCCGACACTCCGCCCGTGGACTTGGATCTGCCGGCCAGGTGAAGGGCTCAGTCATGCCTGGGATTGTGATGATTCCCACGGGAAGCTGAATAGGCGGCCCTCGAATGCGTTCGCGGATGGCTGTTCACCTAGAATTACATAAGAGATACGAGCCGGATCCCGGCGGCGTGAGAACAAAATACGGATAAGAGCGGCTGCGCATGCGCCAGTGGTCAGCTCACAACAGGAGGAATCCATCATGGCTGAGCACAACGGCGGCAACCGCGGCAACTTCGGCGGTGGCCGTGGCGACCGCGGTCCGTTCCGCGCGAATAACAATTCCGGGGGCGAGCCGCGAGGATTCCGTTCGAGGGACAACCGTGACAGCGCTGCTGGCGGTGATCGGGATCGTAAGCCKTTTGGTGATCGGGATCGTAAGCCAGCTGGCGACGGTGAGCGCCGTAGTTTTGGTGATCGTCCTCGTCGTGATGGGGATGCGCGCCCGAGTTTTGGCGATCGTAAGCCTTTTGGTGATCGTCCGGGCCGTGAGGGTGATCGTGACCGTAAGCCGTTTGGTGATCGGGATCGTAAGCCAGCTGGCGACGGTGAGCGCCGTAGTTTTGGTGATCGTCCTCGTCGTGATGGGGATGCGCGCCCGAGTTTTGGTGATCGCGATCGTAAGCCGTTTGGTGATCGTCCGAGCCGTGAGGGTGATCGCGACCGCAAGCCCTTTGGCGACCGTGACCGCAAGCCCTTTGGTGACCGTGACCGCAAGCCGTTCGGCGACCGTCCGCGCCGCGAGGGCGACGGAGAGCGCCGTAGCTTCGGCGACCGCCCCGAGCGCGGTCCCCGCAAGTTTGATGGCCCACGCACCGAGGGACGTAGCTTCGGCGGCGGATCCTGGGAAGATCGTCCCGCGCGGGTTCCGAACGCGGCGGATCTGCGCAGCGCCAACCGCCCGGACCGCGAGCGTTCCCCGGAGATCGACGACGACGTTACGGGCCAGGAGCTCGACCGGGTCACGAAGCACCAGATCAAGACCCTTGAAGGGACCAATGCAGATTGGGTCGCCAAGCACCTGGTGATGGCGGGCCGCCTCATCGATATCGACCCTGAGCTGTCCTTCCAGCACGCCTTGGCTGCCAGCCGCCGTGGCGGACGTTTGGCAGCAGTCCGCGAAGCCGTGGGCTTGACCGCCTACGCTGCAGGCCACTATGGCGAGGCGCTTCGCGAATTCCGCACCTACCGCCGGATCAGCGGCTCCAACGTCCATTTGCCCCTCATGGCCGACTGCGAACGCGGTCTGGGCCGGCCGGACCGTGCACTTGACGTCGTCCGTTCTCCCGAAGCCCAGGACCTCGACGCGCCCGGCAAGGTTGAGCTGGCAATCGTGGCCTCGGGAGCGAGGACCGACCTTGGTCAGTTGGACGCCGCAGTGGCCGAGCTGGAGATCATCCAGCTCGACATCAACCGCGCCTTCTCCTACAGCCCGCGCCTGTTCCGTGCCTACGCAGACGCCCTGACGGCAGTGGGTCGCACGGAAGAAGCCGGCAAGTGGCAGCGCCAGGCAGTCGTGGCGGAAAATGCCCTTGGCGTTGGAGACTTCGAGGACCCGGACATCATCGACCTCGGCGAGGACGATGAAAACGAAGCTCGCAAGCCTCGATTCCGGAACATCGAGGAGAACGCGGAGCGGACCGAAGCGGAAATGTCACAAACTGCGCCCGCAAGCGCGGAGACGGTCATCGGCTCTGAAGCCACCGAACAGGACGACGTGGAACTTGACGACGTCGAGTCTGACTACTTTGAGTCCGACGACGCTGAGTCGGACCGCGATTCCGTCGAGGACACCGAAGAAGACGAGGAAGACGGAGAAGAGGCTTCCGAGGGCGGCGAAGAGACCAAGAATGACTGAGGCCTCGCTGGTTTCGCAATTCGACGCCGTTCTATCCGATCTGGACGGAGTCGTCTACGCAGGTCCGCACGCCATTCCCGGCGCTGTGGAGTCCCTGCAGCGGCTTGAATCGGTCGGGGTGCGGCTGGGCTATGTAACCAACAACGCCTCGCGTACCCCGGCACAGGTGGCGGCGCATCTTCGTGAACTGGGCGCGCCGGCTGAGGACAACCAAGTGGTCAGTTCTTCGCAGGCCGCAGGTGATCTTCTGGCCGGACTCCTGGCTCCGGGTTCGCGGGTAATGATTACCGGCAGTCCGGCGCTGGCCCACGAAATCGAACTCGTGGGCCTCACGCCTGTCCACAGCGCGAAAGAGAAACCTGTGGCTGTGGTCCAGGGCTTCAACCCGGAAATCGCGTGGAAGGATCTGGCCGAGGCGTCCTACGTTGTTGCCGCAGGTGCCCTCTGGGTGGCTACAAATACGGACATGTCCATTCCCCAGGCACGCGGGATTGCTCCCGGAAACGGCACCCTCGTGGCCGCCGTTGCGTCTGCCACAGGCAAACAGCCGCGGGTCGCTGGCAAGCCGGAGGCCCCGCTCTTCCACTCGGCGGCACGGAGGCTGAAATCAGAGCGCCCGATCGTTGTCGGAGACCGCCTGGACACCGACATCCTTGGCGGTAACCGTGCGGGCTTCGCGACGGCGGCCGTGCTCACCGGCGTCGACACGCCCGAGTCCATCCTTGCGGCGCGCAGCTCGGAACGCCCCGGCTACTTGCTGGCTGATCTCACGGAACTGTACGATCCGTACCCCGAGATCATCGAAGAGGACAGCACGTTCCGCTGCGGAAAGGCAACCGCCGAAGTCCAGGATGGCCTTATCACCGTCTCCGGGTCCGAGAAGGATCTGGACGCCTGGCGTGCTGCGTGCGCAGCCTGGTGGGCCGCCAATCCCGACGCGGCAGAGGCTACATCGCCGCGGCTCGAATGGCTGGAAAACTAGACTGGACCAATGAGCGAGTTGAACGATCACCCGGAGAGTGCCGTCTACCTGAACGGCGTCGAACCGCACGATGCCCCATGGCCGGACAACTCGGCCCCTACAGGTGACGCCGCCGTGGATTCCGCCTTGGAGCCACTGTCTGGCATCTCTTCCCTGCCGGTGGCCGAGCACAGCGGTATCTACGTCGAGATCCATGACTCCCTGATGGCGTCCCTCGACGACGAAGAACGCTGAGCATGGCAAGACTCGACCAGGAACTCGTCAGCCGTGGATTGGCGAGATCGCGGACCCATGCCGCGAAACTCATTGCGGACGGAAAAGTCAGTTCCCGGGGAAGCGTTCTCGCCAAGGCAGCGCAACAAGTCTCCGAAGAGACGGAAATTGATGTTCAAGCCCACGCTGAGGACGTTTACGCCAGCCGCGCCGGACACAAACTTGCCGGGGCGCTGGCGGCGTTCCCTTCCGTTGTCGTGGACGGGAAGCGGTGCCTCGACGCCGGAGCCTCCACCGGTGGCTTTACTGACGTGCTGCTCCGGCAAGGTGCCGCGCACGTGGTGGCGGTCGACGTCGGGCATGACCAGTTGGTGCCGTCCCTGCGGAACGATCCGCGCGTCGCAGTCCATGAGGGACTCAACGTCCGCTACATGACGCCCGAGCAAATCGGCGGGCCGGCCGCGCTCACTGTGGCAGACCTGTCCTTCATTTCCCTCACCTTGGTTCTGCTTCCGCTCGCGGCGTGCACCGAACCCGGGGGAGACCTGGTGCTCATGGTGAAGCCGCAGTTCGAGGTCGGCAAGGAACGGCTGAGCCGCACCGGCGTGGTCACCGCCGATCATGAACGGCGGCGCGCGGTGGCCCAAGTCGCCAAAGCGGCAGTGGATGCAGGGCTTGAACTCTGTGGCCTGGCACCCAGTCCCTTGCCGGGCCAGGACGGAAATGTGGAGTACTTCCTGTGGATAAAACGCAGGATGCAGTCGGACTTGCCTAAGATCGAAGAGCGGGACGAGGAAGTTGCTGCACTGATGGAACGAATCTGGACCACCCACTAGAAAGCAGAACACCATGAGCAGGCGCGTTTTGGTCCTTGCCCACACAGGGCGTGAGGACTCCCTTCGCGCGGCCTGGGATGCCTGCGGGCAGCTCCACTCCTCCGGCCTGATCCCCGTGATGCAGAAGTCTGAACTGGACGACATCGAACGGTTCTTTGGCGTGGTGGATAAGCCGATCGAGATACTGCATGAGGATGTGCGGTTGGAGGACGTCGAACTCGTCATGGTTCTTGGCGGGGATGGCACTATCCTGCGCGCGGCCGAGCTGGTCCGCAACGTCGATGTTCCCTTGCTGGGCGTCAACCTCGGGCATGTCGGTTTCCTTGCCGAGAGCGAGCGGGCCGATCTTGCCCAGACCGTTGAGTGGATTGCCAGCCGCGAATACACGGTGGAAGAGCGCATGACCATCGATGTCCAGGTGTGGGTCCGTGGGCAGAAGATCTGGCATACCTGGGCCCTCAACGAAGCCGCGATTGAAAAGGCTGACCGGGAGCGCATGATCGAAGTGGTGACGGAAGTGGATGAACGTCCGCTGACGTCGTTCGGCTGTGATGGAGTGGTGCTTGCTACCCCTACGGGCTCCACGGCCTATGCCTTCTCGTCCGGCGGGCCGGTGGTGTGGCCCGAGGTGGAGGCCCTGGTGATTGTCCCCATCAGCGCCCATGCCCTCTTCGCCAAACCACTCGTGGTTTCGCCGCGGTCCAGGCTCGCCGTGGAGATCCTCAGCCGGACCGACGCCCAAGGCGTGCTTTGGTGCGATGGCCGCCGTTCCGTGGACCTGCCGCCCGGCGCCCGGATCGAAGTAACCCGGTCCACCCGGCCTGTGCGGCTTGCCCGTACCCACCAGACGCCGTTTTCAGCGCGGCTCGTGCGGAAGTTTGAGCTCCCCATCCACGGCTGGCGGGGTCCGGCGCCCCGGTCGGCAGACATCCACACCGGTCCGACCCCCGTGATCAGGACCTTCAAGCCCAGCCCTTTGCCGACGCCCCAGGATGTGCGGACAGGCAGAGCGGCCGACCCCACAAAGGAGATGTAAACCATGATCGAGGAACTCCGGATCCGTGATCTCGGCGTCATCACCGACGCCACGTTGCCGTTGGGGCCCGGCCTGAGCGTCGTTACGGGCGAAACCGGTGCCGGCAAGACCATGGTGGTCACCGCCGTCGGCCTCCTTCTGGGAGCGCGGTCCGACGCCGGTGCGGTTCGCTCCGGCGCCAAGTCGGCCTCTGCTGAGGCTCGCCTCTTGCTTGATCCGGGGCACGCCGCCGTGGAACGGGCTGTGGAGGCCGGCGGCGACGCGGAAGAGTACGACGGCGGCACCCAGCTTCTGCTGGCCCGCACCGTGGGCGCAGACGGCCGCAGCCGTGCTTTCGTGGGCGGCCGGTCAGCGCCGGTGGGCGTGCTGGCAGAACTTGGCGAGGGCCTGGTGGTGGTGCATGGGCAGTCGGACCAGATACGGCTCAAAGGTGCTGTAGCGCAGCGGCACGCACTGGACCGCTTCGCCGGGGCCGGCCTCACCGCGACGCTCACGGAATACCAGGAACTTTACAGCCATTGGAAGTCCAGCCAGTCGGAGCTTGACACCCTCCGCGGAGAGGCCCGGGAAAGGCTGCGCGAGGCGGAATCGCTCGCAGTCGCGCTCAACGAAATCGACGACGTCGATCCGCAGCCGGGCGAGGATGAGTCCCTCAATGCCGAGGCAGTGAAGCTGGCGAACGTGGAAGAGCTCCGCATCGCCGCTGCGGCAGCCCATGAAGCCCTGATCTCGGAGGAATTCGGCGAAACAGCCGATGCCACGACGCTGATTGACTCGGCCAAACGGGCGCTGGACCAGGTTTCCGAACATGACGAAGCGTTGGCGGGAGCCGCCGCACGGCTCGCTGAAATCGGCTTCCTCATCAACGACATCGCGGGGGAGCTGTCCAGCTACCAAGCCTCCCTGGACTCCGAAGGACCCGAACGGCTTTCTGAGATCGAGGAGCGGCGCGCAGCACTGGCGAAACTCATCCGGAAGTACGCTCCGAGCATCGACGAGGTCTTGGAATGGGCAGCAGCGTCGAGGACCCGGCTGGACGAACTGCAGGATGACTCGAGCCGGATCGAAGCCCTTGACGCCGAGGTAACTGCCGCGGAATCAACATTGCGAAAGCAAGCTGCGCGCATCTCGAAGTCGCGATCGAAGGCGGCCAAAGAACTCTCCGCGCGCGTGAGTGCGGAACTCACCGCTCTCGCCATGGCCGATGCAACCCTGGTGATCGAGGTGGACAGCCAAGGGCAGCTGGGACCGCACGGCGTCGACGACATTTCTTTCCTCCTTCAACCGCACTCAGGTGCCCCCGCCCGCCCCCTCGGCAAGGGCGCGTCCGGTGGTGAGTTGTCCCGCGTCATGCTCGCCATCGAAGTGGTCCTCGCCGCCGTTGATCCTGTGCCCACCTTCGTCTTTGACGAAGTGGATGCCGGAGTGGGCGGGCGTGCCGCCGTCGAGATCGGACGCCGGCTTGCGATGCTGGCCCGCCACGTCCAGGTGCTGGTGGTAACCCATCTGCCGCAAGTGGCCGCCTTCGCCGACCAACATATCCGCGTGACCAAGACCTCGGTCAGGGGAAGCGACGGCAAGACCGCCACGGGCTTCACGTCCAGCGACGTCCAGCTCCTCGATGACGAGGAACGCGTGAAGGAGCTTGCCAGGATGCTCGCAGGACAGGAAGACTCGGAGTCTGCGCGGGCTCATGCCCAGGAGTTGCTGGACGACGCGAAGCTCCTGCCCCAGCAGGCGTAGCCACCCGGCTGCGGTTGGGACATCGGTCACATGCGCCCCTTCGCAAGGCCGGGAGGCTCCTTCTGCGGTACCTGGGGCCAATAAGGTGATTCCCGGTCGGTGGAGCTGTTTTCCCCGCTCGGGTGGACTTTACTCTTGATCCTTGCCCCACGGCAGGGGACTATTGAGCATTTGGGAAAACGGCTAGCGGATCCTTTGGAGGCGCAATTGATGATAGGCTCGAATTCCGTGGTGCAGCGATCAAATTCCCGTGTAAATTCCCGGTTCCCGGGCTCGTCCAAGACGACCAAACACATCTTTGTCACTGGCGGTGTGGCGTCCTCGCTCGGTAAGGGACTGACGGCTTCGAGCCTCGGGCACTTGCTGCGGGCACGCGGTTTGTCTGTAACTATGCAAAAGCTCGATCCCTATCTCAACGTGGATCCGGGCACGATGAACCCCTTCCAGCACGGCGAAGTCTTCGTCACTGACGACGGCGCCGAAACCGACCTCGACATCGGACACTACGAGCGCTTCCTCGATGAAAACCTTGAGGGTTCGGCCAACGTCACGACCGGCCAGATCTATTCGACAGTCATCGCCAAGGAACGGCGTGGTGAGTACCTCGGCGACACCGTCCAGGTCATCCCGCACATCACGGATGAGATCAAGCGCCGCATGCGCCTCCCCGCTGAGGGCAAGAACGCTCCTGATGTCATCATCACCGAAATCGGCGGCACCGTTGGCGACATCGAGTCGCAGCCTTTCCTCGAGTCCGCACGCCAGGTGCGCCAGGACATCGGCCGGAATAATGTCTTTTTCCTCCACGTCTCCTTGGTGCCGTACATCGGCCCCTCGCAGGAACTGAAGACCAAACCAACGCAGCACTCCGTTGCCGCCTTGCGCTCCCTCGGCATCCAGCCGGAAGCGATCGTGATCCGCTCGGACCGCGAAGTGCCCGACGCCATGCGTGAAAAGATCGGCCGCATGTGCGACGTCGATATTGACGCCGTGGTCAACGCCGCCGATGCCCCGAGCATCTACGACATCCCCAAGACGCTGCACTCCCAAGGCCTTGACTCCTACGTCGTCCGAGCCCTGGACCTCCCGTTCAAGGACGTCGACTGGACCAGCTGGGACAAGCTCCTCGAAGCAGTCCACAATCCCAAGCACCATGTTGAAGTTGCCTTGGTGGGCAAGTACATCGACCTCCCGGACGCTTACTTGTCCGTGACCGAGGCCTTGCGTGCCGGCGGTTTCGCGAACGAAACCAAGGTCAAGATCCGCTGGGTCCCGTCCGACGAATGCGAAACCCTCGAAGGCGCCACCAAGTCCTTGGCCGGCGTCGACGCCATTTGTGTTCCCGGCGGCTTCGGTATCCGTGGCCTGGAGGGCAAGCTCGGCGCGCTCAAGTTCGCCCGCGAGACGAAGCTTCCGGTGCTGGGCCTTTGCCTTGGCCTTCAGTGCATGGTCATCGAATACGCCCGCAATGTGGTCGGCCTCGAGGGTGCGTCCTCCAGCGAGTTCGAGCCCGACTCCAAGTACCCGGTCATCGCCACCATGGAAGAACAGCTCGACATCGTGGACGGCAAGGGCGATCTTGGCGGCACGATGCGCCTGGGCCTTTACGAAGCCAAGCTCGATGAAGGATCCGTGGTTGCCGAGACCTATGGCGCAACGACTGTTAGCGAGCGTCACCGCCATCGCTACGAGGTCAACAACAAGTACCGCGAGCAGATCGCAGCCGAGGGCCTGGTGTTCTCCGGAACGTCTCCTGATGGCAAGCTGGTTGAGTTCGTGGAACTTCCGCGCGAAGTACACCCCTACTACGTGGCAACACAGGCCCACCCCGAGCTAAGCTCCCGCCCCACGCGCCCCCACCCGCTGTTTGCAGGCCTAGTGAAGGCTGCGCTGGAGCGTCAGTCGGGCGTGGATTCGGCAGCAAAGTCGGCCCGCAAGGTAGCTGCGAAGTAATCGCTCACACAAACGAAGGACGGCGCGATGCCCGGTATTTCTGAAACCCCCAGCACTTTTCGGAAGGTTTCGGACATGCCGAGCCCGCGCCGTCTTTTGTCGTCCAGCAAGGTCTATGAGGGCCGCATTTGGGACGTCGTCAGTGACGCCTTCGAGCTGGGCGAAGACACCGGTACTTTGGTCCGCGATTACATCGACCATCCCGGCGCTGTTGCGGTGCTGCCGATGAATGTCGACGGCGAAATCCTGCTGCTCAAGCAATATCGCCACCCCGTGGGCATGGACCTGTGGGAGATTCCCGCCGGGCTTCTCGATGTGGCCGGCGAGGACTTCGTGGTCGGTGCAGCCCGGGAGCTCGCGGAAGAGGCCGATCTTACGGCGGCCACGTGGAATGTCCTCGCGGACTTCTTCAACTCACCTGGCTCCTCGAGCGAGGCGATTCGCATCTATCTGGCGCGCGGACTGGGAGACGTTCCCGAGGCGGAACGGCACGTTCGCACCGAGGAGGAATCCGAAATCGAGCTGGTGTGGGTACCTCTCGACGAAGCGGTTTCAGCGGTGCTCGAAGGCCGCCTGCACAACCCGTCCGCCGTTGTCGGAATCCTCGCGGCCGCCGCCGCACGCGCCGACGGCTTCCGGAACCTGCGCCCCGCCAACGCTCCCTGGCCCGCCCACCCGAGCCAGCGCTGACCGTGCCGCAGCTCGCGGAGACTAGGGTCCAGACCGCCATTGAGCGGGCCATCACGGACTACCTGCAACACCTCGGCGTGGAACGAGGCCTCGCAAGCAACACTTTGTCCGCTTACAGCCGGGATCTGTCCCGCTACTCGAACTTCCTGGCCGCGTCCGGTGTCGACAACCCGGGCAATATCTCCCGCCACGATGTCACCGCCTTTGTCCAGGCGCTGGCCGATGGCTCCGACGGCGGCGCCGCACTCGGCGTCCGCTCTGCGGCACGCACTGTGGTTGCCGTCCGGGGGCTCCACAAGTTTTGGGCCCTGGAGGGGACGACGACGGCGGACCCCGCGAGCGATGTCCACCCGCCAATGCCCGGCAAGCGTCTGCCGAAGGCCATTAGCGTCGGCGAAGTGACCCGGATCCTTGAAGCCGCCGGTGCCGATACCGCCACCGGATTGAGGGACCGGGCCCTCTTGGAGTTCCTCTACTCCACAGGTGCCCGCATCAGCGAAGCGGTGGGCCTCGACGTCGACGATGTCTCCCTCGAAGCGGAAGCCGATGGTCCCGCGATCGTGCGGCTCTTCGGAAAAGGTTCCAAGGAGCGCTTGGTGCCGCTGGGGTCCTACGGTGCCCGCGCCGTCGGGTCCTATGTGGTTCGTGGAAGGCCCGCATTGGCCGCCAAGGGAAAAGGCACGCCGGCACTGTTCCTGAATGCCCGCGGAGGCCGGATCAGCCGGCAGAGCGCCTGGACCATTCTCAAGACTGCGGCGGAGAAGGCCAACATCACGAAGGACGTCTCCCCGCACACCCTCCGGCATTCTTTCGCCACGCACCTTCTTGAAGGCGGAGCCGATGTCCGTGTGGTGCAGGAACTCCTGGGCCACGCCTCGGTGACCACCACACAGGTGTACACCTTGGTCACTGCCGACACCTTGCGCGAGGTGTATGCGGCTGCGCATCCGCGGGCGCTCGGCTGACACCCTGCACTGAACGCGGTCCGGTGCCGGTGCCGGCCGGTCACGCCAAGACCCTGAAGGTCAGCTCCACCGCGTTCAGGAACAGCGCCAGAATAGACATGCCGAGGCCGGCCACGAGCAGGAGGCCAGGGTGCGCCAGGCCGACAACGACCTGCCTCAGCTTCGGGCGGGAGCGCAGGAATTTCCTCGGCACCCGCGAGCTGGCGGGACTTTGGCTCCAGCCACGCAAACGGCGCAGGAACCAGGCGCAGCGGACGATGAATGCCATCCACAGCACCGAGATGACAAGCGGGACGGCTGCCACGAGCAAGTTGAAGCCCAAGGACGTGACTTCGCGCTCGGAATTTCCGACGGCGGCCTGGACGGTGGTGGAGATCGAGGCGCTCATGACGACTGAAATGCCCCACACGAGGAAAGCAGTCACCAAGGCAAGGAATCGCACGAAGAAGTGGCCCAGCACCGATTCGTTCTGTGGTTTCAAATGCCTGCGGGGAGTAGCGTTGAGCACCGCGAGAGTGGACAGAAGGGTCGGCAGCGCGGCCATGCCGACCAGCAGGTACCAGCTCCAGCCGGCCAGGTCCAGGAATTCATCGAGGACGATCAACAACGCCCAGAATCCGGTCCATACCCACCCGGCGTAGAGCGGATGCCGGACCAGCCAGCCAGGCAGCCAGGCCTCGGCTGCCGGGTCGGCCGCTTCTTCGCTCATGGCCACACCTTAGCAAGCGTCAGTTGCTGCCGATGCAGTTGGTGCCGCAGGCTGTAACCTTTGGGTTCGTGGCGGAAACTATATCGGTAGCCAGGTTTTGCTTTGGTGTTTCGGATTGAGAGTGGGGGATTGTGCTTTCCGAGGGGGAATCGGCGTTCGTTGCCTTGCATAGGGATACGTACCCGCGCATATTCCGTTTTGTGCGGCGACGAGTGGAGGATCCGCAGGTGGCTGAAGAGTTGGCCGCGGACGTGTTTCGGGTCGCTTGGCAGAAATGGGATGAAGCGTCATCGGTGGATGTGGCCTGGTTGTTCACGGTGGCGAGAAATCTTCTAGGAAACGCATATCGGAGTCATCGGCGCCAGGCAGCGCTGCATGAGCGCCTCCGTGAGTCCGTGGTTTCCGGCGACGGCGCCGGGAACGGATATTCGCTGGTGGATGAGGTCTTGGATTCCCTTCGGGAGAAAGATCGGGACATTCTGCAGTTGGCATATTGGGATCAATTGACGATGGTGGAGATCGCGGCGGTCCTGCAGTGCGGTGAGTCGGCTGCGAAGGTGCGGTTGCACCGGGCGCGGGAGGCATTCCGCAAATTGCTGCCAGCCGATAACGGTGCAATGGCACAGAAGTTGGGGGCATAGGGATGGATCCGATTAGAGAACTGATTGAGGGTGCTGATCCGTTACGCAGTGGTGTCGAGTCAGTGCCGGATGCAGAGGTGGCATTGGCACGGGTGTTGGCCACCGCGGGCAATGGTGTTGATAAGTTGCCGCCGAATGTCCGGTCGTTGGAGGCTGCACGGCGATTGCGGAGGGCGAGGATTGCGGGGTTGCTCACGATGGCAGCCGCCGCGGTGACCGCAGGCGTGCTCGTGGCGACGCACTTGGGTTCAATTAACACTGTCCCGGTTACCGCCGGCACGTCCACGATCATGCCTAGCGCGTCACTGATGGCCACATCCGCCGGCACAGCAAGTCCGACGGCATCCGCGACTGCAGGCCCTACGGAAACTCCCACGGCCCTTGCCGCCGTCGGCCACGGTGAATGCACGAAGGAGAACGTGGTGGGTACCGCGGTTTTCCTCTCCGAACTTTTGCCAAAGCTGGAGGTTGCCGGATGCTCAGGCGAGTGGATGGCGCTCAGCCAAACCGTTGCCGGGATGCCGGACTCGAGCTCATTTTTGATGGCGAGGCTACGGGGCGGCGAATTCATCGTGGACACCAGCCAGCCGTATGCCCAGGTCGCCGGGTGGGGGACGGCCAGTCAAAACAACGAGCGGCTGTCAGCCGTGCAGTATATGGACAAGGAGTTCACCACTAAGGGAATTCCTGTCGAACTCAGGAAAAGCCTGGTGGGTGAACCCGCGCCGGATAGCTTGGCGGCGCTCGGGATCAAGACGTACGAGGACCGCTCAACGGGCTACAAAGTGAGTTTTAACTACCCGGCTTCATGGCAAATAGGCGACCCGTCAGGCAGCCTTTCCTTGACTGGCGGTCCGGGAACTGCCCTCACGAACTCAAGCGGCCAGTCCATGGCACAGCTCGCTTTGGGAGAAACGAATGACTGGAGCACCAGCGGCTGCCTCAACAAGGCGCCCTACAAGATCCTCGACAGCCAGCCCATGCCTGGGCTGCCGGTCGACCCTTCATCGGCGGCACAAGGAACGCCCAGGTTCGTCTACGTCGCAATGACGTCAGCCGCGAATGATGGAGGGCCTGTTCAGGCGGGGATAGGAATCACCAACCGCATTGCTGGTCAGGACGGGATAGGTTGCGTTCTTGATCTCGCAGTGGCAGGACCCGGTGCTTTGAAGTTCTTCAGCTTCACCGATCGCCGTCCGTTGGGCGGACCCACCTGGGGCCTTTATAAATTCAACACAATGGAAGAGGCTGCGGCCTTCACCCAGACACAGGGCTATAAAGACCTCAAGACTGTGATCACTTCGCTCACGATCACCAAGGTGGACTAGCCAGGAGCCGTGACGCCGAGTGGGCCCACTCAGCTGACCGGCCCGGCGTCGTTCCTCAGGGGCGAGGCAGCCGTAGGCTTGATGCCATGACAGCCGCCCACGTGACCCTCTGTTTTCTCCTCCGCGAGGTCGATGCCGGTCGGGAGGTCCTTCTGGGACGCAAGCGCACCGGATTCGGCAAGGGCAAGATAGTGGGCGTCGGTGGCCACGTCGAGGCGGGGGAGACTGCAGTCGAAGCAGTCTGCCGGGAAGTCCGCGAAGAAGTCTACGTCGATGTTGATCCGGACGACCTGGTGGCGGCAGGAACTGTGGACTTTGTGTTTCCCGCCAGGCCCGAATGGAACATGTTTACTACCGTGTTCCTCGCGGAATCGTGGGTGGGGGAGCCTTCGGAGAGCGACGAGATCACGCCGAAATGGTACCCGGCGGAGGATCTGCCGGTCGCCCATATGTGGGCCGACGCCGAGCACTGGCTTCCGGCGATGATGAATGGCCGGCGCATGGATGTACGCGTGGTACTCGCCGACGACAACGAGAACGTGGCCGAAGTCTTCCATTCAGACTGGATCGACGGCAGAGCAGCCGCCGGCGTCGCCACGCAAAATTGGGTGCGTGGACTGTAACCTCTGTGCGTGTGCCGGAAACTTACACGATAGACGCCCGGTTCGGGGCGCTCACTAAGAAGGGGGAATGGTGGATTTCAACCGCCACGAGGGCCACGGATTGTCGACGCACGACGAAAGCATGGAACGTTCATATCGTTCGGAGATAGATGGCAACGTTGGGAGCGCGGACTCAAGCGACGCCGCACGCGACAAGAAAATGCGCCGGCTGAGAATCGTGGTCCTGGTGGCTCTTGCCGCCACGGTCGTTGCTGCGGGCGTCGTGATTGCCAGCAATCTTGGGTCTCACAACCAAGCGCAGACTGAAAGTTCGCCGGTGGTGCCGGCCGCCACGACGGCTCCCGTGACGCCATCACCCACGCCCACAGCATCGGCTACTGCGTCTGCTACAGCAGCGGCAACAGCAAGACCATCGACGCCGGACCTGGGCTGGACGAGCTTCGTCAGCACCATCGCCCACGCGCAGTTCGATCTCCCAGCAGGCTGGACGGCTACGGATGCTCCGATAGGCACGGCCAGCAATCCCCCCTACGGGATCCAAGTGACCGATGAGCACGGGATCGTGATGGCTAAGTTCTACCATTTGGCGGTAGGCGGGGTTGGCGGGGCCTGTGGACCCGGAATATACAAGCAAACGGAGCTCGACAGTGCCGCCACCTCACTGCAGGGGCAATGGGTCACCGACTCGCAGGTCCGGTTCTCCTACCGCGTGCTAGACCAAACGGCCCAAGGCAAGGGCATCAGTTACCAGATCGGCCTGGTGGACAAGTCCAGCGGCGAAGTGCAGGACAGCTGCCTGATGTACACGTTTGTGCAGGGTGCCCCCAAGGGCACGCTATCTTTCGCCACGAGTGACTCCCAGGTCCTTGGCCCCTTGACTTTCAGCACTATGGACGAAGCAAGACAGTATATGCAAACAGCGGAATACCAGAAGCTCAAGCGGATGATCACCAGCCTGCAGCTCACTCAATAGCTTGTCGAACGACGTCGGGCCTGTCCCCACGAGCCCCCTGACCTCGCAAGCTCGGCCAGGGAACCCTCCCCACGAGCCCCCTAACCTCGCAAGCTCGGCCAGGGAACCCTCCCCACGAGTGGGCCCACGCGAGGGCCCATAGGGGTGACAGGTCCGACGTCGTTCATCGTGAAATTACGGCAGGTGCCGTTCGTCCACGCCGTTGTATTCGCTGAGCGGTCGGATCAGGGAGTTTGATCCGAGCTGCTCCATGACGTGTGCGGTCCAGCCGGTGATGCGGCTGGCGACGAACAGCGGGGTGAAGGTGGGGGTGTCGAAGCCCATGAGGTGGTACGTGGGTCCGGCGGGGTAGTCGAGGTTGGGCTTGATGGCCTTGGCCTCGTCCATGGCCTGCTCCAGCCCGTTGTACAGGCCCAGGATTTCCGGCCGGCCGTAGTGGGCGATCATCTTGTCCAGTGCGGCCTTCATGGTGGGTACCCTGGAGTCGCCGTGCTTGTAGACGCGGTGACCGAATCCCATGACCTTTTTCTTCTGTGCCAGGGCCTGTTCCATCCAGGTCTTCGCCCGGCTGGCGGCCTCATCGAGGGACTCCTCGGTGCGGATGCCGATTTCCTCGAAGGTATGCATGACCGCCTCGTTCGCGCCGCCGTGCAGCGGGCCCTTGAGGGCCCCGATAGCTGCGGTGACCGCGGAATGCAGATCCGAAAGCGTGGAGGTGACAACACGGGCCGTGAAGGTGGACGCGTTGAAGGAATGCTCGGCGTAAAGGATCATCGAGACGTTGAACGCCTTCACGACCTCCTCCACCGGGTCCTCACCGAAGGTCATCCACAGGAAATTCGCGGAGTACCCCAGGTCCTCGCGGGGTTCCACGACTCCCTGGCCGCGACGGCGGCGCTGGTCGTAGGCGACCACCGCCGGCATGGCCGCGAACAAGTCAATTGCCTTGGCCATGTTGGCTTCCGTCGTGGAATCCTCGGCCAGCGGGTGCCGTGCTCCCAGCACCGAAGCGGCCGTCCGGCAGACATCCATGGGGTGGGCCGTCGTCGGCAGCGTATCGATGACCTGCTTCACTACGGGGTCAAGGGCGCGGCCCGCGCGCTCGCGGGCCGTGAACTCTGCCAGTTCCTCCGGCGTGGGCAATTCACCGTTCCACAGCAGGAAGGCGACTTCTTCGAAGCTGCACTTGGCGGCGAGTTCCTGCACGGGGTAGCCGCGGTACAGCAGCGAGTTGGTGTCCGGATTGACCTTTGAGATCGCGGTGTAGTCAACCACGACGCCGGCCAGGCCCTTCTTGATCTCAACAGCTACCATGCTGTCCTCCTTCGTTCATCGGCAAGCACTCCGGAATAGCCGGAGCGCCTGCATCCCTTGGTTGATCCAGTTACCGGCTGAGCCCAGGAATCTGGAAGTTGAAAACGCTCGTGTCGAAGTGGTTGTAAGCCTCGTAGTCCACGAGGTCATAGAGCCGCGCACGGGTGAGCATGTTCTCCACCTGCGCCTCCTGTGTTCCTGTGGCCTTGATCGTTTCCAGCGTACGCTCTGCAGCCCCCATGGCAATGCGGAGCAGGGTGACCGGGTAGATCACCATGTTCACGCCGACGCCCTGGAGCTGTCCCACGGTGAAGAGATCGCTCTTGCCGAACTCGGTCATGTTGGCCAGGATCGGCACGTCCACCGCATCACGGATGGCTTGGAACTCGCTGAGATCCTTCATGGCTTCCGGGAAGATCGCGTCGGCGCCGGCCTCGACGAGTGCCCGGGCACGTTCCTGCGCGGCCGCTATGCCGTCGACGGCGCGGATGTCGGTCCGGGCCATGATGAGGAAGTTCGGGTCGCGCCGGGCGTCGGCAGCGGCACGGATGCGCTTGGCTGCGGTGTCGACGTCGACCACGTTCTTGCCGTCCAGGTGCCCACAGCGCTTCGGGTTGAACTGGTCCTCGATGTGGCAACCGGCCAGCCCGGCGTTTTCCAATTCCTGGATTGTGCGGGCCACGTTCATCGGCTCGCCGAATCCGGTGTCCGCGTCCACCAGACAGGGCAGTTCGGTCATCCGGGCGATCTGCCCCGCCCGGGTGGCCACCTCGGTGAGCGTCGTGAGCCCGATGTCCGGCAGGCCGAGGTCGTTGGCGAGGACGGCCCCCGAAATGTAGACGCCGGGAAAGCCTTTCTCCTCGATCAGGCGTGCCGAGAGCGGGTTGAACGCGCCGGGGAACTGCTGGATGGTCCCGGAAGCGAGCATCTCGCGCAGGGTGAGGCGCTTCTGTTCAGGCGTGGTCTTGGAGTAGAGCATCTAGAACAGTCCCTTCGGTGCTGCGGCGAGGTCGATGACGCCCGGCGCGGCAGCGATGTTCAGCTGGTCCAGCTCACCCGGTCCCAGTTCCGGGAGGCGCTCGACGGCGGCGAGGAACCGTTCGATCTCGGCTTCCTCGACCAAACCGGCAGCAAGCGTGCGGAACTTGTTCACGTATTGTTCGCGGGCGAAGGGCCGGGCGCCGAGGGGGTGGGCGTCGGCGACGGCGATCTGATCCGTGATGACGGTGCCGTCGTTAAGTGTGATTTCCACGGTGCCGCCGAAGGCCTTTTCCGCGATGTTCAGGGAGTGGTAGCGGCGGGTCCATTCGGGGTCTTCGACGGTGGTGACCTTGTGCCAGAGGTCCACGGTGTCGGGGCGGCCGGCCCGTTCCGGGCTGTAGGAGTCGACGTGGTGCCAGGAGCCGTCCTGCAGGGCGACGGTGAAGATGTACGGGATGGAGTGGTCCAGGGTTTCCCGGGACGCGGTGGGCGAGTATTTTTGGGGGTCGTTGGCGCCGGAGCCGATCACGTAGTGGGTGTGGTGGCTGGTCTTGATGAGGACGGAGGCCACGTTGGCCGGGTCCGTGGCCTCGGGGTGTTCTTTGTGGAGTTTGCGGGCGAGGTCGATCCAGGCCTGGGCCTGGTATTCGGCGGAGTGTTCTTTGGTGTAGGTGTCCAGGATGGCCCGCTTGGCTTCCCCGGCTTCGGGCAGAGGCACCGTGTAGGACGCGTCCGGGCCGTCGAGCAGCCAGGCGATGACCCCGTCTTCGCCCTCATAAATCGGCACGGGAGAGGTCTGCCCCCGCATGGACCGGTCCGCCGCTTCGACGGCCATCTTCCCCGCAAAGGCCGGGGCGTGGGCCTTCCAGGTGGAGATCTCTCCTTTGCGGGACTGCCGCGTGGCGGTGGTGGTGTGCAGGGCCTGGCCCACGGACTGGAAGATCGTTTCGACGTCCAGGCCCAGGAGGGTGCCGATGCCGGCGGCGGCGGAGGGGCCGAGGTGGGCTACGTGGTCGATCTTGTGCTTGTGCAGGCAGATGGCCTTGACGAGGTTCACCTGGATTTCGTAGCCGGTGGCGATGCCGCGGATCAGGTCGCGGCCGCCGGCACCGACGTGCTGGGCCACGGCCAGGATCGGCGGAATGTTGTCCCCGGGGTGCGAATAGTCGGCCGCGAGGAAGGTGTCGTGATAATCGAGTTCGCGCACCGCCACGCCGTTGGCCCACGCAGCCCACTCAGGCGACACCCGTTCGCCGATGCCGAAGACCTTAGCGCCCTTGCCCCCGGTGCTCGGGCCATGCGTAAGGGCCTGGGCCCGGGCTGCGACGATCGGGGCCCGGTTCAGGGAGGCGATGGCGACGGAGGCGTTGTCGATGACGCGGTTGATGATCATGTCGGTGACCTCGGGGGTCACTTCGACGGGGTCGGCGGCGACCGTGGCGATCTTGTGCGCCAGCTGCTCCTCGCGGGGAAGGTTCTCTTCGCTCTTGTAGACGCGGACGTGGTTGTTCTTCACCATGGTGCTCCTTTAGTGAGGGGTGTGGGTGGCTTTGACGTGGGAAAGACTGCGGTGCAGATGAAGGGTGGTGGCGGCTTCGGCGAGCCTGGGGTTGCCTGCCGCAATGGCTTCGGCGATCGCGGCGTGCTCGGCCGCGGCGGCGTGGAGGCGTTCGGCGTCGTCGGCCGCGAGGCGACGGACCCGAACCAGGTGGACGCGCAGGCTGCGCATGGCCTGGGCGAGGTAGGAATTGGAGATGGCCTCGTCGATCGCCTCGTCGAGCCTTCCCACCAAGGCGTAATAGTCGTGCCGCGCGGGATCGCTGTCGTTGAGCATCTCAGGGGCCCGGAGGAGCTCTGCGTGGAGTTGCTCGAACACCGGGCGTTCACCGCGTTCCGCGGCGAGGGCGGCGGCTTTGCCTTCCAGGGTTTCGCGCAACTCGAACAGTTCGTCGATGTCCTCCAGCGAGATATCGGTGACGACGACGCCGCGGCCGCCTGCCGCCGTCGTCAGCCCTTCCGCGCTGAGCCTGCTCAGCGCCTCCCGGACGGGTGTGCGGGACACGCCCAAGCGTTCGGATTGTTCCACTTCCGCGAGGACCGTTCCGGGTGCCAGGCGCCACTCAATGATGTCTTCGCGCAGGGCCGCATAGGCTTTGTCGCTGGCACGCATGGACCCTCCTTCACTGGGTGGACGTCCTTAGTGTATACACAAACAGCGATCAAGCCTAGCTTTTGTGGGCAAAATTAGGACTGTGATCGAACTGTGTATACATCCGCGCGTGAATCGTGGGCTAACTCCGGTTCCAGCGGTACTCGTTCTCCGGCCGTCCAGGAGTGCCGTATCGCGGATTCCTCGTGACCATCCCGGCGTCGGCCAGGTACTCGAGATAGCGGCGCACGGTGACCCTGGACATCCCCAGGGCGACAGTTGCCTCGCTCGCGGACACGGCCCGGCCAAGGCTCGCCAGGAGGTCTTTGACGGACTCCAGGCTATGGGCGGAAAGGCCCTTGGGCAGCGGGACTTCGGTGGGTGCGCGGAGACTGGCAAACGCCTGGTCCACATCGCTTTGCGAGGCTCCACTCGCCCGCGCGCCCGACGCCGGGGCGGCGAGTTGCTCACGGAAGGTGCGGTAGCTGGCGAGTTTGTCCGCGAACGTTGCGAACGTGAACGGCTTGATGAGGTACTGCACGACGCCGATCGACACCGCGCTTCGGACAATGTTCACTTCCCTGACGGCGGTGATGGCGATGATGTCGGCGAGCAGTCCCGAAGCGCGCATTCGGCGGGCAACATCCAGCCCATGAAGATCCGGCAGGTTCATATCCAGCAGGACGAGGTCCACTGGCTGCCCGGCAACTGCGAATTCATTGAGTAGCCGCAGGGCCGACTGTCCGTCCGGGGCGGTTCCCGCAACAGTGAAGCCGTCGATTCGGCCGACGTAGACGCCATGGGCATCGGCGGCGATGGGTTCGTCCTCGACAACGAGAACGCGGATTTCGGTCATTCGGCTTCTTTCCTGGAGTCCGGCGCGGGGAGCGCCACGCGGAAGAACGCACCGCCCAAGGCGCTCGTGGATTCGCTGATGGACAGCGTACCGCCAAGCCGCTGCACCGCTTGCCGCACCAGGGCCAGGCCCACGCCGCGGGAAGGAGCCCCGGGTTGGCCGGCCTGTCCGATGCCGGCGGCCTTCGTGCTGAATCCGTATTGCCAGACGTCGTCCATGATGCCGGGATCGATTCCGTTGCCGGAATCTACAACCGTGAATGTCGTTCCTTCAGGTCCGGATTCGATGCCCAGTTCCACTTTCCGCGGCGAGGGAGCGGCAGCGGCGGCGTCGAGTGCATTGTCCAGCAGGTTTCCCAAAATGGTCACGAGGTCCTGGACGGCCAGGCCTTGGAGGCCGTCCCCGCCGGTCACTGTGACAGTCAGCTCCGCCCCGCGTTCGTGCGCCTCGGCGGACTTCCCCATGATGAGCGCACTCAGGACAGGCTCGTCCACCGACGCCACGAGATGGTCGGTCAACTGTTGGCTCAGTTCAAGGTCCTTGGTAGCAAAGTCCAAGGCGTCGGTGGTTCGCCCGAGCTCCATGAGGGACACGATGGTGTGCAGCCGGTTGGCGTGTTCGTGGGTCTGGGCCCGCAGGGCGTCGGACAGGGTCTTCATGGTTTCGAGTTCACTGCCCAGGGACTCGATTTCCGTCCTGTCGCGGAGCGTGGCAACGGTGCCGAACACGGCAGGTCGCTGCCGGCCCCTCATCCCGGGCGGGCCCACGGCGGGCGCCTGGTTCACCACCAGGATCCGGGATCCTGTGAGATGGATTTCGTCGTGTGCCGTCCGGCCGGACGAGAAGAGCCCGTGGAGGCTGGGCTCCAGGGGAAGGTCCGAAAGGCGCGGTGCGGCTCCTGCGGCGGGATCGACGTCGGACCGTTCCAGTCCCAGCAGATCCGCGGCCTGGTCGTTGTACATGACCACACGGCCGCCTGTGTCGATCAGGACCACGCCTTCGCGGACCGAGTGCAGGACCGACTCGTAGTACGCGAACAATTGCGCCAATTGCTCCGGTCCCCAGCCCCGGGTGACCGAACGCAGGTACCGGCCCAGCAACCATGAGGCCAGGGAGCCTCCGGCGAGCATGGCCAGGGAGAAGGCGATGATCGTCGTGAGCCGGGCTGATACCGCGACGTCCACCGTCCGCACCGTGACGCCTGCGGCCACCAGGGCCCGGACTTTACCGGATGAATCCTCCACGGGAACGATGGTGCGGACGGACGGGCCGAGCGTACCGGCGGTGACCTCAGTGAACGTCTGCCCGTGGAGGGCAGGGTCGATGGTGCCGATATAGGGTTTGCCGATTTCGTCGGGGCTCGGATGGGTCCAGCGCGTCCGGTCGGGCGCCATGATGGTGATGAAATCAGCGTGGGCATTGGCCGTCACCACCTGCGCATATGGCTGCAGGATGGCGGATGGATTCGACGTACCGGCTGCTTGAAGCACGAGGGGATTGGCTGCGATCGCGGCGGCCACCGCCTGCATGCGCTGGCCGGCGTCGTTGTAGGCCCGGTCCCTGGCGTCCACAAAGGCCACCGTTCCCACGATCGCGGTGAGCGCCAGGATGAACAGCAGATTTGCCACAAAGAGTCTCCGGGCAATGCTCCAGCGTCGGATCACGTGCTCCTTTCTGCGGGCAATCCTGTGACCAATATGAACGCAACAGTGATACATGTCACGCCGCGCCCAATGATGGATATCACAGCAGAGCGGCGCAGGGACATTTTGCAGGAACCACGGCGCTTTCCAGAGTATCTATAAGGAGCAAAGCCATGACCTCTCAAAGAGGAGAGATTGCACCCGCGAAGGCCGGGCGCAAGGGGCTGGACAAGTCGCATTACCTCTACATCGCCGTGATCGCCGCAGTTGTGCTGGGCGCCGTCGTCGGCCTGCTATTCCCCGAGGTGGGTAAATCCCTCAAGCCTTTGGGTGACGGCTTCATCAAGCTCATCAAGATGATGATCGCCCCGGTCATCTTCTGCACCATCGTCCTCGGCATCGGGTCGATCGCCAAAGCTGCCACCGTTGGCAAGGTCGGCGGGCTCGCTCTCGTCTACTTCCTGGTGATGTCCACCTTCGCGCTCGCCATCGGCTTGGTCGTCGGCAACATCATCCACCCGGGCGAGGGCCTGAAGCTGATCCCGTACGACCCCAATGCGAAGGCTGCCACGAACAGCACCGCCGATTTCCTGCTGGGCATCATCCCCGGAGACATTCCCGTCCTGCCGACGCTCCTGGCCGCCATTCTGGTGGGCTTCGCCCTGCAGCGCATGGGCTCGCAGGGCCAGCCGGTCCTCAAGGCCATCCAGCACGGGCAGGCACTCGTCTTCCGCATCCTCATCATGATCATGTGGCTGGCTCCCGTCGGTGCCTTCGGCGCGATCGCCGCAGTGGTCGGCGCCACCGGCGTGAAGGCCATCTTCGGAATGGTCACCCTGATGGTCGCTTTCTACATCACCTGCGCGCTGTTCATCGTCGTGGTGCTCGGCACCTTGCTGCGGGTTGTGGCCGGCGTCAGCATCTTCCAACTGATGAAGTACCTGGCCCGCGAGTACCTGCTCATTTTCTCCACCTCGTCTTCCGAAGCGGCGCTGCCCAGGCTCATCGCCAAGATGGAGCACCTCGGCGTTTCCAAGCCGGTTGTCGGTGTCACGGTGCCTACCGGCTACTCCTTCAACCTGGATGGAACTGCCATCTACCTGACCATGGCCTCGCTGTTCGTCGCCAACGCCATGGGTATTCCGCTGGACCTGGGCGCCCAGGTGTCGCTGCTGGTCTTCATGATCATCGCTTCCAAGGGCGCGGCCGGCGTTTCCGGTGCCGGCCTGGCCACCCTCGCGGCAGGACTGCAGGCACACCGGCCCGAACTGCTGGGCGGCGTCGGCATGATCGTCGGCATCGACCGCTTCATGTCGGAAGCCCGCGCCCTGACCAACTTCACGGGCAACGCCGTCGCCACCGTGTTGATCGGTACCTGGGTCAAGGAAATCGACCGCAACCAGGTCACTAACGTCCTGTCCGGTGCCACGCCGTTCGACGAGCTGACCATGATCAGCCACCACGCTGAACCCGAAGTGAAAGAGGCGGTGGCCGCTTAGTCCGGCACACTGTTTGGAAGCATCCACGCAGGCAAGGCAGGAACCCGTCATGGGGACCTGCCTTGCCTGCGTTTTAGTGCACGTTTTATCGGCACCGTGGCCCAACCTTCTACCTCAGCTAGAAGGTAAAGGCTCAAACTGCGGGCAATGTCAAGTTCCGCAGAATGCCGTGTCGGGCGCTGTAGCCTAGGTGGGGAGCAGTGCTGGTGCTGGAGACAGCCGCAGGAAATGACCGTCGTGGAGAGAGTGGATAGATACGTGAGCAGCGAACGGGGAACGACTACGCTGGAGGGCACGGATTTCGATCTGGAAGACGCCGTCATGGGGCCCACGGGCCGCCCGCACCGCGACTTCCCCGAGCCCGCGCCACTGGCCTCCCATGGCCCGGCCCGCGTCATCGCCATGGTCAACCAGAAGGGTGGTGTGGGCAAGACCACGTCAACCATCAACCTGGCCGCTGCGCTCGCAGAATTCGGCCGGCGCGTCCTGCTCGTTGACTTCGACCCGCAGGGAGCTCTTTCCGCGGGCCTGGGCGCGAACCCGCACGAGCTCGACCTCACTGTCTACAACGTCCTGATGGACCGCAAAGTGGACATCCGCGATGCCATCCAGAAGACCGGCGTCGAAGGTATCGACCTCCTGCCGGCGAACATCGACCTCTCCGCCGCAGAGGTCCAGCTGGTCAACGAAGTAGCCCGTGAGCAAGTGCTGGACCGCGCGCTCAAGAGCGTCGAGGACGACTACGACGTCGTGCTCATCGACTGCCAGCCGTCCCTCGGCCTCCTCACGGTCAACGCCTTGACGGCTGCGCACGGCGTCATCATCCCGCTGATCTGCGAATTCTTCGCCCTTCGCGCGGTGGCACTGCTCGTCGAAACGATCGAAAAGGTCCAGGACCGGTTGAACCCGCGCCTGCAGGTGGACGGCGTGCTCGCCACGATGTACGACGCCCGCACCCTGCACAGCCGCGAAGTCATTTCGAGGCTCGTGGAGGCGTTCGGGGACAAGGTCTTCGAGACCGTCATCAAGCGTTCCATCAAGTTCGCCGACGCCACGGTTGCCGCTGAGCCCATCACCAGCTACGCCGGAAACCACATCGGTGCCGACGCATACCGCCGCCTGGCCAAGGAACTGATTTCGCGCGGCGGCGCACCCTAGCCCGCGTGGCAGAGCCACTCACCGCTGAAGGCGCGCCCGCCCTGATGGGCGAGGCGCCGCCGTCGTACTCGTCTGCAAACAACGCGGACGACGCCGGAGCGTCGCCTTCCGGACGGAAGGCCGGCTTTGAGGTCAGGCTGGCGAACTTCACCGGCCCGTTCGATCTCCTGCTCGGTCTGATCTCCAAACACAAACTGGACATCACGGAAGTTGCGCTGGCCACCGTCACGGATGAGTTCATCAAGTACATCCGGCGTCTTCAGGAACTGGGCGAGGACTGGGCTCTCGACGAAGCCAGCGAATTCCTGGTCATCGCCGCGACGCTCCTGGACCTGAAAGCCGCAAGGCTCCTGCCGGCCGGCGAAGTCGAAGATGCCGAGGACATTGCCTTGCTGGAAGCCCGGGATCTTCTCTTCGCCCGGCTCCTGCAGTACAAGGCTTTCAAACAGGTGGCCGCTATCATGTCCGGAACCTTGGAGTCCGAAGCCCGGCGCTTCCCGCGGCAAGTTGCGTTGGAAGGGCATTTCGCGGCAATGCTGCCCGAACTGATTTGGCGCCACACTCCTGAGCAATTCGCCGCGCTTGCGGCCAAGACCCTGGCGCCGAAGGACAACACGCCCGAGCAAGTCGGGCTCGAGCACCTTCACGGAACACCTGTCAGCGTCAAGGAACAAGCCGAGATCATCGGGTACCGCCTGCAGCGCGGCCAGCCGCAATCCTTCAGGGCGCTGATTGCCGACGCCGAGTCCACGCTTGTTGTCGTCGCCCGGTTCCTGGCACTCCTCGAGCTGTTCCGGGACCGTGTGGTGGCGTTTGACCAGCCGGGTCCGCTCGCCGAGCTGACCGTCCGCTGGACAGGGCGTCCCGAAGGATGGAGCAGCGACAACTTGAGTGACGAATACGAGCAGATCGACAAAGGAGAGGAGCCGCTGTGAGCGAGAATGAAACGGGCGGGGACGGCCTCGCCGAGCTTGAGGCCCTACCCGGCGGCGCCCGCGCGGCTCTCGAAGCCGTCCTGATGGTGATCGACCAACCGGCCACCGCGGAAGAGCTCGCTGCCGGGCTCAACGTGACGGTCGCCGTTGTCGAGGATTTGCTGGAGGGACTGCGGCAGGAGTATAGCGGCTATACTGTTAAAGCCCCGGGCAGGGACGCTGATGACTTGCACACAGATGCAAGTGCCAGCGCTGCACCCCGGGGTTTTGAGTTGCGGAACGTTGCCGGAGGGTGGCGGATCTATTCACGCGCGGATTTTGCCGACGTCGTGGGCAGGTTCGTTCTCGAAGGCCAGACCGCGCGGCTGACGCAGGCAGCCCTTGAAACCATGGCGGTCATCGCGTACCGGCAGCCGGTTTCCAGGGCCAGGGTGTCGGCCATCCGCGGCGTCAATGTCGATTCAGTCGTCCGGACCCTTGTCCAACGCGGGCTGATCGAGGACTCGGGCACCGATCCTGAATCGGGGGCGATCCTTTACCGGACCACCTCGTACTTCCTCGAGCGCATGGGCATTGGCTCGGTGGCGGAACTGCCTCAATTGTCCCCCCACCTTCCGGGGCTGGAGGGCATCGAGGAGTTCTTCGACGCCGAACGCATGTAGTCGCGGGAACGCGGCGGCCGCAGGCAAGGCGAAACAACTCAATATTGCATGGATCTACAAACGCCCGGCTAGTAGCGGGCAGACACACAGGGCAGATATCCTCTGTCCGGCTGGCTTATGTTGAGAAAGAACAAGCCGGCCACCATAACAAAAGGACGGGTCATGACACAGGCGGGACGCCAGGGTTCACCACGTAATAGTTCGGGACGAAACAATTCCGGACGCAATGAGTCGCAAGACTCAGGCCGCAGCAGTGCCGGCCGCGCAGGAGGCAGCAGTTTTGGTGCCGGCCGGGGTGGCCCAAGCCGTGCCGGCGGCGCCTCCGGAGGCAGCAAGCGCAGCTTCTCCCCGGGCGGAGAACGCCCCTTCAAGCCCACTCGTCCGCGTGAAGAACGCCCCTTCGATCCGGACAACCCCACCTCGGCCAGAGGCTACGAGCGTCGCGAAGACGCCGGACGCCAAGATCCCAGGCCGGCCAAGGCCCCCCGCAAGCCAGGCTCCAACAAGCCCGGCTTCGGCAAGGCTCCGGGCACGCCTGGCGCATTGAAGCCTAAGACCAGCAACAAGAAACAGTACGCTTCGCGCGCCTTTGGAAGTGAGCGCTTCGGCCAGAACCTTGGCCCGATCCGCAAGCCCCGCGGCCGCCGCGGCGAGGTAGCCCAGTCCGAGCAGCACGACGCCGATGGCGTGCGCCTGCAGAAGGTCATGGCCCAGGCCGGTGTGGCTTCCCGCCGCGTGTGCGAGGAAATGATCGAGGAGGGCCGCGTCGAGGTCAACGGCCAGCTCACCACCGAGCTTGGCATGCGCGTCGACCCCGCGACCGCCGTGATCCACGTCGACGGCATTCGCATCCAGCTCGATGACACCATGCTCTACATGGTGTTCAACAAGCCCAAGGGTGTCGTTTCCACCATGGAAGACCCGGAGGGCCGTCCCTGCATCAGCGATTTCCTCAAGTCCGCCAAGAACAAGGGCGAGCGTCTCTTCCACGTCGGCCGTCTTGACGTCGCCACCGAGGGCCTGCTGCTCCTGACCAACGACGGCGAACTCGCCAACCGCTTGACGCACCCTTCCTACGAGGTGCCTAAGACGTACCTGGTACAGGTCCGTGGCCCGTTCCCGCAGGGCGTCGGTGCACAGCTGAAGGCCGGCATCGAGCTCGAAGACGGCATTGCTTCCGTCGACTCCTTCAAGCTCGTGGATTCCACTCCGGGCCACGTGCTGATCGAGGTTGTGCTGCACTCCGGCAAGAACCGTATTGTTCGCCGCTTGTTCGAAGCCGTGGGTTTCCCCGTGCTGCGTCTCGTGCGCGTCAAGATCGGTCCCATCGGCCTGGGCGACCAGCGCCAGGGCAGCATCCGGAACCTCGGCAAGCAGGAAGTCGGACACCTCCTGGCCTCCGTAGGACTGTAAGGCATGTCGGCATTCCACTCGCACGGCCGGGGCCACCTTGACGGCCCGGTGGTCGTTTTCGGCACCGGCCTGCTCGGAGCCAGCATCGGTCTCGGCCTGCGTGGCCGGGGTGTCTCCGTGTTCCTTTCGGACCCGTCGCCAACCAACCAGGCCGTGGCCGTGGATATCGGTGCGGGCAGGCCTCTGTCCGAGCTTGAGAACCCACCCCAGCTGGTTGTTGTCGCGGCGCCACCGGATGTGACGGCCGACGTCGTCGAGCGTGCCCTGGGTGAATACCCGGAGGCCGTTGTGGCGGACATTGCCAGCGTCAAGCAGGCAATCCAGGCCGAGCTCCGCGGCCGTGGAGTGGACATGTCCCGTTACGTCGGGACGCACCCCATGGCGGGGCGCGAGAAGTCTGGGCCCGTCGCTGCCCGCGGCGAGCTCTTCACGTCCATGCCTTGGGTCCTTTGCCCGTCCGATGAGACCAGCGCCGACGCGCTTCAGACTGCACGTTCCCTTGCCGGTGACCTGGGGGCAATAGTCTCCCAGTTCACGGCGGAGGAACATGATGAAGCCGTTGCTTTGGTATCGCATTTGCCGCAGGTGATGTCTTCCCTTCTCGCCAGTCGCTTGCAGGGAACACCGCTTCACGCGCTGTCCCTGGCCGGCAACGGGCTGCGGGACACCACCCGGATTGCTGCCAGCGATCCCACCCTTTGGGTGCAGATCCTTGGCAACAACGCGGCCAAGATGGTGGATATCCTTCATGGTGTCCGTGAAGACCTCAACCGCTTGATCGGTACCCTGGAGGATCCCACGGCCCCCGGGGCCCGCCTGGATCTTGCCCAGCTCATCAGTGAGGGCAACGCCGGGCAGGCCAGGATCCCGGGAAAGCACGGCGGACCCCCGCAGGCATATTCATGGCTTACAGTTCTGGTAGACGACCGGCCCGGGCAGATCGCCAGGCTGTTGACGGAGATCGGTGAGATCGGCGTCAACGTTGAAGACCTCCGCCTTGATCACTCGTCCGGGCAGAACGTTGGCATGGTGGAACTTTCCGTCATGCCCAACAAGCATGACCTCCTTGTTGAAGCCTTGACCGACCGTGGATGGCGGGTACTCCAGTAATGAAACGTGAACTTTTCGGCCCGGAGACCGTAGTACGTCCGGGAAAGCCTCTCGTTGTCGCCATCGACGGTCCGTCCGGCTCCGGCAAGTCCAGCGTCAGCAAGGAAGTTGCCCGGCGCCTGAAGCTCGCCTATCTCGACACCGGTGCCATGTACCGTGCGTTGACCTGGTACTGCCTCAAGACCGGGATCGACCTCGCGGACGGTGCCGCCGTCGAGCAGGCCTCAAAGGATCTGCCGCTGGAACTTAGCACCAGCGCCAACGCCGAATACGTCAGTGTGGCCGGAGTTGATATCACGGAGGAAATCCGTGAGCCGAGGATCTCCTCGGCCGTCAGCGCCGTTGCAACCACCCTGGGTGCCCGCAACGAATTGATTCGCCGCCAGCGCCAGCTGATCGAACAGCACCACCGCCGCATGGTGGTGGAAGGACGGGACATCACCACCGTCGTCGCGCCCTATGCAGAGGTCCGCATGCTGCTGACCGCGAGCGAGGAAGCACGGCTGCGGCGCCGCGGCCTCCAGTTGGGCGGAACGCAGAGCCAAGAGCAGCTCGCCGCCCAAGTGATCCACCGCGATGCCAAAGACTCCACTGTGGTGAACTTCACCCAGGCGGCCGACGGCGTCGTGACCCTGGATTCCTCGGACCTGGACTTCGAAGAAACGGTCGAAACGGCACTGAGCATTGTGGGCAAGGTCATCTACGGTGACTGAAGCCCGGCTCCCGGCGCGCTGGACGATGATGTGGAGCCGGCCCGTTGGCTGGCTGTTGGATCATGTCCTGTACCGGACCGCGATAACGGGACGCTCCAATGTTCCCAAATCCGGCCCGGTCATTTTCGCGGGCAACCACATCAGCTTCCTGGACGGGCCGGTGATGTTCGGCGCGGCTCCACGACCCATGCACATCCTGGTCAAGAAGGAGATGTTCAAGGGTTTCCTGGGAAAGGTTCTTCGTGCCTCGGGGCAGATTTCCATCGACCGCTCCGGCGATCGCGCGGCGCTCCAGCTCGGAAGGCAAGCGCTCGACGCCGGCCGTTGCGTGGGGATTCTCCCTGAAGGAACGCGGGGGAGGGGCACCGGCGGCAACATCAGCAACGGCGTCGCATGGCTCGCCCTGATGTCCGGTGCCACAGTAATTCCCGTGGCCATCCTCGGAACGCGGATCGGTGACGAACACCGTGACTCCATTCCGAGGCTGCGCCGCCGCCTGCACATCAGTTTCGGGGCTCCCCTGAATGTGACCCGCAGAAATGGCGAGCCAGGGCGTGTTTCAATGGACAGGGCGGCTGCGGAGATCCGCGCTGCGCTGGCTGGACACGTCCAGGATGCCGTCAAGACCACCGGTCAGTCCCTTCCGGGGGACTAAATGAACCGGCCCACAGCCAATGCAGCACCGCCAAGAAGAAGTAGCCGGGACGCCGGCAGATCACCACTAAGGAAAGTGCAATGAGCGATACGACTCACAAATCCGGCAACATCGGAGCCGGCGACGACGAATACACGCCCACCGGCACCGACCAGGTGGCTGAAAACCTCGCCGCCCTGGACGACGACGAAGCCGAACTCCGCGCAGCCTCCCTCCGGGCAGGCCTGGAAGACTATGACCTCGACGAGGACGACGCCGCGCTGCTGAGCGGGCTCTACGACGACGAAGGCGAAGACGGCCCCCTCAAGCTGGACCCGGTCCTGGCCATCATTGGCCGCCCCAACGTCGGCAAGTCCACGCTGGTGAACCGCATCCTCGGCCGCCGCGAGGCCGTCGTCGAGGACACCCCGGGCGTTACCCGTGACCGTGTCATGTACTCGGCACACTGGAACGGCCGCAACTTCACGCTGGTGGACACCGGTGGCTGGGAGCACGACGCCAGGGGCATTCACGCCCGCGTCGCCGAGCAAGCCGAAATGGCCGTGGAACTGGCCGACGCCGTGCTCTTCGTGGTGGACTCCGCCGTTGGCGCCACTGCCACGGACGAAGGCGTCATGAAGATGCTGCGCAAGTCCAAGAAGCCGGTCATCATGGTGGCCAACAAGGTTGACGACTTTGCCCAGGAAGCCGACTCGGCTGCGCTTTGGGGCCTTGGCTTCGGCGAGCCGTACCCGGTGTCCGCCCTCCATGGCCGCGGCGTTGCCGACCTCCTGGACCACGTCATGGACACCCTGCCCGAGTTCTCCACGGTGGAAGGCGTCGAGCGCTCCGGCGGTCCCCGCCGCATTGCCCTCATCGGCCGCCCGAACGTGGGCAAGTCCTCCTTGCTGAACAAGCTGGCCGGCACGGAGCGCGTCGTCGTTGATACCCTCGCCGGGACCACCCGCGACCCCGTGGATGAATTCATCGAACTCGGCGACCGCACTTGGCGCTTCGTGGACACCGCAGGTATCCGCCGCCGCCAGCACATGGCCCAAGGCGCGGACTTCTACGCTTCCCTGCGTACGCAGGCCGCGCTCGAAAAGGCGGAGGTCGCCGTCGTGCTCCTGGCCGTTGACGAGGTGCTCAGCGAGCAGGACGTCCGCATCCTGCAGCTCGCCATCGAGTCGGGCCGCGCGCTCGTCCTCGCGTTCAACAAGTGGGACCTGCTCGACGACGAACGTCGCCGCTACCTTGAGCGTGAAATCGAGCAGGACCTGGCACACGTTGAATGGGCCCCGCGCGTCAACATCTCCGCCAAGACCGGCTGGCACAAGGACCGCCTGGTGCCCGCACTGGACCTCGCTTTGGAGAGCTGGGACAAGCGCATCCCCACGGGACGCCTCAACGCGTTCCTGGGCGAGCTCGTGGCTGCCCACCCGCACCCGGTCCGCGGCGGCAAGCAGCCCCGCATCCTTTTCGGCACCCAGGCATCCAGCCGTCCGCCGAAGTTCGTGCTGTTCACCACGGGCTTCCTGGACCCCGGATACCGCCGATTCATCACTCGTCGGCTGCGCGAAACCTTCGGCTTTGACGGCACGCCGATCGAGGTCAACATGCGCGTCCGTGAAAAGCGCGGCAAGAAGCGCTAATTGAGACGCGCATCACAGATGACACCCGCCAAGGTGTCATTGAGAACCTCGAACATCGTGTAAGCTTTTTGAGGTGGTTCGGCCGGACTGCTTAGGTGAAAACCTAGGCGGAGAACGGCAGGACTGACGGGCTGTAGCGCAGCTTGGTAGCGCACTTGACTGGGGGTCAAGGGGTCGCAGGTTCAAATCCTGTCAGCCCGACCGCAAGGTATCGACCGCAAAGTATCGATAGCAGAAGTCCCGGGAACCGTATGGTTCCCGGGATTTTGCGTTTAAGCGTTGGTTTGGCAGCTGATAGTCGTCGGATTCTGCTCAATCACTCGAATGGATAGAATCCGGATCCGCGACTCTCTCCAGACCCGGGCTCGCCGTCTTGACCTTGTTTGAAGGGCCAGAGCCGTGAAACGACATGACTCGCCGTGTCGTAAGCGATTTCCCAAACCAAAGAAGGTCAGGATGGCGCCCGCACGCCTTGAGTCTTTCAATCTCAGAGGTGGGGCCGGCAGCCTCAGCCTGGCCCTGTCATGCGCCGAATACCTACGAAAAGGATCAGCGTCAGGTAGATCCAGATGGAAGAGAAGACGCTCAACCCGGCCTGCTGGCTTGCCGTCAAATGCAAGGGTTCCGCAAACAGCGTCGACATCGCGCGTGCTGCCAGCCCAGGTAGAGCACACACTGTCATCAGTGCGAAGAGCCTGGGCGAGCGAAGATATATGCCGACGACCAGCCATCCAAGGGCGAGGCCCCACAGCGGCAATTGCACGGTTCATGCACCAACTTTCGATTTCTTGGGCATTGGCAATATATGGCCGACAAGTGGCGTCTCAGTGGTCAAATCCAAGAATTAAGTGGTCTGCAGTTCCCATCTACGTGTTCAATTCCGCGAGATCTCGGGGTTCTTGCCAAGCGTCTACGTGTGCCCAGGTCGCTGTCTACGTGTTTGACCGTCCCCGTCTATCATTGGACGGTGAGCGAAACACTTCCCCCTTGCCCCGAATGCGCCAGCGAATACACCTACGAGATGGGTGCATTGCTGGTCTGCCCCGAGTGTGCGCACGAATGGTCGGCGGCGGCGTCTGAAGAAGCAGAAGCCGAGTCAACGGAGATCAAGGACGCTGTGGGCAACGTGCTCGCAGACGGGGACACTGTCACGGTGATCAAGGACCTCAAGGTCAAGGGGAGCGCCACCGCCATCAAGGTTGGAACCAAGGTGCGCAACATCCGCCTCGTGAACGGCGTGGGGGATCACGACATCGACTGCAAGGTGGACGGCTTCGGCCCCATGCAGCTCAAGTCAAGCGTGGTCAAGAAGGTCTAACGCGCCGACGCGCGCCGCCCGACGGCACGCCCAGCAACGCCGGGTGCGGCAGCACGGCCCGCGCCGCCGCGCCCCGCAAAACAAGGGGCCTCAGGCCCCCTGCAGTGCTCCCAACGCCTTGACCAGCGGCTCAAGCTCCGGCACCGATTCTGCGGCCGTCAGGGACTCCGCGAGGGTTTCGTCGTGCACCGGCCGGGCCGCCAGCAACAGCTTCTGGCCGGCCGCGGTTAGCTCCGTGTAAATCCCGCGCCTATCGTCGGCGCACAGGATCCTGGTCAGCAGCCCACGGTCCTCGAGCCGGTTCACCAAACGCGTCGTGGCGCTGCTGGAAAGTGCTGTGGCCCTGGCGAGCTGTTGCATCCGCATGTGCCAGCCGTCCTGCCGGCTCAGCGCGTCCAGCACGGTGTACTCGACTACTGAAAGATCTGCGGTCGACTGCAACGCCTTTTCCAGTGCTGCCTCGATGTTGCCGTGCAGCGCCGCGAGAGTCCGCCACCCCTGCGCCCGCACCTCAACGGCGTCGTCCTTGATGCCCATGTCTCCCGTAACTCCTGCCGATCGATGTAGAAACCAGACGCACGCAAGGTAGTTGCTTGCGCAATTACATGGCGCGTGCAACTATATAGGCAGCGTCTGCAACTATTATTCTACGGTTCTCGGCGGCGCACTTCCACTCTCACGGGAATCCATCCCCACAAAGGAGCACAACATGCCCGCAGGGTTGATCGCCCTTGCCCTCGGCGGATTCGGCATTGGTTTGACCGAGTTCGTCATCATGGGCCTCTTGCCGGAGATTGCCACCGACTTCGGAGTCAGCGAAGCAGCCGCCGGCTGGTTCATCACCGGCTATGCGCTGAGCGTCGTAGTCGGCGCCCTCCTGGTTACGGCGGCCGTCACCCGCTTGCCCCGCAAGCCGGTGCTGATCGGGCTCCTCGTCCTGTTCATCGCGGGCAACTTCCTCAGCGCCATCGCGGATAGCTACCAGGCAATGCTGATCGGGCGCATTGTGGCCGCACTCTGTCACGGGGCCTTCTTCGGTATCGGCTCAGTGGTCGCAGCCGGCCTTGTCCCGGCCCACAAAAAGGCCGGAGCCATTGCCATCATGTTCACGGGCCTCACCGCCGCCAACGTGCTGGGTGTTCCCTTCGGAACTTTCCTCGGCCAGAACCTCGGCTGGCGGTCCACCTTCTGGGCCATCACCATCATCGGTGTTGCCGCCCTCATCGGCATTGCCCTCATGGTCCCGCGCACCAAGGAAGGGGCAGTCGCCAGCAGCCTCCGCAGCGAGCTTGGTGCGTTCAAGTCCAGTCAGGTGTGGCTGTCGATCATCGTCACAATTCTCGGGTTTGGCGGCATGTTTGGAGCCTTCACCTACATCGCCTTCACCCTGACCGACGTCTCCGGGTTCGATCACCACGCAGTCCCTTGGCTCCTCGTCCTGTTTGGCGCGGGACTGTTCGTCGGCAATATCGCCGGCGGCAAAGCGGCCGACAAATCCATCGACAAGACCCTCGTGGCCATCCTCGCGGGTCTGGTGCTGGTGCTCGTGTTCTTCGCCCTCACCGCCGCGAGCCCTGTGGCCACCCTGTTCTCACTCGCACTCATGGGCGGCTTCGGCTTCGCTACCGTGCCGGGCCTGCAGATGCGCGTCATGCACTTTGCCGCCACGGCGCCCACCCTCGCATCCGGCGCGAATATCGGTGCCTTCAACCTGGGCAACGCCCTCGGCGCCTGGCTGGGCGGTGTCACTATTACCATGGGCCTGGGTTACACATCGCCGATCTGGGCCGGGGCCGCCATCACTGTAGCGGCCCTGCTCGTCATGATCGCCGCCGCGGCAGCGGCCCGGCGCGGAGGAGCGGCGCGGTCTGCTTCCGCGGCGCAAGCAGCCCCCGACGTCGTACGCGAACCGGAGGAGGCGCCGGTCGCCTAGGCGGCACCTGCCAAAGCCCGCCACCGGACTGCGGCTACGAGAACAGCCGCTCGGGAATCAGTCGTCGCTCGAGCCGCGTTTGGCCAGGATCTCGCCGTTGGTCTGGCATGTGGGGCAGTACTGCAGTGAGGTCCCCACGAAGGCAACCTCCCGCACGGTGTCCCCGCAGACCGGGCAGGGCTCGCCGGTCTTGCCGTGCACGCGCATCGAGGCTTTCTTGGCCGGCTTCAGTTCGTCCGGTTTCTTGCCCGAGAACTCCTTGATGGCACCACTGAGAATGTCCTGCATTGTGGTGAAGAGACGCTCCACCGCGTCCGGGCCCAACGAAGAAGCGGGGGCGACCGGAGACAGCTTCGCTGCGTGGAGGATTTCGTCGCTGTAAGCGTTCCCGATACCCGCCAAGAGCTTCTGGTTCTTCAGGATTCCCTTGATCTGCTGCCTGTGCGTGAAAAGCCGGCCGAACTCGTCCAGGCCGAAGCCGGGGTCAAGGGGATCCGGCCCCAGCTCCGCAATGCCATGGACTTCCTCCGGCTGGCGGACGATGAAGATGGCCAATCCCTTCCACGTTCCGGTGTCGGTCAGGGTGATGCCGAAATCGCTGCCATTGTTCGAAAAGGCCAATTGCGCTGCGAAGTATCCGCCCTCGGCAGGTGCCTCATTGCCGGGCTGTTTGTCCGAGAACGCGAGCCAGCCGGACTTGGCGAAATTGACGATCAAGTAAAGGGGTTCTGCTGGGTCTCCGCCGTCCGGAGCCTCGGGGGCGATCTCGAAAACGAGGAACTTTCCCCGCCGGCCGACGGATTCGACGGTCCGCCTGATTAGCGATTCATGAGGAACATCCGCTACTTTCAGGGCGAACGCCGATGGCAGCAATAACTGGGTAAGCTGCGCCCCGGATAGCCGCTCGTCCAGAAAGTCGGCCAAGGCGGTGATTTCGGGCAGTTCCGGCATGATCGCGCTCCTTCGACGGCGTTGCGGGACTATGCGGCTCGAGTCTGCTTCCAATCATTCCAGACACCTGTGGGGAGGAGGCATGGATGTGCTTATACTTTCAGCGGTGGCCGGATGACCGGGCCGCCGTCGTGGTCCGAAATGTCCCGATGAAAGGCGACTCATGAGCAACATTCCTGCCGATCTTTCCTACACCGCCGAACATGAATGGGTCAGTGCCCCGAATGCAGACGGCGTCGTGCGCGTCGGCATCACGGACTTCGCCCAGGATGCACTCGGCGATGTCGTCTACGCCCAGCTGCCGGAGCCCGGCACTACGGTGAAGGGCAACGACGTCGTGGGTGAAGTCGAGTCCACGAAGAGCGTGAGCGACATATACGCCCCGGTCAGCGGCGAAATTGTCTCCCGCAACGAAGCTCTCGACACCGACTCCGCCCTGATCAACTCGGATCCTTACGGTGACGGCTGGCTGTTCGAAGTAAAGCTTTCGGAAGCTGACGCCATCGAAACCCTTCTCAGTGCATCGGAGTACGAACAACAGGTAGGCTGAATGGTATCTGGCCCGCCAAGTCGGTTCTCCCCGGAACGGGGGAGCGGCGGCGGCGGGCCAGCGACCTGTTTGGCCCGGGGGAACCGGGCAGTTGCGTAACCGGCAGTTTTGACAACTGCCGGCGGATGAGGAGGATTTCCATGGTTGGCGGCAAGCGGAACCACGCCCGGGACGAGCACGGTGCTGTAGAACAGCCAACCTCGGAGACCACCTCAATCCAGCTCACTCCTGTTCGCCACCACGAGCCTGATGCCCGCCCGCCGCTGGCAGCCGAAGAGCGCGCTGCGGTCCAGGCATTGCCTCCTGGATCGGCCTTGCTGATTGCCCACACCGGCCCCAATGCAGGTGCACGGTTCCTCCTGGACTCGGACACCACCACCGCCGGCCGCCACCCGGATGCGGACATCTTCCTCGATGATGTGACGGTTTCGCGCAAGCACGTTGAATTCGTGCGCACCCCCGAGGGCTTTGAAGTGGTGGACACCGGAAGCCTCAATGGTACCTACGTCAACCAAGACCGGGTGGATAACGTCCTGCTCAAGAACGGCAGCGAGGTCCAGATCGGGAAGTTCCGCCTCACCTACTACCTGAGCCCTGCCCGCGCAGCAGGCCAAGACTGATTCCGGGTACGCCTGTGGCAATGCCCCAGCCGGAACGGCGAGGACCGCAGGTCCTCAACATCGGGGAGGTCCTCGCCCAACTCAGCGACGACTTTCCCACCATGACGGCGTCCAAGATCCGTTTTCTTGAGGAAAAGGGACTGATCAATCCGAAGCGCACGCCTGCCGGGTACCGGCAATACGCCGAAAGCGACGTCGAGCGCCTGCGCTTCGTGCTGGCCCTCCAGCGCGACCAGTACCTGCCCCTCAAAGTCATCAAGGATTACCTCGATGCGATCGACCGTGGCGAGCGTCCCGAAAACCTTCCTCCGGGGGTGTCGGTTTCCCCTCGGATTGTCTCGGACGAACTTGCGGCTGAGCTGCAGGGCCGCGCACGCGCCTTGAGCGAGGAGCAGCTGCGGACGGAATCCGGGGCCAGCGTCCCGTTGTTGCAGTCCCTCCTCAGTTTCGGACTCATCAGCCATGTCAACGGCAAATTCGACGAACACGCCCTGCAAGTCGCGCGTGCCTGTGTCCAACTTGAAAGCCACGGACTTGAGCCGCGGCACCTCCGTCCGTTCCAAGCTGCGGCCGAGCGCGAATTCGGCTTGGTGGAGCGGGTCGTCGCTCCCCTGACGTCCCGCAAGGATGCGGCATCGCAATCCCGGGCTGCGGAAGCGGCCCGGGAAATCAGCGAACTCTGCCTCAGCCTGCATCGAGCCTTGGTGCAGGACCGTATCTCCCGTATGGACGCATGATGATTGAGGTCGAGATCGTTGGAGTGCGGATTGAACTGCCTTCAAACCAGCCTCTGGTCCTCCTGCGGGAGATGCACGGGGAACGCCATGTCCCCATCTGGATCGGCACGCCCGAAGCCAGTGCCATCGCCCTGGCCCAGCAAGGAGTGGTGCCGCCCCGGCCCATGACCCACGATCTGATGATCGACGTTGTTGAGGCACTCGGCCACACCATCATCAGCGTGAACATTGTGGCGGTCGAGGACAACATCTTCTACGGTCAGCTCCAGTTCGACGACGGAACTGTAGTGAGTTCCCGCGCTTCCGACGCGCTGGCGCTGGCGTTGCGGGCGAAATGCCGCATCTGGTGTGCCGACGCAGTGATGGATGAAGCCGGCGTCCGGATCACTGAACACGACGAGGGCGAAGACACCGAGCCGGGTCCCGAAGTTGACGAAGAACGGGAATTGCGCCGATTCCGGGAGTTCCTGGACGACGTGGAGCCAGAGGATTTCGAAGGCTGAAGGCAGCCTAAGGTTAAAGCTGAGGGTGAAAGTTTCGACACGATCTGAAAATGCCCGGACGTCTTTGACCTGAGGCTCCTGCACGCCTAACGTCGAAGATATCAAGTTCCCGTTGCATACAGGACCCGCGCAAGTCACACTGAAAGGTGCGGACGCGTTGAAATTACACGAGCGCATTTTCCCGTTTCGTGTTAGCCGCCGTATGCACCATCCCCAAGGGAACTTCTGACAAGGAGGGTCACGTGAGTCCCAAAGGCGAAGCAGGCGAGCTAAAGCAGGCCTCGACAGGCGTTGCTGTACCCGCAAGCGGTGCCCAGGGTCTGCTTTTCACCGAGGACCTTCCGGTCCTGGATGAAGATGCCGGCTACCGTGGTCCCACCGCGTGCAAGGCGGCAGGGATCACCTACCGCCAGCTGGACTACTGGGCACGTACAGGACTTGTTGAACCCGCTGTGCGAGGCGCCGCCGGTTCCGGATCGCAGCGACTCTATGGCTTCCGGGACATCCTGGTTCTCAAAGTCGTCAAGCGCCTCCTGGACACAGGTGTATCCCTCCAGCAGATCCGCACGGCGGTTGAACATTTGCGTGAACGCGGAGTAGAAGACCTGGCGCAAATCACGCTCATGAGCGATGGCGCGAGTGTCTATGAATGTACTTCAGCGGACGAAGTCATTGACCTGGTGCAGGGTGGCCAGGGCGTTTTCGGCATCGCCGTAGGCCGCGTGTGGCGCGAAGTCGAGGGCAGCCTTGCTGCCCTCCCGAGCGAGCACGCTGTAGAACAGTCCTTTCCGGACGACGAACTCAGTAAGCGCCGTTCCGCGCGCCGCACGGGCTGAACCGCCGTCGGCATCGCCGCGAGCGGCCACTGAAGACCAATGAAGCCGCCTTCCAGCAGGAAGGCGGCTTCATCGCTTTTCTCGAAAGGGTGGCTTCTGCCTCGAAGATTCCCCGGTCTTGTCAGCGCTTGCGGCGTTCCCGCGTGCCGTTGTTTGAGGACAACATGTTCTCCAGAAGCGAGTCAAACAGCTTGGCAGTGTTCTTGGCCGAGTCGCCAGGCCAGTGGTGTACGGCGTGGGCGGCACCCTGGATTTGCTGCCAGTTCGCCTGCTCCGGAATATGCGGTGCCAGCAAAAGCTCACCGAACATCGATTCCATCTCTGTGAGCCGGAACGTGTGCTCGGACGAAGCCGGCCGGACCCGGTTGGCAACAATCCCTGCAGGAGCCAGCTGCGGAGCGAACTCCTGGCGGAACAGCTGGATGGCGCGCATGGTGCGTTCCGTGCCGGCTACCGAGAAGAGCCCGGGTTCGGCGACAAGGACCACGCGGTCGCTCGCGCTCCAGGCCATGCGGGTGAGGCCGTTGAGGGACGGCGGACAGTCGACGAGTACCAGCTCGTACTTTTCGGCCGCGGCAAGGACCGCAGTCAGGCGGCGGAGATCCCGGCGCCCAAGATCCGGCCGATCGTAGATACCGGTGTAGGCGGATCCGACGGCGACATCAAGGGCCGTCCCTCCGCCGTTACCGCGGGGGTGGTCAACCCAGCCGCTGCTGACCACGTTGTCCAAGAGCCTCGCCTTGCGGGGGTTCTTCAGCATGCGGCCAATGTCGAGCTGGTCCCCGGCCTGGACGCCGAGGGCCGTGGTGGCGTCGGCGTGGGGATCCAGGTCCACAACAAGGGTGGGGATCCCTGCGGCCAGTGCGGCCGAGGCCAACCCAGTGGTTACGGATGTCTTGCCCACGCCGCCTTTGAGGCTGCTGATGCTGACTACTTGCACTTGAAAACCCAAAACCTAACGCCGGTTGCCGTGTCGCGGTGCTTGTGTTCCGGCCTTGCCGGAACCGGGGCTCTGCCGCTGCCCTTCAACATCATATGTTGAGTGGCCACGGATTCCTGCCTTATCAGCCTGGAACGGTTCGGGCCGCTTGTTACTCGATCGTCTTTTAGCATGTGAAACTGCACCGTGCGCGAAGGTACACTGCTCGTGACGAATCTCCATGTGACTGTCACCACAAAGATTTGTGTTTGGGTATGGAGGTCTTACACACTGTGACCACCGACCGTTACACCCGCAATGATGCAGGAGAAGCATGTTTTCCAAGATTCTGGTGGCTAATCGCGGCGAAATCGCGATCAGGGCCTTCCGCGCTAGCTATGAACTGGGCGCCAAGACCGTAGCGGTCTTCCCGTATGAGGATCGCAACTCGATCCACCGGCAGAAGGCTGACGAGGCCTACCTGATCGGACAGGAAGGTCATCCGGTCCGTGCCTACCTGGACGTAGACGAAATCGTCCGTGTCGCCAAAGAAGCGGGTGCTGACGCAATCTACCCGGGCTACGGATTCCTGTCCGAGAACCCGGACCTCGCCCGGGCGGCCAAAGAGGCAGGCATCACGTTTATCGGCCCGCCGGCGGAGGTGCTGGAGCTCGCCGGCAATAAGGTCGCCGCACTCGAAGCCGCCCGCAAGGCCGGCGTACCGGTTCTTAAGTCCAGCGCGCCTTCCCGCGACCTCGACGAACTCATCGCCGCAGCCGACGAGGTCGGATTCCCGATCTTCGCCAAGGCCGTCGCCGGTGGCGGCGGCCGCGGCATGCGCCGGGTGGAGACCCGCGAGGACCTTCCGGAAGCCCTCCGGGCGGCCATGCGCGAAGCGGACGCTGCGTTCGGCGATCCCACCATGTTCCTGGAGCAGGCTGTCTTGCGTCCCCGCCACATCGAGGTCCAGATCCTGGCCGATGGCGAGGGCAATGTCATGCACCTCTTCGAGCGCGACTGCTCCTTGCAGCGCCGCCACCAGAAGGTCGTGGAAATCGCTCCGGCCCCCAACCTGGACGAGTCCATCCGCCAGGCCCTTTACCGGGATGCCGTGGCTTTCGCGAAGGCCCTGAACTACGTCAACGCCGGAACGGTCGAGTTCCTTGTGGACACCGAGGGTGAGCGGGCCGGCCAGCACGTCTTCATCGAGATGAACCCACGCATCCAGGTTGAGCACACGGTCACCGAGGAAATCACGGACGTGGACCTCGTCCAGGCACAGATGCGCATCGCATCGGGGGAGACCCTTGCAGACCTTGGCTTGAGCCAGGAATCGGTATCCATCAAGGGTGCCGCCCTGCAGTGCCGCATCACTACGGAAGATCCCGCCAACGGCTTCCGGCCCGACGTCGGAAAGATCACCGGCTACCGTTCCGCGGGTGGCGCGGGTGTACGTCTCGACGGCGGCACGGTCTACTCGGGTGCCGAGATCAGCCCCCACTTTGACTCCATGCTGGTCAAACTGACCTGCCGCGGACGCGACTACCCGGCTGCGGTGGCCCGTGCCCGGCGCGGCCTGGCCGAGTTCCGGATCCGTGGCGTGTCCACCAACATCCCCTTCCTCCAAGCCGTCCTTGCCGACCCGGACTTCATTGCGGGCAACGTTGCGACCGACTTCATCGACAAGCGCCCCGAACTCCTGAAGTCCCACGTCTCCGCTGACCGTGGAACCAAACTTCTGACCTGGTTGGCCGATGTGACGGTCAACCAGCCCAACGGCGAACTCAAAGTCCACACGGACCCCGCAGCCAAGCTCCCGTCGATTGCAGGGATCGTTGCACGGGCAGGCTCGCGCCAGAAGCTGCAGGAGTTGGGACCCGAAGGCTTTGCGAAGGCGCTGCGCGAGCAGCAGGCCGTGGCCGTCACGGACACCACCTTCCGCGATGCCCACCAGTCGCTGCTCGCCACGCGTGTCCGTACCCGCGACCTCGTCGCGGCCGGCCCGGCGGTCTCCGCGCTGTTGCCCGAACTGCTCTCGGTCGAAGCCTGGGGCGGTGCCACCTACGACGTCGCCCTGCGCTTCCTCGGCGAGGATCCTTGGGACCGGCTGGCCGCCCTGCGCAAGGCCCTGCCCAATGTCTGTCTGCAGATGCTGCTCCGTGGCCGCAACACGGTCGGGTACACGCCCTACCCCGAGGAAGTCACCGAGGCGTTCGTCAACGAGGCCGCGGCAACGGGCATCGACATCTTCCGCATCTTCGACGCCCTCAACGACGTCAACCAGATGGCTCCGGCCATCCGCGCTGTGCGGGCCACAGGCACCGCGGTAGCGGAGGTGGCACTCTGCTACACCGGCGACCTCCTCGACCCGAACGAGAACCTGTACACCCTCGACTACTACCTGGACCTCGCCCAGAAGATCGTCGACGCCGGTGCGCACATCCTCGCCATCAAGGACATGGCCGGCCTGCTTCGCCCGGCAGCCGCAGCCAAGCTTGTCAGCGCCTTGCGTGAACGCTTCGACCTTCCGGTCCACCTGCATACGCACGACACCGCAGGCGGCCAGCTGGCCACCCTGCTGGCAGCCGTGGAAGCCGGCGTAGACGCCGTCGACGTCGCGTCAGCGTCCCTGGCCGGTACGACGAGCCAGCCGTCGGCGTCGGCCCTTGTGGCCGCCTTGGCCCATACCCCGCGCGACACCGGGCTCAGCCTGGCCAGCGTCAGCTCCCTGGAGCCCTACTGGGAAGCGGTCCGCCGTGTCTACGCGCCGTTCGAGTCCGGGCTTCCCGGTCCCACCGGCCGGGTCTACCAGCACGAAATCCCGGGCGGCCAGCTGTCCAACCTGCGCCAGCAGGCCATCGCGCTGGGTCTTGGCGAGCGTTTCGAGGCCATTGAGGACATGTACACCGCCGCGGACCGTATCCTGGGCCGCTTGGTCAAGGTGACGCCATCGTCCAAGGTGGTCGGGGATCTCGCGCTGCACCTCGTGGGAATCCATGCGGATCCTGCGGACTTCAACGAGAACCCGCAGAACTACGACATCCCGGACTCCGTCATCGGCTTCCTGTCGGGTGAATTGGGAGATCCTCCCGGAGGATGGCCGGAGCCGTTCCGCACCAAGGCGCTCCAGGGCCGCAGCATCAAGGTCCGCGACGTCGAACTGAGCGCCGAAGACAGCGCAGCGCTCAAGGGCGATTCCAAGTCCCGCCAGAGGACACTGAACCGGTTGCTGTTCGAGGGCCCGACCAAGGACTACCTCAAGAGCGTGGACACCTACGGCAATCTGTCGGTGCTTGATACCCGCGACTACCTGTACGGACTCCAGCTCGGCGCGGAGCACGTCATGGAGCTCGAAAAGGGCGTGCGCCTGATCGCCTCCCTTGAAGCGGTCTCGGAGCCCGATGAAAAGGGCATGCGCACCGTCATGTGCAAGCTCAACGGCCAGGCCCGCCCCGTGGTGGTCCGCGACAAGTCGGTGGTCAGCAACGTGAAGGCCGCGGAGAAGGCGGATGCGGCCCAGCCCGGCCAGGTCGCAGCGCCGTTCGCCGGAGCCGTGACCCTGACCGTCAAAGCAGGCGACGCCGTCAAGGCCGGCGACACTGTCGCCACCATTGAGGCGATGAAGATGGAAGCATCCATCACGACGCCGGTGGCCGGCACGGTCTCGCGCCTCGCCATCAACAACGTGGAGCAGGTCCAAGGCGGCGATCTGTTGATCGTGGTCGAATAGCGGCTCGCTCCTCCGCGGGCGCACCAAAGAAGGAAGGTCCCGGGCTGTATGAACTGGTCAGTACAGCCCGGGACCTTCCTTCTTTGGTTTCCTAATGCGTCGGGGTGCGGCGGTTCAGGACGCCTTGGGCGCCGAATACATTTCCTCGATCACTGCATCGAAGTCCTTCATGACCTGGGCGCGCTTGACCTTCAAGGACGGCGTCAGGTGGCCGGATGCCTCGGTGAAGTCGGACGGCACAATCCGGAACGACTTGATCGCTTCCGCATGGGAGACGGACTGGTTGGCGTGGCTGATCAGGTCCTGGACGGCTGCCCGGACGAGGGCGTTGTCCGCGGCATCCGTCGTCGTAGTCGACGCGGGAAGGCCGTGGCGCTCCAACCAGCCCGGGAGGGCTTCCTCGTCGAGGGTGACCAGCGCGCCGATGAAGGGCCGGTTGTCGCCGATGACAAGGACCTGGGACACCAGGGCGTCTGCACGGATCTGGTCCTCCAGCAGGGCAGGCACGACGTTCTTGCCGCTGGCTGTGACGATGATTTCCTTCTTGCGGCCGGTGATCTTGAGGAAACCCTGTTCGTCCAGTTCGCCGATGTCACCTGTGCGGAACCACCCGTCCACGAAGGTTTCCGCGGCGAGGTCATCCCGTTTGAAGTAGCCCCTCATGACGCAGACGCCCTTGGCGAGGATCTCGCCGTCGTCGGCGATCTTGACCGCGTTGCCGGGGAGCGGGGCCCCCACCGTGCCGATCTTGATGAGGGACGGGGTGTTGACTGAAATGGGTGCCGTAGTCTCCGTGAGGCCGTAACCTTCCAGGATCTGCAAGCCGATGCCGTGGAAGAAATGGCCCAGCCGTTCGCCGAGCGGGCCGCCGCCGGAAACGGCGTGGCTGACGTGGCCACCCATGGCAGCACGAAGCTTCCCGTACACCAAATGGTCGAATACGGCGTGCTTGAGCCTCAGCACCAATCCGACGGATCCCGACTGCTGCGCCCTCGAGTAGGCGATTGCCGTGTCCACGGCCTTGTGGAAGATGGCACCCTTGCCACCGTCCTCCGCCTTCGTGAGGGCCGAGTTGAAGACCTTCTCGAAGACACGTGGAACAGCCAGGATGAAGGACGGCTGGAAGCTCTGCAGGTCTGCCAGCAGGTTCTTGATATCCGGCGTGTGTGCAACTTGGGCGCCGGCGGCGACGGCCAGGACTGAGATGAAACGGGCAAAGACGTGGGCGAGCGGGAGGAACATGATGGTCTTGGCGTTCTCGTTGACGACATCGCCGAGGGAGGCCAAAGCGTTCTCCGAGAGTTCCACGAAGTTGCCGTGCGTGAGTTCGCAACCCTTGGGGCGACCCGTGGTGCCGGAGGTGTAGATGATCGTGGCGACATCGGCCAGTTCCGCGTTGCTGCGGCGCGTCTCGAGTTCCTCGTCGCTGACACCGCTGCCGGCGCTGCGAAGCGCGTCAAGGCCGCCGCCTTCCAGCTGCCAGACATGGGCGACTGAGCCGAGGCCTTCGGCGGTCACCGCTTGGCGGATGACGTCCTCGTGGTGCGAAGACTCGGCGAATGCCGCGACTGCGCCGGAGTCGCCGAGGTTCCAGGCCACTTGGGACGGCGATGACGTTTCGTAGATCGGCACGGAAATGCCGCCTGCAAACCAGACGGCGAAGTCCACGAGGGACCATTCGTAGCGGGTCCTGGACATGATGCCCACGCGGTCGCCCACACCGACGCCGTTGGCGATCAGGCCTTTGGCCAGGGCCGATACGTCCTTGAGGAAGTCCTTTGCCCGGATGTCCTGCCATTGGCCGGCGCTGTTGAGCTTGGCAAACAGTGCCGGGTTGGATGGCTTGGCGGCCTGACGAACCACGAGGTCCGTGATGTTGGTTTCGGGGGCAACATTCACCAGGGGCGGAACACTGAATTCACGCACGATAGCTCCTTCGATATCAACAGACCATTGCGGGGCTGCTCTAACTCTATACGGCCAAGTAATGGGTGTGGCGCAATTCACCTTACTCAAGTTACTGATGAGTAACTTTACGTGAAGCGTGGGATTCCGCCAATGCAGCGGTGCAGGCGCTCCGTGCGCAGAGCCTGCATGTCAGTACATATGCGGCACTCGGAATAGGATGGCGACATGCCACTGAATTCATCCAACGACCAGAACCCGGCAAGAGTTCGGAAGATTTCCTGGTCCGGTTCGGCGTCAACCGGCCGGCGCCCCGGTTCTACGCACGGCGGCCTGCGCTGGGAGTCGGTGCCATGGGCCGCGCGTCGTTCCCATCTCGGCCGCAGGGGGCTGGCGATCGGGATCGACATCGGCGGCACGAAGGTGGCAGCGGGAGTTGTGGATCCCTCGGGCCGTGTTGTCGAGGAAGCGCGGCGCTCCACTCCGGGCAATGACGCCCGGGCAGTGGAGCGGGTGATCGTCGAGCTTGTCCAGGAATTGGGCAGAAGCCACCGGATTGCCTCTGTGGGGATCGGCGCGGCCGGTTGGATGGATCTCGACGGCGGCACGGTGCTGTTCAGCCCGCATCTCGCCTGGCGTAACGAGCCGCTCCGCGAAAACCTGCAGAGCCTGCTGAGGCGCCCGGTACTGGTCACCAACGACGCCGACGCTGCTGCCTGGGCTGAATGGCGCTTCGGCGCAGGGCAAGGGGAGAGCCGCCTCGTCTGCATCACGCTCGGCACCGGCATCGGTGGTGCCATGGTCATGGACGGACGAGTGGAGCGTGGGCGTTTCGGCGTAGCGGGGGAGTTCGGCCACCAGATCGTGGTGCCCGGCGGGCATCGCTGCGAATGCGGCAACCGCGGCTGCTGGGAGCAATATGCTTCCGGCAACGCGCTCGGCAGGGAAGCCCGGGAGCTGGCCTTGCGGAATTCACCGGTTGCCTACGAACTGCTCAAGGCGGCCGGCGGCTCGGCCGAGAACATCACGGGCGTTACCGTGACGGAGCGGGCAAAGGCCGGAGATTCCGCTTCGAGGGAGCTCTTGGAAGAAGTGGGGCACTGGCTCGGGCTTGGCCTGGCGAACCTGGCGGCTGCGCTCGATCCAGGGACGTTCGTTATCGGCGGTGGGCTGTGCGACGCCGGTGAGCTTCTTGTGGGCCCTGCGCGGACAGCATTCACTCGGAACCTCACCGGCCGCGGTTTCCGTCCCGCGGCCGCCATCAAGCTTGCGGCACTGGGACCGCGGGCGGGGATGATCGGCGCTGCCGATCTGTCCCGGGTCAGCGGCAGGGCGCGCGGCTAGTACGAGCTCCGCCGCGAGGGGATGCGCAGTGCGGCAGTCCGCCTAGACGCGGGCGCCGTCGTCGTTCTCGTCTTTTTCCTGGGGCAGCTTCATGATGAGGTAAACCACTGAGGCCAGAAAAGCCACCAGGATGCCCATCACTGCCAGGAGCGGCGCCGAGCGCCAGAACATCGCGGTGAACAACAGGGCAAGCGGGCCGCCCACGGCTCCGAGCCAGGCGAGCATGGTCAGTGGTTCGGTGCCGGCCAGGCTCGGCGGGTCCTCCGGCACGAACCCGTTTTCGTCCTCGACGTCGTAGTCACGCGGACCGGTGGTCCCGCTGTCCTCCCCACTGCTTGCAGGTTCTTCAGCGGCGCCTCTTTTTGACATTCCAGACAATCCAAGAGGGTCGAAGTCTTGGAAGGAACGGGATGATGAGCGGCCTGGAACGTCGTCCGGACCTGGCCCCGGCTCTGTTCCGGAATCCTTGGCGGGCTCCTCCGTCGTCGGCGCCTCGTCGAGGGCCGAGGAAGGCATCGACTCAAGCCGGGCCACCAAATCGAGCCAGACGGCGTCGTCGTCTTTGTTGGCGCTCTGGTCGGGGGAGTCAGGCCCTGGCCTATTCATGGGGTGAATCTCGAAGCTCGGCGGTGGACTGGCTGGCAGCGGCGGAACTGTGTGTCAGTCCTGCCATCGTTTTCCTGATGAACTCGGCCGAGCCCCGGAAAATCTCCATGGCATCGTTGTCCAGCGTGGCCACGTGGTAGCTGTTCTCCAAGGTGCTGAACTCCATCGAAGCCGTGACCCGCTCCTTCAACTGCCTGATGCTTCGATCCGAAACCACGTGGTCCACGGAGGAACGGAAGACGCGCACCGGTGCGGAAATCCGGGGGAGCAGGGTGACGGTGTCCCTGTACATCTTTTTCAACTCATGCGCGGCGGCGACCGGTGTCCTGGGATACGCTCCTTCGTCCATGCCGGGTTTGAGGATGTCGTTTGCAATCGCCGGGGTGGATTTCATGACGTGCTTGAGGAGGCCGACCACGGCGGCGCGGGGATCATCGATCACCAGTCCCGGATTGACGACGACGGTACCGGCCACGGGCCGGGTCGCCGCGATCCGGAGAGCCAATGTCCCTCCCATCGACAAGCCGGCGGCGAAGACGAAGTCGCACTCGGCCTGGAGCTTGAGATATGCCGCATCCACCGCATGGTGCCACTCCTGCCAGTGCCGCGTGGCCATGTCCTGCCACGTGGTCCCATGGCCGGGAAGCAGAGGGAGGCGGACGGCGTAGCCTTCGGCGGCCAGGTACTCGGCCCAGGGGCGCATGCTGTGCGGGCTGCCCGTGAAGCCGTGGCTCATCACGACGCCGATGCTGGGTCCACTGCCGGTGAAGTCGCTGGCGTACGGCGAGGGATCGGGGAGAGTGTTCATGATGACTCCGAGGCTACTCTGTTGGCGGCACTGCTTTCCGTGATGAGTCCATCGTGTCACTGTTCGGGACATTTCTCACTGGAGTATGGTGGCTTCTGAATGCGGGCCGGGACCGTCCGGACGCCTTGCAGACGCCGCCCCGGAGAGGAACCAAAGTGTTCTATTGGGTCATGAAGCGGATCTTTTTGGGTCCGCTTCTCAAATTGCTGTTCCGCCCCTGGGTCAAGGGCCTCGACAATGTTCCCCACGATGGCGCCGCGATTCTCGCTTCCAATCATTTGTCCTTTTCAGACTCGATCTTCATGCCGGTGATGGTGCCCCGGCGCGTCAGTTTCCTGGCCAAGTCCGAGTACTTCACGGGTACCGGGCTCAAAGGCAGGCTTACGGCCATGTTCTTCCGGCTTACCAACCAATTGCCGATGGACCGTTCGGGCGGGGCTGCGTCCGAGTTGTCCTTGCAGGCCGGCAGGGACGTCCTGGGCGCCGGCGGCCTGCTGGGGATCTACCCGGAAGGCACCCGCAGTCCCGATGCCAAGCTGTACCGGGGCAAAGTGGGGGTCGCCAAACTTGCGCTCCAAACCCGGGTGCCCGTTATTCCCGTAGCGATGATCGGCACGGAAAAGGTCCAGCCCATCGGCAAGCGTTTGCCCACCATCCGCCGGATCGGGATCATTTTCGGGCAACCGTTGGACTTCAGCCGGTACTACGGCCAAGAAGAAGACCACTCCGTTCAACGCGCCGTGACCGACGAAATCATGTACGAACTCATGCGGCTCTCGGGGCAGGAATACGTGGATGAATACGCCGCCGTCGTCAAGCAGCGACTGGCCGGACAGCTTCCGGAGCCCGCGGGCGGAAGCGAAGTGAACGCAGCCGACGCCGGTGAGGAGGGCAGGCGCCCGCCCGGCAACGGTTCAGAGCCGGACGGCCACGGTGCGGTGGCCGGGAAAGTGTGACGGCCGGCGGATAACGGTTACGGAAGCCGTGCCCCGAACAGCGGGCAAGGCAACTAGTCTTGGAGAGTGACTGAGCTATCCGCGAACCCCGCACCGTCCATGACCGGCCCCTTGACCAGTTCCCTGGGCAGCCCCCTGACCAGCACCGCGCAAAGTGGCGCGGCAAACTATCCCGGCTTGGACGATTGGCGCCAGCTGCCTATCTCGCAGCAACCCACCTGGACCGATAGGGGTGTCTTCGCCACCTCCGTCAAAGAACTCTCCGTGCTTCCGCCGCTGGTCTTCGCGGGCGAGGTCGACATATTGCGCGAGCGTTTGGCGGCCGCAGCCCAGGGCAAGGCATTCCTGCTTCAAGGTGGCGACTGCGCCGAGACCTTCGAGGACGCCACAGCTGACAAGATCAGTGCCCGGGTCCGCACCATCCTGCAGATGGCCGTTGTCCTCACCTACGGTGCGGCCATGCCCGTCATCAAGATGGGCCGCATGGCCGGCCAGTTCGCCAAGCCCCGGTCGTCGAACGAGGAAACCCGCGACGGCGTGACCTTGCCTGCGTACCGCGGCGACATAGTCAACGGCTACGATTTCACCCCGGAGTCCCGCGCCCACGACGCCAGCCGCATGCTGAAGGCCTACCACACCTCGGCTTCCACCCTGAACCTCATCCGCGCCTTCACGCAGGGCGGCTTTGCCGATCTCCGCCTGGTGCACCTCTGGAACAAGGGCTTCACCGAAAACCCCGCCCATGCCCGCTACGAGTCCTTGGCGAGGGACATCGACCGTGCCATCAAGTTCATGGCGTCCTGCGGTGCCGATTTCGAAGCCCTCAAGCGCGTGGAGTTCTTCGCGAGCCATGAGGCACTCCTCCTGGACTACGAGCGTGCCCTGACGCGCATCGACTCCCGCACGGGACTTCCCTACGACACCTCCGGGCACTTCCTCTGGATCGGTGAGCGCACGCGTGAACTCGACCATGCGCATGTGGACTTCCTGTCCCGCGTGCGCAACCCGATCGGCGTCAAGCTCGGTCCCGGGACCTCCGGAGACGACGCGTTGCGGCTCATTGACAAGCTGGACCCGAACCGCGAGCCCGGCCGCCTCACGTTCATCACCCGGATGGGTTCCAAGAACATCCGCGAGAAGCTGCCCGCCGTCGTCGAAAAGGTAACAGCCTCCGGCGCGCAGGTCCTTTGGGTCACGGACCCCATGCACGGGAACACGGTCACGTCGCCCAACGGGTACAAGACCCGCAACTTCGACGACGTCGTGGACGAAGTCCGCGGGTTCTTCGAAGTCCACCACGCCCTGGGCACGGTACCCGGTGGCCTGCACATGGAAATGACCGGCGACGACGTCGCGGAATGCCTTGGCGGCGCCGATCCCATTGACCAGGATGCCTTCCTGGACCGCTACGAGTCAGTGTGCGATCCCCGCCTGAACCACATGCAGTCCCTCGAGATGGCATTCCTCGTGGCTGGAGCCCTCACCAAGCGCTAGTCCGGCGAGTAGGCCATCCTGCGAGCAGGCCTGAATACGGGAAAGGCGATCCGGAACTCCGGATCGCCTTTCCCGTATGGGTAGGTCCTACACCACGGTCAAGGTGACGACCGAGCCCTCCGGCGCATCGCTGTCCACGGGGTTCTGGTCACGGACAGTGCCGAAGAAGCCCCCCAGGATGTTGTTGATCTTGACGTCGAATCCGAGCTGCTCCAAAGCTTTGCGGGCAGCGTCCGCCTGCTTGCCGATGAAGTTGGGGACGTGCACCATTTTCGGCCCCTTGGACAGGGTCAGCGTGACGGAGTCGCCGCGGATCAAGGTGCCGTTGGCAGGGGCCTGGCTGACCACGGCTCCCGCGGGGACCTTTTTGTCGTTGACGGGTTCCGGCGCAATTTTCGCGGCGAATCCGGCGTCGCTGATCGCTTTGACGGCTGCTTGCTGCGTCATGCCGCGGACATCTGGAACGGGAAGGGGCTGCGGTCCCTTGGAAACCACCAATGCCACCGGGGTGCCGTGGCGGACCGCGGTGTCCTGGGCCGGGGACTGGGAGATGACCGTGCCGGAAGGCACTTTGTCGTCAAACTGCTCGGTCACTTTGCCGAGGGTCATTCCCGCCACGCCAAGGGCATTCTTTGCCTGGTCGAGTGTCAAGCCCGACATCGCGGTAAGCGGAAACAACTGCGGACCCTTCGAGACGAAGAGCGACACGGCTTGGAACTTCCGGACCACCTGGCCGGACGCGGGTTCCGTTCCAACCGCCAACCCTGCTGTGACTTCGTCGTCGAACACGTCTTTTGGCTCGGATTGGAAGCCGGCGGTCCTCAGGAGCTGCTGTGCCTCCGCAACCGTCTTGTTCCTGGTGTCCGGTATGGTTCCGGGCGAGCCGGGCCCCATGCCGAAGAACCAGCCTGCCGCAGTGGCCAGGATCGCCAGGACAATCACGACGATCGTCCAGATCACTGCACGGCGGCGCGGGTTGCCTTCCCGCAAAGAGCGCGACGGCGTGGCCGCGGCCCGGGCGCGGTCCTTCTCTTCCTGGCGCTCCATCCGCTTGATGTCGCGTTTGCTCGGCGGCGCTTCGGCCGGGGCCTGGGGTTCCTGGTCCTGTGGGACGTCGAATGCCGCGGCGCCGGGGGAGAACCCCGACGGCGGAAGCACCGTGGTTGGATTGCGCTGGCTTGAGATAATCTCTGTCGGGCGGCCGATCCGTTCCAGCGGCTCCGTACGTTCGGAACGGAAAGGAGCGACTATCGCTGTTGCCCCGGCGGCTTCCTGTTGTCCTTCGGGCGTTGCTGCCCTGGCGGCCGGCGGGTTGATGTCCAGTTGCGCGTCGGTCAAGGTTGTGCGGATATGCCGCAGTTCGGACAAGAGCGCGGATCCGTCCACAGGACGCTCTTCAGGTTCCTTCGCCGTGCACCACTGGACGAGTTCGTCCACGTCCGCGGCAAGGCCGGGCACCGCGAGCGACGGCGGAGCGACGGCCGCGTTGACGTGCTGGTAGGCAACCTGGATGGGAACCTCGCCCGCATAGGGTTGCCCGCCGGTAAGCATTTCGTAAAGCATGATGCCGGTGGAGTAAATGTCGCTGCGGGCGTCCGCGGGTTTGCCGAGGACCAGTTCGGGAGCCAGATATGCGACAGTGCCGATCAGGGCGCCGGTGCTGGTTGTCGCAGTGACCGCCCGGGCCAGGCCGAAGTCGCCCACCTTGATGCGGCCGTCGTCGGCGATCAGGACGTTCTCGGGTTTCACGTCCCGGTGGATCAGGCCCGCCGCGTGGGCGGCCGCGAGGCCTTCGATGACGGGATCGATCAGCGCGAAGGCCAGCCGGGGCGGAAGCGCTGCCTTCTCGTTGAGGACGTCACGCAGCGTGTGGCCTTTGATGTACTCCATGACGATGTACGCAATGTGGCCGTCCTGTCCCTGGTCGAGGACACCTACGACGTGCGGGTGGGAAAGGCTCGCCGCGGCCCGGGCCTCGCGCTGGAGGCGGTCCAGGAAATTTTGGTCATTGGCCAGGTGCGGATGCAGCACTTTGAGCGCCACGTCGCGGTCGAGACGCTCGTCGGTGGCGAGATAGACGGTTGACATTCCGCCGTTCGCAAGGCGCGATCGCACCAGGTAGCGCCCGTCCACGAGGGATCCGAGGAGTTGGTCCGAAACTTGTTCCTGCACCCTACGATCCTAGTTGAGCAAAAACACGGGCCCGAATCGACATGCGATCCGGGCCCGTGTTGTGCGACGTGATTTAGCTGAAGTTCTTCTTGAGGGCCAGGATCGAGGCGACGTAGGCCTTGGTGTCGTCGTACATGCCGTGTTTGCTGACCGAGTACTGGCCCTGGTAGTAGCCAGCGATGGCCGTGTTCAGATCCTTGCTGGTGTTGACGAGGGCCCGGATGATGGCGACGCCGGCGGTCACGTTGTCATACGGGTCCAGGATGTTGAGCTTGCGTCCCACCAGTTGGGAAGCCCATTCACCGGAGGAGGGAATCACCTGCATCGTGCCGATGGCGTTGGCGGGAGAGACCGCACGCTGGTTGAAGCCGGATTCCTGGAAGGCGAAAGCCATGGCCAAGGACGGGTCCACCCCCATCCGACGCGCGGTATCGGCTACGATCCCCTTCATCTGGGCGGGGCTGGGAACCGGGGACGCATTGAGCAGGGCCTTGTTCGCGTTGGCTGAACTGACCACCGCCTCCGGGTAGGTGTAGCCCAGGAACGTGCTCGGAACCAAGGGGGTGCTGACCGGAGCCGGAGCCGAGGCCGCCGGAGCGCCCGGGATGGCGAGCTTTTGCCCCGGATAAATGATGGTGCTCATGGACAGCTTGTTGGCCGAGAGCAGCGATGACAAGGACACTGCAAGGCGGGACGCGATGCCGCCCAGGGTGTCACCCGACTTGATGGTGTACGAGCCGGTGTTGGCAAGTGCCGGTGTTGCCGGCGCCGCCGGCGCGGAAGCAGGGACCAGTGCAGCGGGAGCCGGTGCCGCCGGGGCCGGTGCGTTCGTTCCCGGGCCGACCTTGATCTTCTGGCCGGGGTAGATGATGGACCGGCCGTTGAGGCCGTTCCAATTGAAGACGTCGGACAGCGCCACGCCGTGGCGGGCGGCAATGCCGCTCAGGGTATCGCCGGACACGACTGTGTAGCTGGCAGCCGACGACGGGCTGGGTGCCGGGCTCGGCGCGGGTGCCGGGGCACTTGGCGCCGTTGCGGAACCTGACAACTTGATCTGCTGTCCCGGGTAGATGATGGTGTTGCCCGAGAGCCCGTTGAGCTGCAGGACGGTATTGGTGTCCAGCCCGTAGCGGGCCGCGATGCCGCTGATGGTATCGCCCCGGACGATGGTGTACATGGCCGGAGCCGCCGGTGCCATGGGCTGCATGGCGGCCGGGATAGTCGAGGCAACCGCGGAGGCGGGAATGAGGTTTGCGGACATGGCGGCGGCCTGGGCCTGGATGGCTGCAGTCAGCGATGCGGGGATCTTCTGGGTTTGTACTGCCGGAAGCGCTGTCGCCGCTTGGGCGAGCGCCAATGAAGAGAGCATGACGGCGGGCAGGGCCGCTGTGGTGGCCGCAATTATGGGCATGCTCGTTGTCTTCTTGGGCGAGCGGGGCGTCGTCATGGGAGCAATCCTCATCTCAGCAGCGGATGTTGGGAATGCCGCTGTTGCCAGTGTTACTAAAGTTAGTAGTGATGCAAATGTGATCAATGTGAATCTCTCACATTTTTCGATTCCGCACAAGAAATCCCGGCGCATTCGATTCTTGGGCAATTCGGGGCACAAATTCCGCCCGCACCGTCCGTCCGGCTAGGCGCAAAGCGCGCGGGCGTGGCAATCTTGATCCGTGAGTAATGTAGAAAGCCTCGTTTCCGATTGGCTGCCGCTGCCCGATGTGGCAGAGCTGCTGAACGTTTCAATCACCAAGGTCCACGGTCTTCTGGATGAGCGTGCAGTGGTGGCTGTGAGAGTGGGCGAACGCAATATCCGTTCGATTCCTGCCCTCTTTATCCAGGACGGTCATGTGGTGGACAGCCTGAAGGGCACCATCGCAGTGCTTGGCGATGCCGGGTACACGGATGAGGAGCTCATCGCGTGGCTTTTCACTCCGGATGAGTCGCTGCGGTGGCGATCAGCTTGCTKATCGCCACCACTGTATTTAAGGCAGGTATTCAGATTGCCCTCAACGAGGATTGATGCAGGAGTTCACGCGGCCCGGCTGACGGCGGCTTCGGCCAACTGCCTGAGCGCGGTAAGCGGGAGTTCAGCCAGGGGGAGGCGTTCCAAGGCCTCGAAAGCCTCGTTGCTGAGTTCCTCGATCATCGATTCCGTGGCTTCGAGCGCACCGCAATCCACGATGATCCGGCGGATCTCGGCAACCTCGGCCTCGCCAAGGTCCTGCCTCCCGAGCATGGTATCGATGTAGCTCGAATCAGTAGTCCCCGCCCGGTTGATGGCGAAGCCCACCAGCACGGTCCGTTTGCCTTCGCGGAGGTCATCTCCCGCAGGCTTGCCTGTCGTCCCCGGGTCTCCGAACACTCCCAGGACGTCGTCGCGCAACTGGAATGCTTCGCCAAGGGGCAACGCGAAGGCGGAATAGCCTTGCAGGAGTTCTTCGCTGGCACCGGCCAAGGCGCCCCCCAGGGCCAAGGGGTGTTCCGTTGAGTACTTCGCCGACTTGAAACGGATGATGGACTGGGCGCGGTGGACGGCACCCGCGCGGTCCCGCACCGGGCCCGCAACTTCCTCCAGGATGTCCAGGTATTGGCCAGCCATGACCTCGGCCCGCATCAGGTTGAAGATCCGCCGCGCAGTCGTGCCGGAAGCAGCCCTGCCACCAATCTCTGTGAACGCCTCCTCGCTGAAGGACAAGCACAGGTCTCCGGTGAGAATCGCGGCCGCATGCCCGAAGCGTTCGCTGTCGAGAGCCCAGCCTTCGCCCTCATGGAGCTGGCTGAACCGCTTGTGGACGCTTGGGCCGCCGCGCCGTGTATCAGAGCGGTCGATGATGTCATCGTGAATCAGGGCTGCAGCCTGGAAGAGTTCCAAAGCGCAGCCCGCAGTGATGATGTCGGGGTGTGCGGACTCGCCTCCGGCACCTCGCCACCCCCAATAGCACATCAGGGCCCGGAGCCGTTTGCCACCTGTCACGAGGCTTGTGATTGAGCCCATGAGCGGAGCGACATCGGGGGAGATGGTGGCCATGGTTTCTTGTTGTACCCCGAGGAAACCGTTAAGTTTGGCGGCGACCTCGGCCACAAAACGGCTCTGTTCCGAACCCAGGCTCTCCGCGGTCACTTGATTGACCCGGCGGCCACGTTGGCACCAATGGTGAACGTGGATTTGCCCGCGGTTTCCACCACCGAGATATTCACGGTTTCATTGTCGCCACGGAGGAAATCCTTTGATTTGATACTTCCGACGGTGCTGCCGGGAACTTCCTTAAAGCCCTGGGCCGTGAGCGCGGAGGTATAAAAGGCCACTACTGAGTCCGATGGGGACGCAATGGTACCGACCAAGGCCACCGACGCCGGGGAAGAGTTCTTGTCGAAACTGCTGGATTCCACAGCTGCCTTGGGCATCAATGGAATCAGTTGCTGCGGGAATCCCGGGACCAAGGCGCCGACCGCCGCCGAAGCTCCCGCGGCCACCGTGGAAGTAGTGGCCGGCGACGGACTTACCGAGGCAGTGGCCGCCCCGGACGAAGTTGGCGCAGTCCCTTGGGATGCCGTGCTTGCCGGCGACGACCCGCAAGCCGAGATAGTCAACGCGACGCCTGTGGCCAACAAGGCCAGGCTGACGGGTTGAGGCTTTCCAAAGAGCTTCACAGGGATTTCCTCCTGGGGACGACGCCGGATGCTGCCTCCAGTTTAGGGCGCCGGACGCAGCCACCAGTAACCAGTACCGCGGCATAGGATTTCATTGTGAGACCACAAGCAGAGAACAACGGGCGGGGCCCCGGACAAGAATTCGCCCCGGATCCCGCCGCTCTGCGGGAACTGAGGCGCACCAGCATCCTCCACGTGGACATGGATGCCTTCTTTGTCTCGGTGGAATTGCGGACCCGGCCGGAACTCAAGGGAAAACCCGTCATTGTGGGTTTCCCGGTGGATCGCTCGGTTGTATTGTCCGCCTCCTACGAAGCGCGCGCGTTGGGCGTGAAGTCTGCCATGCCCATGGCAAACGCCATGCGGATGTGCCCCAACGCGGTCATCATCGAGCCCCGCCACAGCCTCTACTACGAGGTGTCCGCGCAGTTGATGGGCATATTCGAATCGATAACGGACCTCGTGGAGCCCTTGAGCGTCGACGAGGCTTTCCTGGATGTCGGTGGCGCAATCAGGAGGCTTGGTCCGCCTCTCCAGATCGGTCATTTGATCCGGCGCCGTGTTGCGTCCGAGCTGGGAATCACTGCGTCTGTGGGAATAGCCGCCAACAAGTTCGTTGCCAAAATTGCTTCTACGCGCTGCAAACCCGACGGACTGCTCCTCATTGAGGAAGGGCAGACCGTAGCCTATTTGCACAGCCTGCCCGTGAACGCCCTGTGGGGAGTCGGGGCCAAGACCGCCGATGTCCTCGGCAGGCTGGGGATCCGTACCGTGGCTGATGTTGCGGCCACGCCGCTTTCTTCCTTGAAAAAGGTCCTTGGAGCTTCGGGCGAGCACGTCCACCGACTGTCGATGGGCTTGGATCCGCGGCCGGTCACGCCTACGCGCCTCGAAAAGAGCATTGGTTCCGAGGAAACGTTCGCCGTTGACACCCCGGATGACGCGCTCCTGCACCGCGAGTTGCTAAGGCTCTCCCACCGAACCGCTTCACGGCTGCGGACCGCCGGGATGCTGGCCCGGACCATCGCGCTGAAGCTGCGCTATGCGGATTTTTCGACGATCAGCCGCAGCAAGACAATGCATACGCCGGTGGACAGCGCCCAGATGATCTATCAGGTGGCGAGCCAGTTGCTGGCGGCCTTGGGGGAGCGCCCCATGAGCGTGCGCCTTGTGGGGGTCCGGGCGGAGCAGCTCGAACCGGCGGAACACACCTCGCTGCAGTTAAGCTTCGATCGCCGGGACGACAACTGGCGGGCGGCTGAACAGGCGCTTGATCGTGTCACCGAGCGATTCGGCAGCAAGACTGTCCTTCCGGCGACGCTTTTGGAGCCGCATGCGGAGCCGGACGGGCCGGGCTTTCCCTAGGCTTCGAAGAGCACTCGCATGCCCTCCGGCGTGTCTTTCAGAACAGCGGCCAACAAACTATCCTAGAGGTACACAGATTTAGACCGTCTGGATAAATTGCTATGTTGCGTCTGTTCCGTGAGACCGTGTTCACAAGACCCGGTCTTCGGGAACCCTTTTTTGGGTTCGTCCGTTCAAGGGAACAGAGGCAATGGCCGCGGCGTATCCAGACGCTGGCCGACTAAAGGAGGTCGCGATGCCCCTATCGGAGCACGAACAGAAGCTCCTCGAGCAGCTCGAGAAGCAACTGCATGAGGACGATCCGAAGTTTGCCAATTCAATGGGCTCTGACCCCATTCGCTCATGGTCGACCAGGCACATCGTTATTGGCGTTCTAGGCACTATCGCCGGGATTCTCTTGTTGTTGGTAGGTGTGTCCCTGCAGAACATCTTCCTTGGAGTGCTGGGCTTCATCGTGATGGGCGCCGGCGTTTACTTTGCCACCCTGAGAAGGGCAGCCGGCGGGAAGTCGAAGAGTGCCAAGCCGGGCAAGGCAAGGAACTCATTCATGAGCAACCTTGAGGAACGCTGGGACGAGCGCCGCCGCGGCGAGGAGAGCTGAGCGCTCCATCCAGGGGCTTGTCCTCCCGGCGGATGCGAGTCCTCCACATTGCACCACCAGGCTCCGGCCTGATTGCGAAAAGACCCGAGTATCGGGTCTTTTCGCATTTAACGCCACGTTCGCCGCACCTCGCGAGCCTGTAGTCGCGACTGGCGAAGCCGCCGTCGTGCGCCTCCCTGGAGCGCCGCTGCAAAGTTTCCTCCACTCCCAACCACTCCTGAGAGCCCCATGTTTTCGGGCTCCCGCATTCGAAAATGGGGCAGAAACACGCCGGATTGCGTTGACTGTGGGGGCTTGTGGAGTAAAGTGGGGCAAGTAAGAGGGTAGTGGCGGCGTGGGGCAGGTACGGGCACCTTTACGGATGGGGGCGGTGGGCCAGTGTTTCTTGGCACGCATTCTCCGCGTCTGGACGAAAAGGGCCGGATCATCCTCCCCGCCAAGTTCCGCGAGGAACTTGCTGACGGCTTGGTGCTCACAAGGGGCCAGGAACGTTGCATCTACGTCTTCAGCCAGCGGGAATTCGAACGTATTCACGAATCCATGCGGGAGGCCCCCATCTCCTCCAAGCAGTCACGTGACTACATCAGGGTTTTCCTGTCCGGAGCCTCTGACGAGGTACCTGACAAGCAGGGGCGCGTGACGATTCCGCCGGCGCTCCGGAGCTACGCAGGTCTCGAGCGGGAATTGGCGGTCATCGGCGCCGGAACCCGCGCAGAGATCTGGGATGCCCAGGCTTGGGACGAGTACCTGGCCGAGAAGGAAGCCGCCTTCTCGGAGACCGACGACGACAACCTTCCCGGGTTCATTTAGAAACCGGGACAGGAAGCAGCAATGCTTCTTGGACGGGATCTCCAGCCGCCCATCACATTGTTTTCCTGGCTCACCTTCCCCGGAGCCAGGCAGACGCTGCGATAGGCGCGGATGGGGATCCGGCTCAAGAAGCAGCCACCCCAACAAGAACCTGACAGACGAACAATTCAGCTCTGAGGAGGCCGCATGGAGGAGCACGACGCGCCAAAACCAACCTCGGAGCGACATGTACCGGTCTTGAAGGACCGGTGCATCAATTTGTTGGCACCAGGTTTTGAGGCCGCACGCAGCCGTGGCGAAACGCCCGTCGTCATCGACGCCACGTTGGGAATGGGTGGCCATTCCGAAGCGATGCTGCAACGGTTCCCCGATCTGCACCTTGTTGGCATAGACCGGGACGAAGAGGCCCTGGCCCTCGCGGGAGAGCGCCTGCAACCGTTCGTGGCCCGCACCGACCTGGTACATGCCGTCTATGACGAAATCGAAGATGTCCTTGCGGACCTTGGCATCCCGGAGGTGCACGGCATCCTCATGGATCTGGGCGTGTCTTCCCTCCAACTGGACGAGCGGGAGCGCGGCTTTGCCTACTCCTACGACGCGCCGCTGGACATGCGGATGGACACCAGCCGCGGCCAGACTGCCGCCGACGTAGTCAACAACTATTCCGAAGAAGACCTCGTGCGGATTATCCGCAAGTGGGGCGAAGAGAAGTTTGCCGGCAGGATCGCAAACCGCATCGTCACGGCGAGGGCCACCAAGCCATTCGCCACCACCGGGGAACTCGTTGAGCAGATCCGCGGCGTTGTTCCCGCGGCGGCTGCAAAGTCCGGCGGGCATCCGGCAAAGCGGACTTTCCAGGCCCTGCGGATTGAAGTCAACGAGGAACTCGATGTCCTGGAGAGGGCAGTGCCTGCCGCTCTCTCAGCCTCGGCAATGGGCGGACGAGTAGTGGTGATGTCGTACCACTCACTCGAAGACAAGATCGTCAAGTCGGTCTTCCAGTCCCGGTCCAAGTCCTCGGCCCCGCTCGGCTTCCCAGTGGAGTTGGAAGAACACAAGCCGGAATTCAAGACCCTGACCAGGGGCACGGAAGTGCCTACGCCTGAAGAAATCGCCGAAAACCCGCGTGCGGCATCTGCCCGCCTGCGGGCCGTGGAACGCATCAAAGCGAGGAGAATAGCATGAGCACCGCTGCCGCGAAGATCCTGCCGACCACGGTGGGGAACACCGCGCGTGCCCTGCCCGCCCGGGGACCGGAGCGCGACACGACCCGCAAGGTGCGGACGCCGCTCTCGCTCGTACAGAGTGTTCCGGGACGACGGCGGACTCCGTTCGTCGTCTTTTGCTTCGGCGTGCTTGCGGCCGCATTGTTGACTGTCCTGGTGCTCAACATCTCCGTTTCCACGGCCCAATACGACCTGGTGAAGCTCAGGAACGACGCTGCGTCCCTGAACAAGCAGAACCAGGACCTGACACAGCAGGTACAGAACTACCAAGCTCCTCAGAATCTTGCCGCCAAGGCCGCAGAATTGGGAATGGTAGCTTCCACTGCCACGGGTCAGATCGATCTGGACAATCTGACGGTCACAGGAAAAGCCACGCCGGCAACCAAGGGACAGAATCCCGGTGCCGTCATCGCTGCTCCTGCGGTTGCAGGCCAGTCCAGCGTCGCTCCTTCCGCACCCGCCAAGAATGATTCACTGGACAGCCGTAAGCCCAACGGGGCCGCAGACTCGACGCCGGCCAAACCGCAGGCGCCCGCGGTTCCTGCGGCACCCAAGCCGCCGGTTGTGGATCTCCACGGTGGTTCGGTCCCGGCTCCACAGCAGAAGGTACCGGGGCAGTAGCGTTCAGCCGACCTGATTTCAGGGGTAAACAGCAAGGCAAGCAGCAAGGAATCGACGTGGTGCAGAAAACCGGCAAATCGAAGAACAAGAGAACGCCGGCGGCGAAGAAGCGCTTGCGCATCGGCCTCGCGATCATGTTGGCGCTGTTGCTGGTGGTCGGGGGCAAGTTGTTCCTGGTCCAAGGACTGGACGTCGGAGGTCTGGCCGAGGCTGCCTACAACAACCGGCTGACAACAACCATCCTGCCGGCCGAACGCGGGAAGATCCTTGACTCCAACGGCACCGTGCTCGCTAGTAGCGTGATCCGCTACAACATCGTGGTGGACCAAACGGTCAACACAAACACGTCTGAGTTTTCGCGCTACAACACCCAGACCCAGGCCATCGATACGATCTCCAGGACACAAGGGATAGCAGAACTTTCCAGCGCCCTGGGGATGGACGTCAACCAGGTTACCCAGGCAGTGACCGGCGACAAGAAATACAACGTCGTGGCCAAGGAAGTGAAGCCCGATCTCGAAGACCGGATTTCCCAACTGCACATTCCGGGTGTCGTGTCGGAGGGCATCAGCAAGCGTGTCTATCCCAACGGCAGCGTCGCCGGTGGCGTTATCGGCTTCCTCAAGGACGGCACCACGGGCCAGGCCGGCCTAGAGCAGACCCAGGACGATCTCCTCCGCGGCAAGGATGGCAAGCGCGTCTTCGAGATCGGCGCCGACGGTCTTCGCATTCCCGTGGCAACCGACCTGCTGACCCCTGCCGTGAACGGCCAAGACGTCAAGCTGACCCTGAACACGGACATCCAGTACTTTGCGCAGCAGGCCATCCAGACCCAGGTCAACCAGCTCAATGCAGAGTGGGGATCGGTCGTCGTGGAGGACATCAAGACCGGGAACATCATCGCGATGGCGGACACGAACGCCCCGGATCCGAACGACCCCGGCAAGGTAGCGGCCGCGGACCGCGGCGTGCGGTCCGTGACGGCTGCCTACGAGCCCGGTTCGGTGGAGAAGATGATCACCGCGTCCGCTGCGATCAATGAAGGAAAGTCCAGCCCGTTGGACACCGTTACCATCCCCCCCGCCGTGACCATCGACGGCCAGACGTTCACCGATGCGTTCACACACGGTACCGAACAGAGGACCCTCGCCGGCATCCTAGGTTATTCAATGAACACGGGTACCGTGATGATCGGCAGCCGCCTGAGCAAGGAACAGCGCTACGACTATCTCCGGCGCTTCGGCATTGGCGAAGCGCCGGACATCGGTCTTCCCGCCGAAGCCACCGGTATTCTGGCCAAGCCCGATCAATGGGACGACCGGCAGCAGTACACAGTGCTGTTCGGCCAAGGTGTTTCCCAGTCCACGCTGCAGACCGTCCGGGCCTACCAAAGCGTGGCCAACGACGGCGTGATGCTGCAACCGCGGCTGATTGACGGCTACGTCGGAGCCGATGGGGTCGAGAACAAAGTGCCTGCCAAGGATCCCCGTCAGGTCGTCACGAAGGAGACGGCCCAACAGGTCCGGGACATCCTGGAGAGCAACGTCACCATGGGCGAAGTGAAAGATGCTGGCATCGACGGATACCGGGTCGGCGCCAAGACGGGTACCTCCGAGGCGCCGCGTGAAGACGGGCTGCCCGGCTTCGACGGTTTCACGGCTTCCATCATTGGAATGGCGCCTATGGAAAATCCACGGTTCATCGTCGAGGTTGTTGTCCAGCGCCCGAAAGGGAACATCTACGGCATCACCCAAGGGCCGATTTTCCGCTCGGTCATGGGTCAGGTCCTGCGCACCTACAACGTCCCGCCGTCCACGGGCACTCCGGCGCGGTTCCCCCAATACGCCAAATGAGGCCCGCTACTGCAAATAGGGCCCAATACGCCAAATAGGGCCGGTACGGTAAGTAGTTCAGTTTCGCCAAGTAAGCTTGTTGGGCATCTGTCCGGCCACATTACGATCCACCCATGCCGATTGCGGGAGCCTCCGGGTTCCCGCGCGGACAGTTTTACGAGTACCAACGGAGACCACCTTGTCAGAGCAGAATGATGCCGTATCGATCCCTACAGGGAACCCGTCGGCTACGGACAAACCCGGCTTCCGTCCAGCCGTCGTGGCGCCTGTTCCCCTTGCGGCCATCGCATCGTGCCTCGGAATCGCGCTGCCCGAGGCCTCCGGCGATACGTCGGTGACTGGTGTGTCCCTCAACTCGCGCACTGTCGAGCCGGGAGACTTGTACCTGGCCCTGCCCGGATCCACCCGCCATGGGGCCGACTTCGTCACCCAAGCGGTGGCGGCCGGTGCGGTGGCCGTCTTAAGCGATGAAGATGGCGCACGTCAATTGGCACTTGAGGACCTCGCTGTTCCCGTGCTGATCGTCGGCAATCCCCGTGCCGCCGTCGGGACCCTCGCTGCCCTCATTTATCGAAGCCAGCCCCTCGACGCCGTTTCGCCCACGCTTTTCGGGGTGACCGGTACGAACGGCAAAACAACCACGACGTATTTCATCAACTCCCTCCTCCGTGCCCTGGGCATGAATCCTGGCCTGATCGGGACGATTGAAATTCTTGCGGGGGGCGAAGCCATCCCGAGCCTGCTGACCACGCCGGAGTCAACGGATGTGCACGCCTTGCTCGCCCTCATGCGTGAACGTGGGCTGGAGGCGGCTTCCATGGAGGTCTCCTCCCATGCCCTGTCGTTCCACAGGGTCGACTCCGTGACGTTCGACGTTGCCGGCTTCACTAACCTGACACAGGACCACCTCGATCTCCACGGAAGCATGGACGAGTACTTCCGGACCAAGGCGGAGCTCTTCACCAGCGCGCGGGCACGGCGGGCTGTTGTGACCGTGGACGACCCGTGGGGGCGCTTGCTGGCCGGTGAGGCGGGAATTCCCGTGTCCACGCTGTCGGCCACGCCGGGGAGTGACGCTGACTGGACGGTGGAGTCAGCCAAGCCACGCGGGCTTGGAACGGACTTCGAATTGCGCCACCGCGATGGAACCGCCCTGCGCGTCCATACCGGATTGCCGGGGGACTTCAACGTCGCCAACGCGGCGCTGGCCACCATTATGGTGCTCGACTCCGGCATCGACCCGTCGGCACTCCAGACGGCGCTGGACACGCACGATCCCTTCACCGTTTCCGTACCCGGCCGGATGCAGCTGATCTCGGATGCCCCTGCCTCCGTTGTCGATTTCGCGCACAATCCGGATGCGCTGGCGAGGGCCCTGAAAGCCGTACGCCCGCAATCCCCAGGATCCCGCGTGATTGTCGTTTTCGGCGCTACAGGACAGCGCGACCAGGGCAAGCGGCCGACCATGGGCGCCATAGCCGCCCGGCTCGCCGACGTCGTGATTGTCAGCGACGACGATCCCCATGACGAAGACGCTGCGGCGATCCGTTCGGAAGTCATCGCCGGCGCCCGTGCCGCCCGCGAGTCAGAGGACCTGGACTGCGAGATCGTGGAAGCGTACCCGCGGGACGTCGCCATCCGCCAAGCCGTGGAACTGGCCACTGAGGAAGACACCATTCTGATCGCCGGCCGCGGCCATGAGGTCTGGCAGGAAGTGAAGGGCGTCAACCTTGCCCTCGACGACAGGGTGGAACTGCGGGCGGCCTTGACAGCCAGGGGATTCAAAGTTTCCACGGACGAGCGGATAGAGTCCTAGACCGAGATGATTGCACTTACTGCGGCGGAGATCGCCGATATTACCAATGGCCGATTGGCAGCGGACCCGGGCATTGTCCCGGCGTCCGTCGTTACCGACTCCCGTGAGGCGGCCGCTGGATCGTTGTACGTGGCCAAGCCAGGAGAGAACGCTGACGGCCATGCCTATGTAGGCGCCGCTTTTGAGCGCGGAGCTGTCCTGGCGCTGACCGAGCGCGACGTTTCCGACGACGACGGCCGGCCGTACCCCGCCGTCGTCGTCGATGACGTCGTGATCGCCATGGGTGCCCTGGCTGCAGAGTCCGTACGCCGCATCCGCGCCGCACGTGCGGCACAGGGGGAGCCCTTCACTGTCATCGGCATCACGGGCTCGGCGGGCAAGACCACAACCAAGGACTTGCTCGCGGGCATTCTTTCCCGGGCCGGCGCCACAGTGGCGCCGCAGGGTTCGTACAACGGGGAAGTCGGCGTGCCGCTCACCGTCTTCGGAGCCGATGCGGGCACCCGTTACCTCGTGATCGAAATGGGCGCCACCGGCGTCGGCCACATCAAATACCTCGCCGAGATGGTCCAACCGGACATCGGCGTCGTTCTTTGCGTCGGCACCGCCCACGCCGGCGAGTTCGGTGGCGTGGAGAACATAGCCAAGGCCAAGGGCGAACTCGTCGAGGCGCTGGGGCAGGACGGAACCGCCGTCATCAACCTCGACGACGCGCGGGTCGCGGCGATGGTCTCCCGCACCCGGGCCACAGTGCTCGGAACCTCCGCTACCGGCGTTTCCGGCTCCGCAGTCGAAGCCAGGAACGCAGATATCGACGAAGACGGCCACCCGGAGTTCGAACTCGTCCTCCCCGACGGCGGGGTTCCACATCCCGTCCACAGCAAGCTCATCGGTGCGCACCACATCACCAACCTGCTTGCCGCCGCGGCCGCGGCCTTCGCGGCAGGCCTCCCCGCGGCCGGGATCGCCGACTCGTTGAGCGAGCAATCGGCGGCGAGCCGGTGGCGAATGGAACGCACTGAGCGCGCGGACGGCGTCACCGTCATCAACGACGCGTACAACGCGAATCCGGAATCCATGCGGGCAGCCTTGCGTACCCTCGCCGACCTCGGCCAGGGACGCCGCACCTGGGCGGTCCTGGGCGCGATGCTGGAACTTGGCGAAGATTCCATCCGCGAACACACCGCAGTGGGGACGCAAGTGGTTCGCTTGAACATTTCCAGGCTCGTAGTGGTTGGCCGCGAAGCCCGGGCGCTGTACATTTCCGCGATCCAGGAAGGCTCCTGGGGCGACGAGTGCATTTTCACCGAGACGGCCGACGAGGCCTACGAACTGCTGCAGGCGGAGCTCAGACCAGGCGACTTGGTGCTTTTCAAGTCCTCGAACGGGGTCGGCCTAAGGCATTTAGGGGATCGGATAGCATTACCTCCACAGGCCGGTACGAGTGCGAACACCGCGGCTGCAACTGCCGCCAATGAAGGGAACGAGCTGCTGTGATTGCACTGTTGATCGGCGCGGGCGTCGCCCTCCTGGTGGCTTTGGTCGGAACGCCGCTCTTCATCCGGTTCCTCGTCACCAAGGGATACGGCCAGTTCATCCGCGACGACGGACCCACCTCCCACCACACCAAGCGTGGTACTCCTACCATGGGCGGGACAGTCGTGGTGGCCGCTGTGCTCATCAGCTATGGCTTGACCCACCTGATCATGTGGATGATGAACCCGCGATCACCGGGCCCATCAGCTTCGGGCCTGCTCCTGTTGTTCCTCATGGTCGGCATGGGATTCGTTGGTTTCCTCGACGATTTCATCAAGATCTCCAAGCAACGCAGCCTCGGACTCAATGCCAAAGCCAAGCTGATCCTTCAGGCGTTCGTCGGCATTGTCTTCGCAGTGCTCGTCCTGAACTTCCCCGACGCGCAGGGGATCACTCCGGCCTCCACCCATATTTCCCTTGTGCGGGACATTCCCTGGCTGAACCTGGCCTTCGGGGGCACCGTCCTCGGAGCCATCCTGTTTGTCATCTGGTCGAACCTGATCGTCACTGCGGCAACCAACGGCGTCAACCTGACGGACGGACTGGACGGCCTTGCCGCCGGGGCCTCCATCATGGTCTTCGGGGCTTACACACTCATGGGAATCTGGCAGAACAACCAGGCTTGCGGTTCACCCCGCGAGGCGGGCAGCGGCTGCTACTCGGTCCGTGACCCGCTCGATCTGGCGCTCCTGGCTGCTATTTGCAGTGCCGCGCTGGTGGGCTTCCTCTGGTGGAACACGTCCCCGGCGAAGATCTTCATGGGAGACACCGGTTCCCTGGCCATCGGCGGCGCGGTGGCCGGCTTTGCGATCCTCTCCCGCACCGAACTTCTCTTGGGCATCATCGGCGGGCTCTTCGTCCTCATCACGCTGTCGGTCATCATCCAGGTGGGCTACTTCAAGGTCACCAAGGGGAAACGGGTCTTCAAGATGGCCCCCCTTCAGCATCATTTCGAACTCAAGGGCTGGGCAGAGATCACGGTGGTTGTCCGATTCTGGATTCTTTGTGGCCTCTTCGTGGCCGCGGGCCTTGGGATTTTCTATGCTGAATGGGTGGTGCTGCTGTGAGCTCAAGTCCTCAAACCAAGCCTTCTGCCAACGACCGGCTCGAGAACCTCGTCAGTTGGGATTCCGACTGGAAGGGCCTGCGCGTCATCGTGACGGGCATCGGCGTCTCCGGTTTCGCGGCTGCCGACACCTTGATCGAACTTGGCGCGCGGGTGGTGGTTGTTGACGCTGCCACGAGTGCCAAAGCCCTTGCCCAGGCGGACACCTTGAAGATCGTCGGCGCAGCCGACGTCCTCCTCGGCCAGGACGCCGTCAAAACGCTGCCCCGCGTGGACGGCGAAAAAGCCGAACTCGTCGTGACTTCGCCGGGCTGGCGGCCGGACCAGTCCCTCCTGGCAGCTGCCAAACGGGCCCACGTGCCGGTGTGGGGCGACGTCGAACTCGCCTGGCGGGTGCGCGAACGCAAGGGCCGCAAGACGGCGGACTGGCTCACGATCACAGGTACCAACGGCAAAACCACCACGGTGGGCATGACTGAAGCCATGCTGCAGGCGGCGGGGCTCAAGGCAATCGCCGTGGGGAATGTAGGTACTCCCATCCTGGACGCACTCCGTGACCCAGTGGAGTACGACGCCTTCGCGGTTGAGCTTTCCAGCTTCCAATTGCATTGGATCGAGTCGCTCTCCCCGGTCGCAAGCGTCTGCCTCAATGTAGCCGAGGACCACGTCGACTGGCACGGCTCCTACGAGTCCTACCTCGCGGACAAGGCAAAAATCTTCGAGAATACCCAGAAGGCGTGTATCTACAACGCCGAGCAGATCGAGACCGAACGCATGGTGGAAAACGCCGACGTGGTCGAGGGTTGCCGGGCGATCGGCTTCACCACCTTGACTCCGGCCGTCAGCATGCTCGGTGTCGTCGAGGGGTTGCTCGTGGACCGTGCGTTCATTGAAGGGCGCAAGAGTTCAGCAGAGGAACTCGCGTCCCTGGCGGATCTGGGCCAGGCTGCGCCTCGACACATGGTCGCCAACGCGCTGGCCGCTGCCGCACTGGTGCGCGCTTACGGCGTCGAACCGGCTGCAGTGCGTGAGGGGCTCAGGAACTATCTCCCGGGAGACCACCGCATTCAGCCTGTGGCCAAGCAGAACGGCGTGCTCTGGGTCAACGACTCCAAGGCGACCAATCCGCACGCGGCTTCCGCAGCCCTGTCGGCGTTCGATAAGGTCGTCTGGATCGCCGGCGGTTTGTCCAAAGGCGTCAACTATGACGACTTGGTCAAGAGCAACGCGCACAGGCTCAAGGCTGTGGTGCTGATCGGCTCCGACACCGCGGACCTGGAAGCCTCCCTCAAGCGACACGCAGCGGATGTGCCCGTAATCGGGCAGCCCAAGAGCGACACTGAAAAGGTGCAGTCCGCCGATTCAGCTGGTACCGCCGCGGAACCGTCTCCGATCTTCGGCGACACCGTCATGGCCCATGCTGTCGAGTCGGCAGCAAGTATCGCCGAGCCTGGCGATACCGTGCTGATGGCCCCGGCGGCTGCCTCCATGGACCAGTTCTCTTCCTACGCTCACCGTGGCGATGCTTTCATCCGGGCAGTGCGCGAGCTTGTGGAAGGCCAGGCACAGACCACCGAGGAGTAACAATGGTCAGCACGCCCACGCGCAGCGGGCCCGGGCGGACCCGGGCCGGCAAGCCAGACCCCGCTGGACGCGCGGCAGGCGTTGCCCGAGCCTCGCTGCCGTCCCGCATTCGCTCGGGGATTTCCGGGTTTTGGTCAACTCTCGAGGGAAGCGGTAAATCGAGCGGCGGGTCAACCTACTACTTGATTCTTGGCGCTTCGCTGGCGCTCACGGCTATCGGGATCATCATGGTCCTGTCGGCGTCCAGCGTCGAGGCGATTGCGGCCGGCGAATCCCCGTACTCCATCGCCACCAAGCAAGGCATGTTCGCAGGCATCGGCATCGTTGCGATGCTGGTGCTTTCACGGGTCAACGTCGTTTGGCTGAAGAGATTCGCGTGGCCCTCGATCATTCTTGCCGGCGCCTTGCTGGTGCTGGTCCTGGTTATCGGCAAGCGTGTGCTGGGCAACCAGAACTGGATCGAGATCGGTGGCTTCACCTTCCAGCCATCGGAGTACGCCAAGTTCGCCCTGGTGCTCTGGATGGCCACGGTTCTTTCCGTCAAGGCAAAACTTCTCGACAAATGGACGCACGCGCTGATCCCTATCGTCCCGGTCTCCGGCGCCATCATTACCCTCATTGTCCTGGGGCATGACCTAGGCACCTCGTTGGTGGTCATGCTCATCATGGCTGCGGGCTTGTTTTTCGGCGGCGTCAACTTGAAGCTCTTCGCTGCGGCCGGTGGTGTTGCCGCCGCTGCCGCACTGATTCTGGCGTTGACGAGCGGAAACCGGATGTGCCGGATCACCTCGTGGATGGGACAGAGCTGCGCAGGGGCAAGCGACATCGGCTTCCAGAGCGAACAGGGGCTCAGCGCCCTTGCCTCGGGAGGTTGGCTTGGCGTCGGACTTGGCCAGAGCCGGCAAAAATACCAGTGGATTCCCGAAGCCCACAACGACTTCATCTTCGCTGTCATCGGGGAGGAACTCGGGCTTGTGGGGACCATCGTGGTCCTGGTCCTTTTTGCGCTGCTCGCCGTTGCCATCTACCGGGTCGTCAGCCACCAGGAAGACTTGTTCGCCCGGGTGCTCGGCGGATCGATCATGGCGTGGATGCTTGGACAGGCCGCGATCAACATGGCCATGGTGGCCGGCCTGCTTCCCGTGATCGGCGTTCCGCTGCCTTTCATTTCCTACGGCGGTTCAGCGTTGGTGATGTCGCTGTGCGGCGTGGGCGTAGTGTTGTCTTTGGCCCGCGCCCAAATGGCTCCTGCCAGCCGTTCCAAGCCGCGCTGGCGACTTGCGAAAACTGCACGAAAGCGTACATAGCACTCCATGAATTCCCAGCCCAAACCCCTCTCCGTGGTTCTCGCCGGCGGCGGGACCGCCGGACACATCAGCCCGTTGCTCGCCATTGCCGATGCCATCAAGTCACTGCGGCCGGATGCCAGGATCCTTGCCGTCGGCACACCCAACGGCATGGAAACGCGTCTGGTTCCGGCTGCAGGCTACGAGTTGGCCACCATCGACCGGGTTCCCTTTCCCCGGAAGCCTTCCGCGGATCTGCTCAAACTGCCCGGCCGGCTCGCTGCGGCCGTCAAACAAGCCGGGCGCATTCTGGACGACGCGCAGGCAGACGTCCTCCTCGGCGTCGGCGGCTATGTCTGCACTCCCATGTACATCGCGGCGTGGCGTCGCAGGATCCCCATCGTCATCCACGAGGCCAACACGCGCGCCGGGCTTGCCAACCGGGTAGGAGCGATGTTCACCAAGCATGTGGGGGTGGCCTTCCCCGAGACCCGGCTGAGGCACGCCCGCCATGTGGGGATGCCCATGCGCAAGGCCATTGCCGGTTTGGACCGGGCGGCTTGGCGGGCGGATGCCAGGCAGTCGCTCGGCCTGGACGCTGGACAACCCGCACTCATCGTGACGGGCGGTTCTTCCGGCGCCCTGAGCATCAACCGCACCATTGCCGGTGCTGTCGCCGCTTTGGCGGAAGCCGGTATCCAGACGCTGCACATCACTGGTCGCGGCAAGGCAGTGACGAACGACGACGGCGCCCCCCTGGCTGCCGACGGCTACCACCAGGTGGAATACGTGGACGGCATGGAGAAGGTCTATGCGGCGGCAGACGTTCTCCTTGCCCGATCCGGCGCGGCAACCGTCAGCGAGGTGGCCGCCGTCGGGCTCCCTGCGGTATTCGTTCCGCTGCCCATCGGAAACGGCGAGCAGGCAATGAACGCGTCCGCCCTGGTCAAGGCCGGGGCGGCGCTTTTGGTCGACGACCGTGCCTTGACCGCGGAATGGCTCAAAGCCGAGTTGATTCCTTTGCTCACGGATCAGGCCCGCCTCGATGATATGGCCAGCAAGGCAAAGGAACTTGGCATCAGAAATGCTGATCAGCGGATGGCTGATCTCGTCTTGGAAGCGGTAAGCGAATGACCCAGCCCCTCGCAGACATCGATTCCCTCGGCCGGGTCCACTTCATCGGCATCGGCGGCGTGGGCATGTCCGCCGTCGCACGCATCATGGTGGCCAGGGGCGTTCCGGTGAGCGGTTCGGACGCCAAGGACCTGCCCGTCATGCAGGACCTCCAGTCCGCCGGGGCGCGGATAGCCGTTGGCTACGCCGCGGAAAACCTTCGTGACGCGCAGACCGTCGTCGCGGGTTCGGCCATCAGGGCCGACAATCCGGAGCTGGAGGCGGCCCGGGCGGCCGGCCTTCCGGTGCTCCACCGCTCGGAGGCCCTCGCAGCAACCATGGGCACAGACCGTGTGGTGACCGTGGCCGGCACGCATGGCAAGTCCACCACCACTTCAATGGTTGCTGTGTTGCTCAAGGAAGCGGGACTGGACCCGTCGTTCGCCATCGGCGCCAACGTACCCGCTCTCGGTGTCAACGCGGCGCACGGCACCTCGGACATCTTCGTTGCCGAAGCCGATGAATCAGACGGTTCCTTCCTGAACTACCGGCCGCTCATTGCCGTCGTCACGAACGTCGAGGCGGACCACCTGGACTACTACGGCACGCCGGAGGCTGTCTACGCCTCCTTCGACAGCTTCGCGGCACTGCTGCCCGCCAATGGCGTTCTTTTTGCCTGCGCCGACGACGGCGGCGCCCGGGCCCTCGCGGAACGGACCCGCGCCGCGGGCAATACCCGGGTGCTGGGCTACGGGACGGCTGAGGACGCCGATATCCGCCTGCACGATGGGGGGCCCGGCGACGTCCGGGTGTCCATCGACGGACGGGGATACCAGCTTGAGCTCCAAGTACCCGGGCGGCACAACGCCTTGAACGCGGCGGCTGCGTTCGGCGTCGCAGTCGAGCTCGGCGTGGCGCCCCAGGCCGCCGCAGCTGCCCTCGGCCATTTCACCGGCGCATCGCGGCGATTCGAGTTCAAGGGGCAGGGGAGGGGCGTGCGTGTCTACGACGACTACGCCCACCACCCCACGGAGGTCCGGGCCGCCTTGTCCGCTGCCCGTTCCGTGGCAGGCGGCAACAAGGTGCATGTGCTCTTCCAGCCGCACCTGTTTTCGCGCACCCGCGAATTCGCGGAGCAGTTTGCGGAGGCGCTTGGCGAGGCGGATACGTCCCTCGTCCTGGACATCTACCCTGCCCGCGAGGATCCCATCCCCGGGGTCACGAGTGCCTTGATCACGGGGCGCCTCAAGAACGGCAGGCTCGTGGCCGGCGGCCAGGAAGCGCTGGACGCGGTTCTCTCCGCGGCCAGCGAGGGCGACATCGTGCTGACGGTCGGAGCCGGCGACGTGACGGCCTACGGACCCAGGATCGTGGAGCTGTTGGGTGGCTGATACCCGGAAGCCCACTTTCAAGCCGCGGGGCGGCGCCCGGCCGGGAGTCGTCAGTGCTGAACGCAGCCTCGACTATCCCGTCAGTGGTCCTTCAGGGGCCGCCAGCGGCAAGGACAGCAATGTGCTGGCCTTTCCGGAGCCCAAGGGACGCAAGCGGCGGCGGACGGTGCTCACGGCATTGGCCATCGTCGTCGCCCTGGTCGCCGGAATTATCGTTGCGGCGATCTACTCGCCGGTGTTCGCTGTGCGCACGGTGACGGTTGACGGCACCAAGCTGCTCCAAGCGGGGAGCGTCCAGAAGGCCCTCGAACCGGTGAAGGGAAAACCCCTTCCGCAAATCAACGACGCCGAGATCGCCGCGCTGCTCAAGCCTCTCGTCCAGGTGCGTTCCGTCAGTACCGAAGCCCGCCCGCCGTCGGAACTTTTGGTCCACGTCGTGGAGCGGGTGCCCGTAGCGCTGGTCAAGAGCGGTGACAACTATTCACTGGTCGACGTCGACGGCGTCCAGCTTGGATCAACCGCCGATCCCGCATCGGTTGCCTTGCCCCTCATCGATGGGCTAGGAGCCAACCAGAATCTCTTCAGGGCGATCACGGCCGTTCTTGCGACGCTGCCGGCGGATGTCCTGGCGAAGATGGCCAGCGCGTCGGCCTCGTCGCCTGACGCCGTCGAGCTCAAGCTCACGGACGGCAAGATCGTTGTGTGGGGGAATGCGGACGAGAAGGAGCTGAAGGCACGGGTCCTCGAGGCGTTGCTTAAGGCTCCCGCCAATCCAAAAGTTCCGGTGAATGTCTACGATGTCAGCGCACCGAGGCACCCATTTACCAAATAGGCCATTACACGAAGTAACTCCGCCGACGTATGGGGCTATTTTTCGGACTTTCACACGACACGCGGAGGCGGTCATTGAATGTCGGATTCATAGCCCATACCGTCACTTAAGAGTTACTTGACATAACTATAACCTTCAACTAGAGGGTTAAGGTCCAAGGATTCAAGTTGGACTCGATCTGTTTCGCTATAGGACACAAGCAAGGGGCACGAAACGTGGCAGCACCGCAGAATTACTTGGCCGTCATCAAGGTCGTCGGCATCGGCGGCGGTGGCGTGAATGCAGTTAACCGAATGATCGAAGTCGGCCTTCGCGGCGTCGAGTTCATCGCCATCAACACCGATGCCCAGGCTCTCCTCATGAGCGACGCAGACGTCAAGCTTGACGTCGGACGCGAGCTCACTCGCGGCCTCGGAGCCGGCGCCAACCCCGACGTCGGACGCCAGGCCGCCGAGGACCACGCCGATGAGATCGAAGAGGTTATCCGCGGAGCCGACATGGTCTTCGTCACCGCTGGCGAAGGCGGCGGCACCGGAACCGGCGGCGCCCCCGTCGTGGCCCGGATCGCTCGCTCGCTCGGCGCCCTGACCATCGGTGTCGTCACGCGGCCCTTCACCTTCGAAGGCCGCCGGCGCGCCGGTTCGGCCGAAGCCGGAATCGACGCCCTGCGCGACGAAGTAGATACCCTCATCGTCATCCCCAACGACCGCCTCCTCTCCATCAGCGACCGTAACGTCTCCGTCCTGGACGCTTTCCGTTCCGCTGACCAAGTTCTCCTCTCCGGTGTCCAGGGCATCACGGACCTCATTACGACCCCCGGCCTGATCAACCTGGACTTCGCCGACGTCAAGTCGGTCATGCAGGGTGCGGGCTCCGCGCTGATGGGTATCGGCTCGGCGCGCGGCGAGGACCGCGCCGTCAAGGCCGCAGAGCTCGCCATCGCTTCACCGCTTCTGGAAGCGTCGATCGATGGTGCCCACGGCGTCCTGCTCTCCATCCAGGGCGGCTCGGACCTTGGTCTGTTCGAAATCAACGAAGCTGCAAGGCTCGTGCAGGAAGTGGCCCACCCCGAAGCCAACATCATCTTCGGTGCCGTCATTGACGACGCCCTGGGTGACGAAGCACGCGTTACAGTCATCGCCGCTGGATTTGACGACGTCAAGGCCACGTCACCGTCGATGAACCAGTCGGTTTCCCAGCAGCCAGGCCAGCACCAGGCTCCCGCGGCCCCGGACCGTCCCGTCGCGCCTTCAGGTGCCCCGGCCTACTCCGCGCCGCAGCACGTTTCCGCTGGCGTCGGCGCTTCCGGCTTGAGCAACTGGGGCCAGCAGCGCCCATCGGCACTGCCGGCCGACTCCGGCTTCGACGTCGACCTTCCCGCCGTCGTCGAACCGGACCTTTCGGGAAGCCGCACCGACGACCTCGATGTTCCGGACTTCCTGAAGTAGCCGTTCCGTCCAGACCCACCCAGGAGAGTTAGCCAGTAGTGTTTTGGTGGCAAAAAGAAGTGCGACCCGGAATTTCGGTCGCCTTCTCCGATGACTGTGCGGGCAACCTTGCACTGCACGTGGCGGACAATCCTGACGATGTCATGGCGCGCCGGGCCCGGCTGGAAGCAGCAGCGGGGCTCGGCGGACGGCATTTCCAATACATGAACCAGGTCCACGGAAAAGCCGTTGAATTCATCGCCACGCACGGCGACGGGCCAACAGCTGACGCCATGGTGTCGAGGGGACAGCCTCTCGCCGTCATGGTGGCCGATTGCGTCCCGATCGTGCTGTTGGGCGAAGTGCCGCAGGAAATCGATCCGGTCCTTGCGGTGGTCCACGCAGGCCGGCCCGGAGTTGCTGCCGACATCGTTTCGGCCACTGTGGCGAACGTGCGAAACCGCGGTGCGGCGACCATCAGCGCCTGGGTGGGCCCTTCCATCTGCGGAGAATGCTACGAAGTTCCCGAACAGTTGCGGACGGACGTAGCTGCCGCGGTCCCGGAAACCTGGTCCACAACCTCGTGGGGTACGCCCGCGCTGGATCTGCCCGCCGGAGTGCGCGCCCAGCTGAAAGCACTCGACGTCACGGTCGAATACTCGGGGGAGTGCACGCGGGAGACCGCCCGGCTCTACTCCTACAGGCGCAATCAGAACACAGGCCGCTTTGCTGGTTTGGTGTGGACGCATGAGTGAGAATTTTCCAACAGCGGAAAGCGCTGCAGGCGATCCACGGACCGCCGAGCTGAGCGAACGGCTCGCCGCGGTCCGCCAGCGGATTTCGGCGGCGACGGTGGCGGCGGGGCGAAGCGAAGAGCCGCAACTGATAGTCGTCAGCAAGTTCCATCCCGCAGCGGATGTCGCCCGGTTGGAGGCACTTGGCGTGACGGACGTCGGTGAAAACCGCGACCAGGAAGCGGCCGCGAAGTCTGCTGAGCTCGCCGGACTCCCGGTGCGTTGGCACTTCATCGGTCAACTGCAAAGCAACAAGGCCAAGTCCGTGGCGAAGTACGCGTTTTCCGTGCAATCGATCGACCGTCCGCAACTCGCCGAGGCCCTTGCCAAGGCTGTTGCGCGGCAACAGTCCGAGTCCGGCAGACAGGACCTTGACTGCTACATCCAGGTCAGTCTTGAGGACGACGCCGGCGCCCACCGCGGCGGTGCCGCTCCGTCCGACGTCGACCGCCTCGCCGAATCCATCGCTTCCGCCACCGGACTGCGCCTGGCTGGTGTGATGGCTGTCGCGCCGCTCGGCGCGCCCCCGGAGGAGGCATTCGAGAGGCTCGCCGCCATTTCACAGGATCTGCGACGACTGCATCCGGATGCCGCGGGGATATCCGCGGGGATGAGCCAGGACCTCGAAGCCGCCGTTCAATTTGGTGCGACACACCTGCGAATTGGCTCGGATATTCTCGGTTCGCGTCCGCGGGTGGGGTAGCGTCAAAGTATTGGAAGCGACGGGCCGGGATTTCAGCGATGTCAAGTCATGGGCGGCCCGCCTACTGCAGACACGATAGGAGTCCAGCATGGCTGGCGCACTGCGCAAGACAATGGTTTATCTTGGGCTCGCCGATGGCGATGAACACTACGAGTCTGAGCAGCACGTGCAGCACACGGACGAGGACCGGTCTGTCGACCACAATCGTGAAGAGCGCCGCGCCCCCGCACCTGTACGTGAAGTAGTTCGTGAAGTCCCCACTGTCGCCGAAGAGGAATACCGCGCACCCGTGACACCTATCAAGCGTGCGGCATCCAGCCGCGAAGACGCCTCCGGACTGAGGCAGATCACCACCGTCCATCCCCGCTCCTACAATGACGCCAAGGTCATCGGCGAAAGTTTCCGGGACGGTATCCCCGTAATCATGAACGTCACCGACATGGGTGAGGGAGATGCCAAGCGGCTCGTCGACTTTTCCGCCGGGTTGGTCTTTGGACTCCATGGCAGCATTGAGCGCGTCACCAGCAAGGTTTTCCTGTTGTCGCCGTCGTACGTCGAAGTTCTTGGCGACGACAAGAAGGTCAGCGAAGCCCAGGCAACGTTCTTCAACCAGAGCTAGCACAGTCATCACGGATGCCAGGCAGAGCGATCTGCCTGGCATCTGTGTTGCAATAGAGGGACTGACCGAGAAAAGTGGCGAACTAGGAGATCTGAGCTAACCCGTGGGCATAGTTTTCGGCCTTTTGTACATTGCATTGCTGCTGTTCCTGGTCACCCTCATCATCAGGCTCGTCTTTGATCTGGTGCAGATGTTTGCGCGCCAGTGGCGCCCCCGTGGCGCTGCCCTGGTGGCCGCGCACGTGGTCTATTCTGTGACTGATCCGCCCTTGAAAAGGATCCGCCGGCTGATTCCACCACTGCAGCTTGGCGGGGTGTCCCTTGACCTGGCATTTCTGATCGTGTTTATTGTCGTCAGCATCGCGATGGGATTCGTCTACACGCTGGCGTAGCTTTTCCGCAGGCCATTTGCCGTCGATCTGTTTTCTTCGGCCAGTGGACTGCAATCCTCCGACCCAACACGATGGTGTTGAATTGGGGGAATCAGATGATATTTAGGTACCGTAGTTTTGAACGGCCGGAAGGCCTACTGACTAACTAGACCAACGAGGTGACCAGATGGCTTTGACGCCAGAAGACGTTGTCAACAAGCGCTTTCAGCCGACCAAGTTCCGCGAAGGCTACGACCAGGACGAGGTCGACGACTTTCTCGACGAAATCGTCGTCGAGCTGAGGCGCTTGAACCAAGAGAACGACGAGCTCCGCAAGAAGCTTGCCGAAGGCGGAAACCCGGTCCCTGCCAGCGCAGCATCGGCACCCGTGGTCGAGAAGGTGCCCGCTCCGGTGAAGGTCGACAAGGACGCGCAGGCCAAGGCAGAAGCCGAAGCGAAGGCTGCCGAAGCCGAGAAGAAGAAGGAGCCGGCCGTTGCCGCCGCTCCGGCCCCGGCCGCACCTTCGGCCGGCTCTCCTTCCGCCGAGTCCGCAGCCGGCCTGCTCGCCATGGCTCAGCAGATGCACGACAAGCACGTGGCCGATGGTGAGCAGCAGAAGGAAAAGATTATTGCCGAGGCACAGATCGAAGCCTCCAGCCTCGTCAACGACGCGCAGGACAAGTCCCGCAAGATCCTCGGTGCCCTTGAGCAGCAGCGCAGCGTTCTCGAACGCAAGGTGGAGCAGCTCCGCGGCTTCGAGCGCGACTACCGCTCCCGCCTGAAGGCCTACATCGAAGGCCAGCTGCGTGACCTGGATGCCCGCGGCTCAGTTGCGGCTCCTGAGGTCGGCGAAGCCGCCGCAGAGGTCTAGCAAGTATTCTGAAAGCCGGTGGCTGGGGATTCCTCGGCCACCGGCTTTCGCCTGTTAAGGCGCCAGAAGCCACGGTTACCGAATGAAAGTACTATGAGCGACGAACAAACTGACGGCACCACGGAGCCGGTCCGCATCAAAGCCCACACGTGGCGTCCTGCACTGCTTTGGGTCTTTGCAGGCTTCGCCGTGTTCGCGTACGCCTTCGACCAACTGACCAAACTCTGGGTCACCAGCACTATGGTCGAAGGCGAGCGGATCCCTGTCCTTCCTCCGCTCCTGCATTGGTACTACATCCGAAACTCGGGCGCTGCGTTCTCCATCGGTGAAAACGTCACATGGGTCTTCACGATCGTCATGGCGGCCGTTTCAGTGGTGATCCTGTTCCAAGTGCGTCGATTGGGGTCAGTCTGGTGGTCGCTGGCACTCGGCCTGCTGCTGGGCGGCGCACTCGGAAACCTCACGGACCGCCTTTTCCGCGAGCCTTCCTTTGCCATGGGCCACGTGGTGGACTTCATCCAGTTGCCCAACTTCGCTATTTTCAATATCGCCGACTCGGCGGTGGTTTCGAGCGTCGTGATCATCTGCCTGCTGACCTTGCGGGGGGTCGGCCTCGACGGCACCCGCCACCACTCCGCCGGTTCCACACCGGCCAAGGCCGGCACGCCGGAGGATGAGGATCCGGGCGATGTCTGAGCAATTCGTGGTGCCCGAAGAGCTGGGCGGGGCCAGGGCCGACGCGGGCTTGGCGAAGCTGATGGACATCTCCCGCTCGGCCGCCGCCTTGCTGATCGCCGAGGGCAACGTCACCATCTCCGCGAACCCAGTGGGTAAATCGGCGAAACTCGTTGCCGGGTCCGTGCTGGAAGTCACCGTTCCCGAACGCAGGGATCCCTTGGAAGTCGTGGAGGAAGTCGTGGAAGGCTTGAATATCCTGTTGGATGATGACGACTTTGTCGTCATCGACAAGCCTGTCGGCGTCGCGGCGCACCCGTCACCGGGTTGGGTCGGCCCTACCGTGGTGGGCGGCCTTGCCGGTGCTGGATACCGGATCTCAACGTCCGGCGCGCCTGAACGTGCCGGCATCGTCCATCGTCTCGACGTCGGAACCTCCGGCGTCATGGTCGTGGCCAAGAGCGAACAGGCTTATACGGTGCTCAAGCGGGCCTTCAAGGAACGCACGGTAGACAAGGTGTACCACGCAGTGGTCCAGGGCCTGCCGGATCCATTGGAGGGCACCATAGACGCGCCCATCGGGCGCCACCCGGGGCATGATTGGCGTTTCGCGGTGATCGAGGATGGCCGTCCCTCTGTGACGCATTACGAAGTCCTCGAGGCCTATGGCAAGGCGACCCTCGTGGAAATTCACCTTGAGACAGGCAGGACACACCAGATCCGGGTTCATTTCTCGGCCCTCAGGCACCCCTGCGCGGGCGATCTCACGTATGGGGCCGACCCGCGTTTGGCTGCCAACCTGGGACTGACCCGGCAGTGGCTGCACGCGCGGCGGCTTGGCTTCAACCACCCCCGGACCGGCGAATGGGTGGAAGTCACCAGCCAGTACCCGGCGGACCTGCAGTACGCGCTGGAACTTCTTGAAAGCGGAAACGCGTAGCGGGATTCACCCTTCCAGCGCGCCACTCCAACTGCGCGAGCCCTGCCGGTAGACTGTCGTGGTGACTTCCAGCAATGACTCGTTCGTCCATCTGCACACCCACACCGAATACTCCATGCTGGATGGTGCGGCCCGTCTCACCGAGTTGTTCGACGAGACCGAGCGGCTGGGCATGCCTGCGCTGGCCACCACGGACCACGGATACCTGTTCGGTGCCTTCGATTTCTGGAAGAAGGCGACGGACAAAGGCATCAAGCCGATCATCGGCGTCGAGGCCTATGTCACGCCGGGCACGGCGCGCGGCGACAAGGAGCGCGTCCGATGGGGCGAGGAGAGCCAGCGCAAGGACGACGTCTCCGGTGGTGGTTCGTATACCCACATGACGTTGTTGAGCTACAACAACGTGGGCATGCGCAATCTGTTCCGGGCATCCTCGATTGCTTCCCTTGACTCAGTCTTCGGCAAATGGCCCCGCCTGGACCGGGAGTTGCTGAACACTTATTCCGAAGGCCTGATCGCCACCACCGGCTGCCCTTCCGGTGAAGTCCAGACCCGTCTTCGGCTGGGGCAGTACCGCGAGGCGCTGGCTGCGGCTTCCGAGTTCCGCGACATCTTCGGCGCGGAAAACTACTTCTGCGAACTCATGGACCATGGCCTCGACATCGAGCGGCGGGTCACCGGCGACCTGCTGCGTTTGGCCAAGGAGCTGAAGCTTCCGCTCGTGGCCACCAATGACCTCCACTACACGCATGAGCATGACGCGAAGGCCCATGAGGCCCTTTTGGCGATCCAGTCGGGCTCCACGCTGCTCGAGCCCACCTATGACAACGGCGGCTCCCGATTCGCGTTCTCCGGCAGCGGCTACTACCTGAAATCCCCGCAGGAGATGCGCGAGCTGTTCCGCGACCATCCCGAAGCCTGCGACAACACCCTGCTGATCGCAGAGCGTTGCGAAGTGTCCTTCAACACCGGCGCGAACTACATGCCGCGGTTCCCTTGCCCTCCCGGCGAGGACGAGACCTCCTGGCTCGTCAAGGAAGTAGCCACGGGACTCGATTACCGCTACCCGAACGGCGTCCCGGACAAGGTGCGCAAGCAAGCCGACTACGAGCTTGACGTCATCACGTCCATGGGCTTCCCGGGATACTTCCTGGTGGTGGCCGACTTCATCAACTGGGCCAAGAACAACGGAATCAGGGTGGGCCCGGGCCGTGGTTCGGGTGCGGGCTCCATGGTGGCGTACGCCATGCGAATCACCGACCTCGATCCGCTGGAACACGGCCTGATTTTCGAGCGCTTCCTCAACCCGGACCGCGTGTCCATGCCCGACTTCGACGTCGACTTCGATGATCGTCGGCGCTCCGAAGTGATCGACTACGTCACCCGGAAGTACGGCGACGAGCGCGTGGCCATGATCGTCACTTACGGCACCATCAAGACCAAGCAGGCGCTCAAGGACTCCTCCCGCGTGCTCGGCTACCCGTTCAGCATGGGTGAACAGCTCACCAAGGCCCTGCCCCCGGCCGTGATGGCCAAGGACATCCCGCTGGCGGACATCCAGAACCCGGAAGCCAAGCGCTATGGTGAGGCCGGAGACTTCCGCCAGCTGATCAGTACGGACCCGGAGGCCGCCAAGGTCTTCGAGACCGCGCTGGGCATTGAGGGGCTGAAGCGGCAATGGGGCGTGCATGCCGCGGGTGTCATCATGTCTTCGGACCCCATCATCGACGTCATTCCTGTCATGCGCCGCATCCAGGACGGCCAGGTCATCACGCAGTTCGACTACCCGACGTCCGAAGGCCTTGGCCTGATCAAGATGGACTTCCTCGGCCTGAGGAACCTGACGATCATTTCCGACGCCCTGGAAAACATCAAGATGAACCGAGGCGTCGACCTCGATCTCGAGCACCTGGCCTTGGACGACCCGGCGTCGTACGAGTTGCTGGCGCGCGGCGACACCTTGGGCGTCTTCCAGCTCGACGGCGGGCCCATGCGGTCGCTGCTCAAGCTCATGAAGCCTGACAACTTCGAAGACATCTCCGCCGTGTTGGCGCTGTACCGGCCGGGTCCCATGGGCGCCAACGCGCACACGGACTACGCGCTCCGCAAGAACAAGATCCAAGAGGTCATCCCGATCCATCCGGAGCTCGAGGAACCGCTCGCCGAAATCCTCGGCGGAACGTACGGCCTGATCGTGTACCAGGAGCAGGTCATGGCCGTGGCCCAGAAGCTGGCCGGCTACTCGCTGGGTCAAGCCGACATCCTGCGCCGAGCCATGGGCAAGAAGAAGAAATCAGAACTGGACAAGCAGTTCGCCGGCTTCTCCCAAGGCATGCAGGACAACGGCTACTCCATGGATGCCGTCAAGACCTTGTGGGACATCCTGCTCCCGTTCTCCGACTATGCCTTCAACAAGGCGCACTCCGCCGCGTACGGGGTCATCTCCTACTGGACTGCGTACCTCAAGGCCCACTACGCTCCCGAATACATGGCCGCCCTGCTCACGTCCGTGGGCGACGACAAGGACAAATCGGCCATCTACCTCAATGAATGCCGGCGCATGGGCATTACTGTCCTGCCGCCGGACGTCAACGAGTCAAGCCTCAACTTCACCCCTGTTGGAACCGATATCCGCTTCGGTATGGGGGCCATCCGCAACGTCGGCGTCAACGTGGTGGAAGCCATGGTGGCGGCCCGCGCGAGCGAGGGCGCCTACACCTCCTTCAAGGACTTCCTCATGAAGGTTCCGGCGGTCGTCTGCAACAAGCGCACCATCGAGTCCCTCATCAAGGCAGGCGCGTTCGACTCCCTCGGCCATCACCGCCGAGCGTTGGCCATGGTCCACGAAGAAGCGATCGACTCCGTCATCACGCTCAAACGCAACGAGGCGATCGGCCAGTTCGATCTCTTCGCCGGATTCGAGGACCAGGAGCCGCAGGCCTCCCTGAGCACGGAGATCCCGGACCTGCCGGAATGGGAGAAGAAAGACAAGCTCGCCTTCGAGCGGGACATGCTTGGGCTCTACGTCTCGGACCACCCCCTGCAAGGGCTTGAGGGCGTGCTGAGCCAGCATGCCGAGCAGTCGATCACCTCGATTCTCGGAGAGGACGGACCGCACGACGGCGCCATCGTCACCATTGCGGGCATGATCACCTCGCTCAGCCGCAGGATCGCCAAGGCAAGCGGCAACGCCTACGCTCGCGCTGAGATCGAAGACCTCGGCGCTTCCATCGAAGTCATGTTCTTCGGCCAGGTCTACGGCCCCATCGCTTCGGTCCTCGCGGAGGACCTGATCGTGGTGGTCAAGGGCCGCCTGCAGCGGCGCGACGACGGTGCGGTCACCTTGAACTGCATGGAGCTCTCGGTTCCGGACTTGAGCGAAAGCACCAACGGTCCCCTCATCATCACTATGCCCACCTACAAGGCAACCGAGGCCGTCGTCACTGACCTTCGCGATGTTTTGACCACCCACCGGGGGAACTCCGAGGTCAGGCTCCACTTGCAGGGTGACTCCAAGGTCGAGGTCATGGGCCTGCCTGTGCACATGCGGGTGAATCCCACCCCGTCACTATTCGGTGACCTCAAGGTACTTCTTGGCCCGACCTGCCTGGACAGTTAACTAGATCTCATAGTCGAGCGGAACCGGCTGGCCGTAGGAACCCGAATGGTAAAGCAGGGGAGTATCGTCCTCGCCGACCAGTCCGTCGACAACCTCCACCACTACGATCGCGTTGTTTTCGAAGGACAGGCGCATCTGGATCTTGCCGATCAACCAGCCGGCGACGTTCTTCAGGATGGGGACATCGAAGGGTCCCGGTTCCCAGTGATCGCCTTCAAACCGTTCCTGAGTGCGGGCGAAGCGGTCTGCGAGGGCCTGGTTCTCAAGGCCGAGCATGTGCAGGCCGATATATGTCGAATTCGCCACCGCGGGCCAGGAACTGGAACTACGGGACATGTTGAACGTGAAGCGTGGCGGCTCGGCGGACAGCGAAGCCACGGAGGTCGCGGTGAATCCGAAAGGCTTGCCGTGGAGGTCGGCGGTGATGATGGCCACCCCGGCGGCATGCCGGCGGAACATTTGCTTGAATGTTGCTTCAAAAGCCGAATTGTCCGAAGCCACTTTGCCGGTCTCCTGCGTGAGCTATTGGTAATAACGCTGGTGGATTCAGCGTATTCCGCTGCTCGCCGGGACGCTTGCTTGTTGAGCGTCCAGAAACGTTTGTTAATGTTTGTGTCATGACCAAGCCAACATCGAACCTTCTCGACTCCGGTCCCACGAGGGACACGGACCCGGACACGGGCACGGACACGCAAGACCGCAAATGGTGGCTGTGGCTCGCCGTGCCTGCCGCCTCGGGCATCGGGCTTGGTCTCGCATGGTGGTTGTTGGCTCCGGGCGGCCTCAACGTGATCTCCGGAAATCCTGCCCTCGCCGATCCGACGGCCTCGGCCGGTCGGCTTCCGAGGGACTTGGTCCTGGCCGGGCTTCTGTTGCTTTCCGGCTGCTTCACGGCGGTCCTGCTGGATAGCAAGGTCCGGAAGCCGGGACACGGCCTCCGCACGTTCCTGGCAGTCCTAGGTGGCGCGGCAGGGGCTTTGGTGGCTTGGCAGGTGGGGTTGCTGGCCGCACAGTGGTGGGGTCCCGCCGCAAACGGAAGTGAAGGCTTCACATTGCGGGCGGCGACGGCACTCTTGCTGTGGCCAGGGGCGACGGCCCTTGTGACTTTCCTCCTGACTCTTTTCAGCTTGATGGGAAAGCAGCCGGAGGCACCGCCGCTCGCCCCGTAAAATGATCTGGTGACCATTTCTCCGGAGAATCCTGCCGAAACCGCCGCCCAGTCCCTGGACTTCCGCCGCATTGACTTGCGCGGACGGTCCCTGACCTTGGCGGAACTGCGCGCCGTGGTGCCCCGGGCGAAGCATCAGACCATGGCGGACGCCGAGCAAAAAGTCCTGGACATCATTGCGGCCGTCCGTTCGCGCGGCTTCGAGGCGCTCGGGGAGTTCGCGTTGGCGTTCGACGGCGTGGAACAGTCCCACCCCCGAGTGCCGGCCGCCGCCCTTGCTGAAGCCCTTGAAAACCTGGACCCGTCAGTCCGCGCGGCCCTGGAGGAATCCATCAGTCGTGCCCGGCGCTTTGCGGATGGCCAACGGCCCGCGAACGTCGATGTGGAACTGGGGGACGGCGCCGTCGTGAGCCAGAACTGGGTACCGGTGGGCCGCGTGGGACTGTATGTACCCGGCGGCCTCGCCGTCTACCCGTCCTCGGTGATCATGAACGTTGTTCCGGCGCTGGCTGCCGGGGTCGCATCGATCGCTTTGGCTTCCCCGCCCCAGAAGGACTTCGGAGGCTTGCCCCACCCCACCATCCTGGCCGCAGCCGCCTTGCTCGGGATTGACGAGGTTTATGCCATCGGAGGTGCCCAGGCGATTGTTTCCTTTGCCTACGGCATCCCCGGGGCCGGCGATGATCAGCCCATCGAGCCCGTGGACGTTGTGACCGGCCCCGGAAACATCTTCGTGGCCACCGCCAAGCGGCTTGTGAAAGGCGTCGTGGGGATCGACTCCGAGGCCGGCACCACCGAGATCGCCATCTTGGCGGATGCTTCCGCCCGTCCTGCGCTCGTGGCCGCGGACCTCATCAGCCAGGCCGAGCACGACCCCAAGGCGGCGTCTGTCCTGATCACCGACTCCGAGGAACTCGCCTCGGCCGTGCAGCGGGAACTCGCGGTGCAGGCAGGAACCACGAAGCACGGCGAACGGGTCACTACGGCGTTGTCGGGCCCGCAATCAGGCGTGGTGCTGGTAGACGATATCGAGCAGGGCATCGCGGTCTGCGATGCATACGCGGCAGAGCACTTGGAAATCATGACGGAGGGCGCAGCCGCGGTGGCCGCAAGGATCCGCAACGCGGGTGCGATTTTCGTAGGGGACTACAGCCCGGTCAGCCTCGGAGACTACTGTGCAGGCTCCAACCACGTTTTGCCCACGAGCGGTACTGCAGCCTTCTCTTCCGGACTGAACGTGACAACATTCCTGCGCGCCGTCCAGGTGATCAACTACAACAAGGCTGCCTTGGAACAGGTCAGCAGGCACATCGTGAGCCTCGCCGATGCCGAAGACCTTCCCGGCCACGGAGACGCCGTCAAGATTCGTTTCGCGGGGGCCTGAACCACTACATATATGGGTGACAACCACTACATATAGTAATTACAGTCTTGTCATTAGGCCTTATATAGCCGTAAACTGGTGCCGGAAGTCAAACTTCCGGCACCTTTTGCGTTCCCGGCCGAAGCCGCCGCGAGGATAGGGGTCGGAACCGAACAGGGGAGGCCCAGCGTGTATTGTCCGTTCTGCCGAAACCCCGACTCACGCGTTGTGGACAGTCGGATGGCCGACGACGGCTCGGCCATCCGCCGTCGGCGCCAGTGCCCCGAGTGTGGACGCCGTTTCACCACCGTGGAGACCACCAGTCTTTCCGTCATCAAGCGTTCAGGCGTGGGAGAACCCTTCAGCCGGATCAAGATCATCAACGGCGTTCGCAAGGCCTGCCAGGGGCGTCCCGTCACTGAAGACGACCTTGCGATGCTGGCCCAGGAAGTCGAGGAAAATATCCGCTCCTCAGGTGCGGCGGAAATCGACGCCCACGAGGTCGGCCTGGCCATCCTTGGGCCACTCCAGAAACTGGACGAAGTCGCCTACTTGCGATTTGCCAGCGTTTATCAGGCCTTCGAATCGCTTGAGGACTTCGAGTCGGCCATTTCGCTGCTTCGCCACGAGGCCGAAAGCGCAGCGGCCGAGAATGCAGTGAAGGGCGCCAAGGGCAAGAGCTCCGAGAAGAGCCCAATCTAGCTCCGGTGGTGGCAGCGGAGGGGAAGCCGCAGCCACCACCGGCACCATTTCCACCGTCCGCCGGAGCAGTTGACGACGACGGCGTACCCCGCCGCGATTGCCGTTGAGCAATCGCGACGTCGGGCACGCCGTCGTCCATCCGGAAGGTTGCCGTGCTACTTGGCGAGCTTGTGGTGGAGGGCGACGTCCAGCGCGGCCCCCACGATTCCGGCGTCGTTCTTCAGTTCAGCGGTGACGATGCGGGTCCGTAGATTCAGATGGGGGAAGTACTCGTCCGAACGCTTTGAAATACCTCCACCGATGATGAAGAGTTCGGGGGAGAACAGGAACTCGACGTGGGAGAGATAGCGCTGCAGCAGCACGCTGTACTCTTCCCAGCTCAAGCCGTCGCGTTCACGCGCGACGGCGGATGCCTTCGTTTCGGCGTCGTGGCCGTCCACTTCGAGGTGGCCGAGCTCGGCGTTGGGCACGAGGTGCCCGTTGAAGATGAAGGCTGAGCCGATGCCTGTGCCGAGCGTGATGACCAGGACCGTGCCGTCGACGCCTTCGCCTGCGCCGTAGCGGGCTTCAGCGAGACCGGCTGCGTCGGCGTCGTTGATGACCTCGACGGGCCGGTCCAGGCGCTTGGTGAGCAGCGTATCAATGTCGGTGTCGAGCCAGGACTTGTCCACATTGGCGGCAGAGCGGACCACGCCGTGCTGGATGATTCCGGGGAAGGTAACTCCCACGGGCGAACCCTTGGCCGGAGCATCCTCGCGGGCCGACAATTCCTCGACGATCTGTGCGATCACTTCGGCGACGGCTTCGGGGGTGGCGGGCTGCGGCGTGGGGATACGGAGGCGGTCCCCGAGCAGCTTGCCCTTCTTGAGATCGACGATGCCGCCCTTGATACCGGTGCCACCGACGTCGATGCCGATCAGCGGGCCGTTCTTGTGGATCTTCTCATCCTTCTTGGTCAATGCGTTTCCGTTCATGGCAGGAGGGGTGGGCATGTCGCAGCACGAACGGCTGCAGGTGACCTTCCGGAGAGCTTAAGGAAGAGTCAGGATTTCGGCGCCGGTCTCGGTGACCAACAGGGTGTGTTCGAATTGTGCGGTCCGCTTGTGGTCGCGGGTGACGACGGTCCATTCATCGGGCCACATGTCCCACTCGATCGTTCCGAGGGTGAGCATGGGTTCAATCGTAAAGACCATGCCTGCTTCGATCACGGTGTTGTAGGCCGGCGCGGCGTCGTAGTGGGGGATGATCAAGCCCGTGTGGAAGGCCTCGCCGACGCCGTGGCCGGTGAAGTCGCGGACCACGCCGTAGCCGAAGCGTTTCGCGTAGGACTGGATGGCCCGGCCGATCACGTTGATTTCGCGGCCCGGCGCTACGGCCTTGATGGCCCGGTTGAGCGACTCCTGGGTACGTTCAACCAGGAGCCGGGACTCGTCGTCGACGTCTCCCACCAGGAAGGTGTAGTTCGTGTCGCCGTGGACGCCGTTGATGTAGGCCGTGATGTCGATGTTCAGGATGTCGCCGTCCAGTACGACGGTGCTGTCCGGAATGCCGTGGCAGATGACCTCGTTGAGCGAGGAACACAGGGATTTGGGGAAGCCCCGGTAGCCAAGCGTTGACGGGTAGGCGTGGTGGTCCAGAATGAACTCGTGGCCGATCCGGTCCAACTGGTCCGTCGTAACGCCAGGCTCGATGTGCTTGCCGACTTCGACGATCGCCTCGGCAGCAATTTTGCTGGCGATGCGGATTTTCTCGATGGTTTCCGCCGATTTGACCTCTGAACCGGTGAACTTCGCGGGTCCCGGCTTGCCGACATACTCCGGGCGCGGGATGGACGCCGGTACAGGCAGCTGCGGGCTGACGGTTCCACGGGTGAGCGTGCCGATGGGTGCGGTCAGAGCGGGAGAAGGCATAGATTGATCATATAAGGGACGCGCGAGACGCAAGTAACTAAGTAGCTAAATATCGGCCCGGACGAAGGGCAACCGGCCCCGCCGAGGTTACGGCGGGATTCGCAAAGGAGTAACCGTGGCGGAGTTCTGGTACAACGTTCAGACACACCAAATCGAAGAGGACGCGTTGTCCGACTGGTCCCAGCTGATCGGTCCTTACAAGACCCGCGAAGAAGCGGAGCATGCCCTCGAAAAGGTCAAGGCCCGCAACGAAGCGTGGGACAAGGACGACGAGGACTGAAGCTGTGTCCTCCTAGAAGGAGTGTTCCGGGCCGGGGAACTGACCGGACCTGACGTCGTCGGCGTACGCTTTCGCTGCTTCCCCCAGGGTGGTGCGCAGATCCGCATACTGCTTCACGAATTTGGCCATCTTGCCGCCGCGCAGTCCGGCCATGTCCTGCCATACCAGGACCTGTCCCGTGGTTGCGTTGCCCGCGCCGATTCCGATGGTCGGCACGTCAATGGCTGCGTCGACGGCGGCTGCGGTTTCCGCGGGAACCATCTCCATGAGCACACAGAAGGCTCCGGCATTTGCGAGGGCAATGGCGTCTTCGACCAGGCGCGCGGCGTCATCGCCCCGGCCCTGGACGCGGTAGCCGCCCAGCGAGTGTTCGCTCTGGGGCGTGAAGCCGATGTGCGCCATGACGGGTATGCCTGCCTGGACCATGGCCCGGACAGTTCCCGCATAGAACGCGCCGCCTTCGATCTTGACGGCGTGCGCCAGGCCTTCCTTCAGGAAGCGAACACCTGTTGCCACTGCCTGCTCCGGCGACACTTCGTAGCTGCCAAAGGGAAGATCTGCCACTACCAAGGCACGCTTGGCGGATCGGGCCACCGCGCGGCACAAGGGGAGGAGTTCGTCGACGGTCACAGGGAGGCTGGTTTCGTTGCCGAAGACGTTGTTGGAGGCCGAGTCGCCTATCAGCAGGACCTCGATGCCGGCCTGGTCGAAGATTTCAGCCGTGTATTGCTCGTAGGCAGTCAACATTGCAAAGCGCTCACCCCTGGCCTTGGCCTGCTGAAGGTGATGGGTGCGGATCCTGGCGGCGGGCTTCGGCGCTGAAGCGTCCGCTGAAGCCCCGGAACCTGCATCGGCAGGTCCGGTTCCGTAAGGCGCAGGAACTTCGGCGGGCATGCTGGAATCGGAACTGTTGCTTGGGGCCATGAATAGAGCGTATGCGGTACCGGCCGTCCTAGCCACCGGCGCATGGGCAGCCTCACATTTGTAAACGCTGTGTTACGCGAACTGGGGGTGCAGCCATTCCGGGCCAATGCTTAGTAGAGTGAATGCTGAGTTGTCGTCGGCTTCGACCCCCGAACCCGCGGCATGGACGTTGACCCGGAAATGAGGCCCCATGGACCGCCAGCAAGAGTTCGTTCTGCGGACTATCGAAGAGCGTGATGTGCGCTTCGTACGCTTGTGGTTTACCGACGTCGTCGGTTCCCTGAAATCGGTGGCACTTGCGCCGGCAGAAGTGGAAGGCGCCTTCGAGGAGGGCCTTGGTTTCGACGGCTCGGCGATCGAGGGCCTCGCCAGGGTTTTCGAATCCGACATGCTGGCCCAGCCGGACCCCTCCACGTTCCAGATCCTTCCGTGGCGTGGTGAAACCGAGCAGACCTCCAGGATGTTCTGCGACATCCTGACCCCCGACGGCGAGCCGTCGGCTGCCGATCCCCGGAACGTGCTCAAGCGCACCCTGGCCAAGGCCGCGGACATGGGCTTCACGTGCTACACGCATCCTGAGATCGAGTTCTACCTCCTCAAGTCCCAGGACCTCGACGCCAACGGCGTTCCTGTTCCCGTTGACGAGGGCGGCTACTTCGACCACGTGCCCGGCGGTGTGGCACAGGACTTCCGCCGCACGGCCGTCACCATGCTTGAATCCGTGGGCATCTCCGTGGAGTTCAGCCACCACGAGGGCGGACCCGGCCAGAACGAGATCGATCTCCGCTATGCTGACGCCCTCCAGACGGCGGACAACATCATGACCTTCCGCACGGTCATCAAGGAAGTGGCCCTGCAGCAGGGCACCTACGCCACGTTCATGCCCAAGCCGTTCACGGACCACCCGGGTTCAGGCATGCACACGCACTTCTCGCTGTTCGAGGGCGACACCAATGCCTTCTACGAGGCCGGCGCCGAATTCCAGTTGTCCAAGACCGCGCGCCAGTTCATCGCCGGTATCCTGCACCACGCGCCGGAATTCACCGCCGTGACCAACCAGTTCGTCAATTCGTACAAGCGTCTCTGGGGCGGCGGCGAAGCGCCGAGCTACCTGAGTTGGGGCCACAACAACCGTTCCGCCCTGGTTCGTGTGCCGCTCTACAAGCCGGGCAAGGGCCAGTCCGCACGGATCGAATACCGCGGGATTGACTCCGCCACCAACCCGTACCTCGCCTACGCCGTGTTGCTGGGTGCCGGGCTCAAGGGCATCGAGGAAGGCTACGACCTTCCGGCTGCGGCGGAAGACGACGTCTGGTCGCTGACCACGGCCGAGCGCAAGGCGATGGGTCACACGCCACTGCCGGCCAGCCTCCACGATGCCATCCGCGCCATGGAGGATTCGGAACTCGTGGCGGACATCCTCGGCGAACAGGTCTTTGACCACTTCCTGCGCAACAAGCGTGCTGAGTGGCAGGACTACCGGCTCCAGGTCACGCCCTACGAGCTCAAGCGCAATCTCGGCATTCTCTAGGCTGTGAGTGTGAGCCTGGCCCGTCGGCTCATCTCGGCCGGTTTCAGCGATCTTGAAAAGGGTGAACGGTTCCTTGCCGCGCGTGAACTCGACGGCATCGACCAGGACACGATCTTTGCCGGTCTGCACCTGAGCGCCAATCCGGACACCGCGCTGCAGTCGCTCGTCCGTCTGATTGAGAAGCATCCCTCGCTCAGGCAGCTCGCGGGGGAGCACCCGGATCGCAGCGAACCGCTTTACCGCCTGCTGGGGGCATCCGAGGCCTTGGGGGAGTTCCTGATCAGGCATCCGGAACACCTGGACGTCTTCGATGTCCGCGTCAGCCCGGAACCCTTGTCCGCCGACGCCGGCGAGCTGCGGACGAAGCTGCTCCGATCGGTCAAGGCAGACCCCAACTCTCCCCGGCCCGTCGCGGCGATGACGGGAGCCAGCGCCTACACCTCCCTCCGGACGGCTTACCGGCGCGGGCTGACCGAACTGGCCATCAAGGACCTCTGCGCCGCCAGTCCCCAGGACTTCATGCCCGCCGTCGGCGCCGAACTGGCCGACCTCGCCGGTGCGGCGATAGAAGCGGCCCTGGCGGTTGCCAGGGCAGAAGCCGCAGCGACTTTCGATCCCGCCGATATTGCCGGCGTCGGGCTGGCCGTCATCGGCATGGGCAAATGCGGGGCCCGTGAGCTCAACTACATTTCCGACGTCGACGTCATCTACGTGATCGAGGCGCCGGACCTCGAGGACGCCGAGGCTGCGACCATCGGTACGGCCTTGGCCGCCGGGATCTCCCGGGCCATTTCGTCCACGGGATCCGAACCCGGGCTGTGGGAGGTCGACGCGAACCTGCGGCCCGAGGGGAAATCGGGTCCCCTGGTCAGGACGTTGCCCTCTCACTTGAGCTACTACGCGAAGTGGGCTGAAAGCTGGGAGTTCCAAGCGCTCCTCAAGGCCCGGACGATCGCAGGGGACAGGGATCTGGGCTCACGTTACGAACAGGCCGTGCAGCCGCTCGTGTGGGCTTCGGCCGGCCGGGAAGGATTCGTGGAATCGGTGCAGGCGATGCGCCGCAGGGTGACGAACAACATCGCCCCGGCGGAAGAACAGCGCCAGATCAAGCTCGGTCCCGGCGGGCTGCGCGATGTCGAGTTCACGGTGCAGCTCCTGCAACTCGTCCACGGAAAGTCCGATGAAACGCTCCGTTGCCGGGATACAACGTCGGCAATATCCGCGCTGTCCGCCGGTGGCTACATCGGCCGGGTGGACGCCGCGGCCTTCGACGCCGCCTACCGCTATCTGCGGGTTCTTGAGCACCGCATCCAGTTGTTCCAGATGCGCCGCACCCACCTGATGCCTACGAGCCAGGAGTCCTTGCGTTTCCTCGCAAAGGCCGTCCTGGGGCCCTTTTCCACAGGGAGGCCTCATCCTGACGCCCTGATCGAAACCTGGCAGAAGACCAAACGGTCCGTTCGCGAACTGCACGATCGGATCTTCTACCGGCCGCTGCTCAACACGGCCGCGAAGCTGAGCACCGAAGACGCCCGGCTCACTCCGGAAGCCGCCCAAGGCCGGCTCGCAGCACTTGGTTACCGCGACCCGCAAGGCGCCATGCGCCACATCGAGGCCCTCACGGCAGGGGTCAGCCGCCGCGCCGCCCTGCAGCGGCAACTGCTCCCCATCCTTCTCGGCTGGCTCGCCGAAGGTGTGGATCCCGACGCCGGACTGCTCGCCTTCCGCCGCGTCAGCGAGGCCCTCGGAACCACCCATTGGTATCTCGGGATGCTCCGGGACTCCCAAGCGGCGGCCGAGCGGCTTTGCCACGTGCTCTCCAACTCACGGCTGATCGCTGATCTCCTGGAGGTTTCCCCCGAATCCGTTGCGTGGCTTGGTGCCGACAAGGAACTTATGCCGCTTAGCTTCGAAGCGCAGTGGCAGGAAATCCAGTCCAAGATGTCGCGCCACGCCGATCCAGCGAACGCGATGCGGCTCATCCGGCTCATCAGGCGCCGGGAAATCCTCCGTATCGCCATCGCGGACAGTTCCGGCCTCCTGGAACAGGACGCAGTGGGCGCGGCATTGGCCGATGCCGACCGGGCCGCGGTTCTGGGCGCCTTGCACGTCGCCGAGGCCATCGTGGCTGCTGAGGGGCCGCTCACGACGCAAGTACTGGTGGTTGCCATGGGCAGGCAAGGCGGACGCGAGATCGGCTACGGCTCGGACGCCGACGTCATCTACGTCCACCGCGCTCTCCCCGGCGCGAGTGAATCCGAAGCCCAGCAACAAGCCCTTGCCATTGTGGGACACATTTCCACGTTGCTGACCCAACCCCTCAAACCGGCCATCCTGGCGGAGCGGGTCCTCAGCGTCGACGCCGATCTTCGCCCGGAGGGGAAGAACGGGGCCATGGTCCGTTCCCTCGAGTCATACGCGGAGTATTACCGGCGGTGGTCCCTCATCTGGGAAGCCCAGGCGCTGCTGCGGGCCCAGCCAATGGCCGGCAACGACGATTTGGCCGCCGAGTTCCTCCGGCTCATCAACTCGATCCGCTACCCGGAATCACTCGCAGAAACAGATGTGCGCGAGATCCGACGCGTCAAGGCACGGGTCGAGTCGGAACGGCTCCCGAGAGGCGCCGATCCCGCCAGGCACGTAAAGCTCGGCAGGGGCGGACTCAGCGACGTCGAATGGCTTGTGCAGCTGCTGCAGCTCCAACACGCAGGGAAGCATCCGCAACTCCGGACGACTTCCACCCTGCGGGCCCTTGACGCGATTGAGTCGTTGGGCTTGATCGACAGGAGTGACATCGTGTTGCTACGCGAAGCCTGGCGGCTCGCGAGCCGTATCCGATCGGCGAATGTGATCTGCACCGGGCGTGCATCCGATCTCCTCCCGGCATCCCGCAGGGATCTGGAGGCCGTTGCCAGGTGGTGTGGTTACGCTCCCGGGCAAGCCGCGGTGTTCGAGGAGGATTATCTGCGCCTGAGCCGGCGGACCCGGGCCGTGTTTGAGAAGGACTTCTACGGCCAGTGAGCTCCCGCTCCAGCCGCCCCGCGCAGTGCGGAGGCGGCTAAGCTCGAAGGATGCTGGAAACCGTGTGGCTCATTCCCTTGAAGGATCTCGACGACGATGCCCGCGCCATCAAGCTCGGCGACGTCGCGGCGATGGAATTGGCCGCGGGGCAGGAAGACTTCGTCGGGGATCCGTTCAAGATGATGCTCATGGGCCTCGAAGACGAAAGCCGCCTGCCGTACGTGATCGAAGCGGCCGGTGCCGCCGTCGGAGTCTTCACCTTGCAGGCCGGTGCCGCGACCTTGGCTGGATGGCCCGACGACGATTCCGCGTGGCTCCTGCGCGGGTTCCTGATCGACCAGACGCGCCAGGGGAGGGGCCTAGGCTCCCTGTCGGCTGTAGCTGCGGCCCGGGAAGCGCAGAAGCTGACAGCGAGGCTGGGCGGCGGGCAGGACGGCGTCGTACTTTCGGTTAACGAACGCAATCCCGCCGCCCAGGCTACATACGCAAAAGCGGGTTTTCTCCAGACGGGCAGGTACCTGGGTGGTTCCTCCGGTCCGCAATGGACTATGTACCGGGGTTTCGGCGGCTAGGCCGTATCTAGGACTCGACGAGCGTCACGATCGTTTCCGGGCGCACGCCGTCGAATTTCATGGCCTCGGCCGCGACTTCGGACTCCATCATCCGCTGGAATGTTTCCATGTCCGGGACTTCGACGATTAAACCAACACGGTTGGTTTTTCCGGGGTCGACGAAGGTTCGAACTGTGAAGCCCAGGGGCCCGAAGATTTCTTCCCGTTTCGGTGAGCTGAGCCAGTGCTCAACGTCGTCGACCTCATGGAAGATCATCAAGGTTGTCATCGTATGCCTCCGCTTTCAGAAGTTGCGTCAGGAGCCGGAAGGGATGAGGACTCTCTTGAGCATCCTGATCAGGCTGAACGTACCACGACGTCCACGGCGGCGACAGGGTCTTCGGACTGGCAGAACTGAGCACATATGCCCGGTCTGGTCGGAAATGCGGAAATGCGGAAATGCGCCACTGTCGCGGCGCCGCGGCGCAGGCCGGACGCTCGCTCACTTGTGTGGGGTTTTGGCCGGACGCTCGCTCACGCGTGTGGGTGTTTGGCCGGACGCTCGCTCACTTAGGCCGTCCATCTGGGCAACGCTCCTGCAGCTATGACCTCAAGGTGGACATGTTCTTCAATTTAGGTGAGCGGTGGTTTGGGGGAAGGGGGTCATTGGTGAGGGAGCGTCCCGGGAAAGAGCAACATACGTGAGCGAGCGTCAGACGGGCTGGGCTTCGCTCAACTCGGGACGGCTCCGGTATTCCACGGCCCTATTGCTGATGGGTCAACGAAGCGGATGGCTCGGGCCAGCAACTGCAGCGGCTTGGAGTAGTCGTCCGGGGCCTTGTCAGGTGAGCGAAGGTTTGGCGGGGAGGTGGTGTTGGCGGATTGGAATAATAAGCATGCTTACAGTAAGGTTGCTGAGGTTTGCACAGCGATAAAGGCAATCATCAGAATGTTTACGACTGAAACGGAAGGTACATCATGAATGTCATCCTCGGAATCGTCGCGGTCATCGCGATCCTTTTCTTTATCATTGGCGGAACTGTCAAGGCCCTGGGATTCCTTCTCTGGATCGCCCCGATACTGATCGTCTTGGCGATTGTCGTCTTCCTCTTCAGGTTGATTGGCGGGCGCCGGCGGGTGTAGGAAAAATTGGGGGTCCGGCCCCGGCGATCCGGGGCCTTTACAAAAGGACGGCTGTGTCTTAACGGACACGGCCGTTCTTTTTTGTGGGCTTGCGCCTGTCGACGCTTTTAGCGTCTGTGGACGTTAAAAGGAAAAGGGCCACAGTTCACAAAATGAACCGTGGCCCTCCATGTGCCTCTTGCGGTGTTACTAGACGCCGTAGTAGAGCTCGAACTCGTACGGGTTCGGGCGCAGCGACAGCGGACGGATCTCGTACTCGTACTTGTACTCGATCCAGGTGTCGATCAGGTCCTGGGTGAAGACACCGCCGGCCTGCAGGAACTCGTTGTCCTCGCGCAGGGCCTCGAGTGCTTCCTCAAGCGAGCCCGGAGCCTTCGGGATGTCCTTGGCTTCCTCGGCAGGCAGTTCGTACAGGTCCTTGTCGATCGGAGCCGGGGGCTCGATGCGGTTGCGGATGCCGTCGATACCGGCCATGAGCTGGGCGGCGAACGCGAGGTACGGGTTGGAGGCGGCGTCCGGAGCGCGGAACTCGATGCGCTTGGCCTTCGGGTTGGAGCCCGTGATCGGGATGCGGATGCCGGCGGAGCGGTTGCCCTGCGAGTAGACCATGTTGACCGGAGCTTCGAAGCCCTTGACCAGTCGGCGGTAGGAGTTGACCGTCGGGTTGGTGAAGGCGAGCACAGCGGAGGAGTGCTTCAGCAGGCCGCCGATGTACCAACGTGCGGTGTCGGACAGGCCGGCGTAGCCCTTCTCGTCGTAGAACAGCGGGTCACCGTTGCTCCAGAGGGACTGGTGGCAGTGCATACCCGAGCCGTTGTCACCGAAAATCGGCTTCGGCATGAAGGTTACGGACTTGCCGTACTCCCACGCGGTGTTCTTGATGACGTACTTGAACTTCTGCAGGTCGTCAGCAGCGTGCACCAGCGTGGTGAACTTGTAGTTGATCTCAGCCTGACCTGCGGCGCCGACTTCGTGGTGCGAGCGCTCGACTTCGAGGCCTGCTTCGTCCAGGGCGAGGCACATGGCGTCGCGGAGGTCAGCCTGGTGGTCAACCGGGGAAACCGGGAAGTAGCCGCCCTTGAAGGGGGTCTTGTAACCGAGGTTTCCGCCTTCTTCTTCGCGGCTCGTGTTCCACGGGGCTTCAATCGAGTCGACCTTGTAGAAGGAACCCTGCGGGGAGGATTCGAACTGGACGTTGTCGAAGACGTAGAACTCAGCTTCGGGAGCAAAGAATGCCGTGTCCGCAATGCCGGTGGAGGCCAGGTAAGCTTCGGCCTTTTCGGCCACGCCGCGCGGGTCGCGGTGGTAGGGGTCTCCCGTGCGGGGGTTCACGATGGAGAAGTTCAGCGCGAGGGTCTTTTCGATGCGGAAGGCATCGATGAAGGCCGTGGTTACGTCCGGAATGAGCTGCATGTCGGACTCGGCGATGCCCTGGAAACCGCGGATGGAAGATCCGTCAAAGAGCTGGCCGTTGACAAAAAAGTCAGCGTCAACGCTCTTGGCCGGCACATTGAAGTGCTGCTGGACGCCCGGAAGATCGGTGAAGCGGATATCGACGAATTTAACGTCTTCGTCTTTGATGAACTTGAGGACTTCGTCCGCAGTCTTGAACATCTATGCTCCTAACGCATAACAGGTAACAGGCCCTGGGGCCGTCTGGTCCAGCGCAAACCGAAAGCAGGGAAACAAAAAAGTATCCCTGATGCGGCGGCTAGCAACTTCTCCAACCATAGGGAAATGGGATTTCCCCGGAGTGTCAGTATTGTTTCGGGCAGGTTACAGAACTGCCTGCCGTGTAAACGCTACTGGTCTACTGCAGTGCCAGTCTATGTCTTACGCCTGTGTGTCTGTTTCCTTGCGAACACTGTGAACGTTCCACCACCTGCGACCACCACCGCCAACCATCCGATGGTGAAGCCGTAAGCTTGAAGCGTGGTTGATCGTAAAGATATTGGTTCATGGCTCACAGGGCCGGACACGTCCGGAATCTCCAAGTACCCGGGAGCGCGGCTCGGCCTGCCCGAGTCCGGCCCCGGCTCCATGGCCCGGGCCGGCCGTCGCATCCTGGCAATCTGCATCGACTGGGTCATTGCCTTGGTGATCAGCAACTTTGCCTTCGGTGGCAACCAGTGGGCGACACTCGCCGTCTTCGCGGTGGAACAGATCCTTCTCATCGGCACGCTGGGCTACAGCATCGGACACCGGGTTGCCGGTATCCACGTGGTACGGCTCGGAGGAACACAGGCAGGACCCTTGGCTGCCCTGGTCAGGACGATCCTCCTGTGCCTGGTGATTCCTGCGGTTGTTTTCGATCCCGACCAGCGTGGCCTCCACGACAGGGCCATGAACACAATCCTCATTCGGATGTAACATTTACGCGGACAAAAAAGCCGCCCGTTCCTGGAGATTCCAGGAACGGGCGGCTGTCGTCTTGGTTAGCGTCCGCGTGCTGCCTTGCGGTCAGGGCGTGCCTTGTAGGGATCGATGCCCTTGGGGATCGGCAGGCGGTTGCCTAGCGAAGAGATCCGCTTGCTGACCGCGCCGACCTCAACCTTGGTGAGCTCGTTCTTGTATTTGTTCATGGTCTTTGCGATTTGGCTGATGGGCACTTGGCCTTCGCCGCGACCGCTTTCGATCACGTGAATGGTGACGTTCGGCAGGATACGGGCGAGCTTCTTGCGCTCCGCGTCAACCAGCGGCTTGACGCGGTGCGACGGTCCTTCGCTGACCAGCACGACGCCGGGACGGCCGATGGCGCGGAAGACAGCGTCCTGGGTACGCGGGTTGACGGCGACTGGCTGGTCCTCAGTGATCCAGCCGCGGCGCAGGGTCCCCAAAGCCGCACCGGAAGCTCCGGGCTGGTTCTCGATCTGCGCGAAGGCAGCCCGTTCCGCGCGGCGCGAGAGGATGAAGACAGCTGCCAGCAGGCCCAAGGGGATGCCGATGATCAGGCCTGTGACCCAGTTGCTCAGGAGGAGCCCGACGACGAGGCTGACAGCAACGACGCCAAGGAACGCCAGCAGCATGAGCCACACGACGATGGGGTCGTTGCGGCGGGTCATCTTGAAGACCTCGCCGATCTGCTTCAGCTGGCTCGGCTTCTTGGCCTTGGCTTCCTTGGGCTTGCGGGAAAACAAGCCGCGCTTGGGAGCGTCGGCAGCCGATGTTGTCGAGTTGCTGGAATCAGGGGATTTCGCCATAGTGCCTTAATTCTACGTGATTTATGCCAAAGGACCGGACGCCGGATTTGTCCCGGGTCCGGTCCTTTGACCGTGCTTTAGCCGACGTGCTATGCGTGGTGTGCGAGGAGGGTGCGGGCTTCCTGGCGGGTGGTGCCGGAGTCCTGGATGCCTTCGGCGATGTGGGCCAGGTGGGCGGGGATTTCGCGGCCTTTCTTGCGCATCGCGGTGGCCCAGAGGCGTCCGGCGCGGTAGGAGGAGCG